>NZ_CAMLFY010000038.1 GCF_946479415.1 uncultured Shinella sp. | reverse complement strand
CAGCCTCGTGCTCATCGCCTTCAATCTGCGCCCGGTCTTTTCCAGCGCCTCGGCCCTGCTGCCGGAAATCCGCGACGTGCTCGGTCTCTCGCCCACCGGCGCCAGCCTGCTGACGACCCTGCCCGTCGTCTGCCTCGGCCTGTTCTCGCCGCTTGCGCCAAAGCTGGCCCAGCGCATCGGCACGGAGCGCACGCTTCTGGCCGTCATCCTGCTGGTGGCGTTTGGCACGGCCCTGCGCGGCCTGTCTTCCATTCCCTTGCTATTCTTCGGCACGGCGCTGGCGGGAGCGGCGATTGCCGTCGGCAATGTGCTGCTACCCGGTCTCGTCAAGCGCGATTTCGCCGACCGGGCGGCGCTGATGACCGGTTGCTACACCATGGCGCTCTGCGCCGGTGCGGCTGGTGCCGCTGGCCTGACGCTGCCCATCGAGCATGCGCTCGGCGGTTCGCTGGACGGCGCCCTGGCAGCCTGGTCGCTGCCGGCGCTGCTGGTCGCCCTGCTCTGGCTGCCGCAGGTGCTGGCGACCCGCACGCAGGCCAAGCGCGCCGGTTTTCGCGTGGAGGGTCTCTGGCGCGACCGGCTGGCCTGGCAGGTCACGCTGTTCATGGGCCTGCAATCGGCGCTCGCCTATTGCGTCTTTGGCTGGCTGGTGCCGATCCTGCGCGAACGTGGGCTGGATGGCGTCACGGCCGGCGCGATCGTTTCCATGTCCGTCATGGTGCAGGCCGCCGCCTGCCTCGTCGCGCCGCATCTCGCCGTGCGCGGCAAGGACCAGCGGTTGATCAATGTCACGCTCTGCGGCTTTGCCGTGGTGGCTCTGCTCGGCCTGCTGTTTGCGCCGCTCTGGTCGGTCTGGATCTGGGCGGTCTTGCAGGGCATCGGGCAGGGCGGGCTCATCGCGGTCGCCATGACCGTCATCGTGCTGCGCACGCGCGATCCGCATGTCGCGGCGCATCTTTCCGGCATGGCGCAATGTGTCGGCTATCTCCTGGCCGCCATCGGCCCGCTGGTCGTCGGCCTCATCAGGGGCTGGACGGGCAGTTTCGGTTGGAGTGCCGTGCTTTTCGTGCTGCTTGGCCTGGGTGCCGGCATCAACGGCTGGTTTGCCGGCCGCGCGCTCTATGTCAATGCGCGCACGGTGGAGGCCTGAGGCCGGACGATCCCGGCCTCGGTGACCACGATATCCATCGGAATGTCGTGCGGCTGCGGATAGATGGTCGCGATGCGGGAACCGCTGTAGCCGATGCCGATGACGCGCGGCTTTGGCGACATCGCCGCCAGCGTGCGGTCGAAGAACCCGCCGCCATAACCGAGCCGGTAACCGGCCGCATCGAAGCCGACGACTGGAGCGATGACGATATCCGGCCGGCATGGGTTCGGCGCGGCGGGGATGGGAATGTTCCAGACGCCGCGCGAAAGCGCCTCGCCCGTCTGCCAGAGATGGAATTCCAGCGGCCGCCCCTTTTCCACGACGACGGGCAGGGCGGTCAGCCCACCGCGCGCCGTCACCTCCTCTAGGAAAGGCCGGAAATCCGGCTCGCCACGCAACGGCCAATAGGCGCTGACGATACGTCCGGTCACATCACCCATCTCATCGAGCACACGAGCCGCAATCGCGTCGCCATGGGCGAGGCGTGCCGCGACCGGCATGGCGAGGCGTTCGGCGATCAGCCGCTCCCGCTCGGCCTTGCGCCAGCGGTTCACATCCGTCCAGGCCTGCGCGTCGAGCGGCCCCGGCAGGCCGGCATAGGCCGGGTCGATCTCGTGCAAAAAACAGGCCGGCGAGGCGAAGGTCGCGGGTCTGTCGTCATCTGCCATCGCATCCTCCCATCAGCAGGCCCTAAGCCCTCTTTCGAGCCCGGCCAGGAGATCGTCGATATGTTCGAGCCCGACGGAGAGCCGGAGCAATCCATCGGTAATGCCCGCCTTGGCACGCGCCTCCGGCCCCATATCCACATGGGTCATGGTGGCGGGGTGCGCCACCAGGCTTTCGACGCCGCCCAGCGATTCAGCCAGCGTGAAGGCCGCGACATGGCGCACGAAACGCTGCACGGCCGGCACGCCGCCGGCAAGCTCGAAGCTCATCATCGCACCAAAACCCCGCTGCTGTCTTGCGGCAAGTGCGTGGTCGGGGTGATCGGCCAGGCCCGGATAATGCACGCGCGACACGGCGACATGGCCGCTCAGCCGTTCGGCAATCGCCATGGCGTTCTTTTCCTGCATCGCCATGCGGGCAAAGAGCGTGCGCAGGCCGCGCAGCGTCAGCCAGGAATCGAAGGGCGCGGCGATGGCGCCTGTCACATTCGCCCAGTGCTTCAGCACCCGCACGTCTTCCGGATGCGCGGCGACGACCGCACCGGAAATGACGTCGGAATGGCCGTTCAAAAATTTCGTCGTCGAGTGCAGCACGTAATCGGCGCCGAGCGAGAGCGGCCGTTGTAGGGCAGGCGACAGGAAGGTGTTGTCGACGGCGACCCGCGCGCCGGCGGCCTTGGCGAGCGCCGAGAGCGCCGCGATGTCCACCACCCGCATCAGTGGATTACTCGGCGTCTCGATCAGCACCAGCGCCGGATGGTCCCAGAGCGTCGCCTTGAAGGCGTCGAGATCGGACTGGTCGACCAGCCGGAGCGTGATCTGGCGGAGCGCCGCGCGGGTCTTCAGCAGCCGCATGGTGCCGCCGTAGCAGTCATGCGGCGCCAGCACCATGCTGCCGACCGGCAGACGGTTGATCAGCAGATCGACGGCGGCCATGCCGCTGGGCGTCAGCACCGTCCCGGCGCCACCCTCCAGCTTCGCAATCGCGTCGCCCAGCATGTCGCGCGTCGGGTTGCCGACGCGGCCATAGTCATAGGCGCCCGGCGTGTCGAAGTCGGGAAAGCGGTAGGTGCTCGAAAGATAGAGCGGCGGCGCCACCGCGCCGAAGGCGGTGTCGCTTGCCACGCCATGCGCTGCGGCAACGGTTTCCGGTTGAATTTCCACGGCTGCCCGCTCGGACATTTCGCTGCTGCTCCCTGCTGTTCGCGCCGAAAATGGCGGTCCGCTCCTCCGCTGACAAATGAATTCTATTGCTGTTTTCCAGCAAGAATTTTGCGGTTATTCTGCCGCCATGGATATCACCATCGCCCGCACATTCCTGGAAGTGGTCAAGACCGGCAGCTTCGTCGCCGCCGCTGAGAGCCTGCATATCTCGCAGACCGCCGTCAGCGCCCGCATCCGCGTTCTGGAGGAGCAGCTGGAGCGCCCCGTCTTCGTGCGCAACAAGGCCGGCGCGCGGCTGACCCCGGCCGGCGAGCGCTTCTACCGCTTCGCCGCGACGCTGGTGCAGGTGTGGGAAACGGCGCGCGGCACGGTGGCGCTGCCGCCCGGCCGCGCCGCGCTGGTGACGCTCGGTGCGGAACTCAGCCTGTGGAGCCCGCTCCTGAAACACTGGCTGCTCTGGATGCGCCGCGAATGCCCCGACATTGCGGTGCGCACCTCGATCGAAACGGCGGAGCGGCTGATGGCGGAGGTCGCCGACGGTGCGCTCGATGCCGCCGTGCTCTACGGCGCGCCGCGCCGCCCGGGCCTTGTCGCCGAGCTGCTGTTCGAGGAGCGGCTGGTGCTCGCCCGCACGATGGGGCCGGTAGCGGATGGCGAACCTGTCGGCATCGATTGGGGCGAGGATTTTGCCGCCAGCCTGCGCGCCGCGTTTCCCGAGCAGCCGAACCCGGCGGTGTCCCTCAGCTACGGTCCGCTCGCGCTCGATTACATTCTCGCCGTCGGAGGGTCCGGCTATTTCCGCGAAGGGTTCATTCGCCCGCAGCTGGAACAGGGGCTGCTGGAGATCGTGCCGAACAGCCCGGCCTTCGCCTATCCGGCCTATCTCGTCTCCTCGGAAAAGACCGATCCCGCCATGCTGCCGCGCCTGCGCGAAGGCCTGCGTATCGCCGCCGGAGAGCGCCTTTAGACTTTGTCCAACACGTCGGCCAGCACGGCGGCGTGGTTGAATTCCGTGTTGCGCGAACCGTAGAGCAGGGTCATCGTGCCAGCGGCCGCGCGTTTCCTGAGATCGTCGAGCGCCGGATTGCCCTTCAATTCCTCGCGGTAGCGTTCCTGAAATTCCGCCCAGCGCTCCGGCCTGTGGTCGAACCATTTGCGCAGCGCGGTAGAGGGCGCGACGTCCTTCATCCAGTCCTGGAAATCGGACTTCTCCTTGGAGATGCCGCGCGGCCAGAGCCGGTCGACGAGGATGCGCTCGCCGTCTTCGGCCGCGGTTCCTCATAGACGCGCTTGGTTCTGACAGACATCGCCCGGCCTCAATCCTTGCCCCGCACCGTGCATTTGAGATCAGAAAGCAGGCCGTCCTTCAAGCCATAGACCCAGCCATGGATCGAGACATCCCTGCCGGCCTGCCAGGCGTCGCGCAGCGTCGGCGTACGGGCGAGCCGCTCGACCTGGGCGGCGACGGAGGCTTCGCACAGCCGGTCGAGTTCGTCGTCGTGCCATGTCTCCCGGCATTCGAAGCGCCGGTCGGCGACGTCGCGGATCGGCTGGAGCCAATGGTCGATCAGCCCGAAGCGCTCGCCGCTGACGGCCGCGCGCACGCCGCCGCAGCCATAGTGGCCGCAGATGATGATGTGCTTCACGCCGAGCTGGTGCACGGCATAGTCGACCACCGAGAGCATGTTGAGATCGGCGGGATGGATGAGATTGGCGACGTTGCGGTGCACGAAGACCTCGCCGGGCTCCAGCCCGGCGATCACATTGGCCGGCACGCGGCTGTCCGAACAGCCGATCCACAGATATTCCGGCCGCTGCAACTGCGCGAGCCGCTCGAAATAGTCGGCTTTTTCGGCCTTGCGCTCGGCCGACCAGGCCTGGTTCTGGGCAAAAAGGTCTTCGATCATCGCTCGCTCCCTGTTGCTGACGGGTGAGCTATCGGCCCGTACCTGACATCTGTCAAACCGGCAGTCCGTCGCAGGGGGTGTCATCATGCCCTGCTTGACTTTGCCGTCGTGCTCGTCCCATCATGGGGCATGACGACGATGCCTTCCCTCGCCCGGTTTCTGAAACGGCTGTTTCCTCTCGCAGGACACTAGCCCCTCGGCTTGGTCGCGTCGCGCCCCGGCCGTGGGGGCATAGCGGTTTCGTCCAGCACGTCACCGCGCCAGAAAAGCGCGACACCCATTTCCCAGAGTCCGAATTTTCCACGTGCCCCTGAGGGCCGCGTGACCCCGTGCGCGAGGTTTCCATGACTGCCAAGACCAAGAGCGGCCGCCGGCCCGCCATCACCATTGCCCGTTCCGAACACGAGCGCCTGTCGAACCTGGCCGACCGGCTGGCCGAGCGCGATCCGCATGCCGCCGAACAGCTCGCCGGCGAGCTCGACCGCGCGAAGATCGTCGACGACGCCCGCATGGCGCCGGGCATCCTGCGCATGGGTTCGTTCGCCGAATTCCGCATCGACGACGAAGCGCCGCAGACGGCCGAACTCGTCTTTCCCGGCGATGCCGATATTTCCCGCCAGCGCATCTCGGTGCTGACGCCGGTCGGCGCGGCGCTGCTCGGCCTCTCCGCCGGCCAGTCCATCGATTGGGCGGGCCGTGACGGGCGGGTGCGGCGGCTCAGCGTGATCGCCGTGCATGCGGCCCCCCAAACAGCCCAGGCCTCCTGACGGCCGCGCGTGCCATGAAGTTCCTGTCCTTTTCCCTTGCCGGGCGCATCGGAGGCTGCCTCGTCGCAGGATCGTGACCCCCTGTGCCGCATCGCGGCCAGGGGGCTTCTCCACCACGGTTTCACATGGAGAATGACGATGGGACAGAATCCCGCCTTGTTGACGCTGCGCGACGGCTATGTGCTGGAAAAGATGGCGGCCGACGCACCGCCGCTGACGGAAGAATGGCGCACCCTCCTGCGCCGCAAGCTCTCGGGCCATCGGCTGGCGCTGGAAGGCGGCATCCCGGCCGATCTCGCAATGATCGACGCCCGCGTGACCTTCCGCTGCGCCAGCGGCCTCACGGATGTCAGGACGCTCTGCCTGCCCGGCACCTATGTGCCCGGCGGCGCCTTCCTGCCGGTCACGACCTTCTACGGCCTTGCTCTGCTCGGCCTGCGCGAGGGCCAGTCCATGGCCTTTGACCGGCCCGAGGGACGGCGCGACTGGGTCGTACTGGAAAAGGTGCTCTACCAGCCGGCAGCCGCCCAGCCTGTCCCGGAGGAGCGCCCGCGCATCCGCCTCGTCGCCGGTGGCCGCTTCGGTCAGGCTTTCGTTGCCGCCAATGAAAACGGCCCCGGAGAGGGTCCGGGGCCGGGTGCTGCTTAGGGATCGGATGGCGCGTCAGATAACGCCCTGCGCCCGCATGGATTCGGCCACGCGGATGAAGCCGGCAATGTTGGCGCCGAGCACGTAATTGCCCTTGGCGCCATATTCCTCGGCCGTCTCGGCGCAGCGGTCGTGGATGCCCTGCATGATCTGGCCGAGGCGTTCGCGCGCGGTCTCGAAGCTCCAGCTGTCGCGGCTGGCGTTCTGCTGCATTTCAAGCGCGGAGGTGGCGACGCCGCCGGCATTGGCCGCCTTGCCGGGGCCGAACAGCACGCCGCCGTCCTGGAAGGCACGCACGGCCTCCGGGGTCGAGGGCATATTGGCGCCCTCGGCGACGGCGATGACGCCGTTTTTGATCAGCGTCTTGGCGTCCTTGCCGGTCAGTTCGTTCTGCGTGGCGCAGGGCAGCGCCACGTCGCAGGGCACGTCCCAGATCGAGCCCTTGCCGGAGGGGATGAAATGCGCGCCCTTCCTCGTCAGGACATATTGCGACAGGCGCTCGCGGCGCACTTCCTTGATCTCCTTGACGAGATCGAGGTCGATGCCATCCTCGTCGACGACGTAACCGGAGCTATCCGAGCAGGCGATGACCCTGGCGCCGTAGGCGATGGCCTGTTCCATGGCATAGATCGCGACATTGCCGGAGCCCGACACGGTGACCTTCTTGCCCTCGAAGCCGGTGCCGCGGCTTTCCAACATGGCGCGGGTGAAATAGACCGCGCCGTAGCCGGTCGCCTCCTTGCGCACCAGCGAGCCGCCATAGCTCAGGCCCTTGCCGGTGAAGACGCCGGCCTCGAAGCGGTTGGTCAGCCGCTTGTACTGGCCGAACATCCAGCCGATCTCGCGGCCGCTGACGCCGATATCGCCGGCCGGCACGTCGGTATATTCGCCGAGATGACGGTAGAGTTCCGTCATGAAGGACTGGCAGAACCGCATGATCTCGCCTTCCGAGCGGCCCTTCGGGTCGAAGTCCGAGCCGCCCTTGCCGCCGCCGATCGGCAGGCCGGTCAGCGCGTTCTTGAAGATCTGTTCGAAACCGAGGAACTTGATGATGCCGAGATTGACCGAGGGGTGGAAGCGCAGGCCGCCCTTGTAAGGGCCGAGCGCCGAATTGAACTGCACGCGAAAACCGCGGTTGATCTGCACCTGGCCCCTGTCGTCGACCCACGGCACGCGAAAGATGATCTGGCGTTCCGGCTCGCAAATGCGCTCGATCAGCGCATCCTTCAGGTAGTCAGGGTGTTTGGAGACGACGAGGCCGAGGCTTTCAAGCACTTCTCGGGCTGCCTGGTGGAATTCCGGCTCGGCGGGGTTGCGTTGCAGCACCTGGGCCAGAATGGGTTCAAGCTTCTCGTCGACAGTCGCCATGGCGACACTCCTTTCATATTTCTTAAAAAATCACTGGAAGGGGGCTGCCGGCTTCACGCCGGTCAGCCCGCGGTGACACTGTTTCTGCATGGGGATCAGATTCCTTGTCCGTGCCCGCTCATCAGGCCCGTCGGGCCGGTCTGGGAGAGGCTTTTGGCGAGCGTCGCCAGAAGATCGGTCTGCGAGATGATGCCGACGACGCGGTTGTTGTCGTCGGTGACGATGACGGCATGGATCGCGCCGTCGGTGAGATGCGGCAGGAGACCGATGGCCGGGTCGGTGGGGCGTGCGGTCTTGGCCTGCGAGATCGGAAGGGGGGAGGCGGGTGCCCTGGCGGCGAGCTCGCGCAGGCCCACGGTGCCGAGAATATGGCCTTCGGCATCGACGACCGGCAGGGTGCGGATATCATGGTCGAGCAGCTGGCTGCGTGCCTCCTCGGCGCTGGCATCCGATGTCACCGTCACCACATCGCGCGACATGATGTCGGCGCAGGTGAGATCGCCGCGCTGGCGCATCAGCGCCTGCAACTCGACCTGCCGCAGCAGCACGTCGAGGTCGGCGCGGCTGATGTCGAGCGTCTCGTTGAAGCTCGCGACGGCGGCGTCGATGTCTTCGGTGTTGAAGCCGACGCGGAAGGCGGCCGGCGGATCGGCGGTCTTGTGCGTGTTGACGGGGGCGACCGTCTGCTTGTGTGGATATTGCCGGCCGGAGAAGCGATGGAAGGCGATCCCCAGCAGGACGAGCAGCAGCGAATTGAGGCCGACCGGCACGATCGGAAACCAGAAACCGGCGCGCGCGACCGCTGCCCCGCCGATGACCGCCGTCAGCGCCGCCGCCCCGCCCGGCGGATGCAGCGAGCGGGTGAGCGACATGGCGAGAATGGCAAGCGCGACGGCAAGGCCGATGGCGATGGCGGGATCGCGCACCAGCGTTGCGACGGTGACACCGACAAAGGCGGAGACCATGTTGCCGCCGATGATCGACCAGGGCTGCGCGAGCGGGCTGGCCGGCACGGCGAAGAGCAGCACGGCGGAGGCGCCGACCGGCGCCACGATCAGCGGCAGATGCGGATCATGCCCCATGAAGAAGCTTGTGACGAAGCCGGTGAGGCAGATGCCGACCAGGGCGCCGAGGCAGCCGATCAGGCGTTCCTTCAACGTTGCGCCGGCAAGAATGGGGGAGAAGAGCCGGAATTTGGACAGGGTGCCCGATTTCTGGGCATCGTGTTGGGGTGGGGCCACGATGATCCTGATCTATAAAAGGCAAATGACTATTTTTGAGGCTTATCTGCCCTTCGCGCCGCGGACGCAAGGGTGCATGGGGAAGATTCTGTTTTGTCGGCAGGGAAGGGAAAGGGGGCCGTTTCGGCCAACAAAAAAGCCCGGCTATGCCGGGCTTTTTTGACAACGCTTCTGGTAAGGAAGCGGGGAATTTGGTGCCCAGAAGAGGACTCGAACCTCCACACCCTTTCGAGTACCAGCACCTGAAGCTGGCGCGTCTACCAATTCCGCCATCTGGGCGACGGAGAGCGATGTAGAAGGACCGCCCGCCGGTGTCAACAGGCTTTTTGAAGTTTTTGCAACGGCTTGGCAAAAAGCCTGTTTACCGGCTCACCGCCCAGTCGCGGATGCGCTGCAGTCCGGCGGCGAGAAGCCTGATCGCGGCGGCCTCGTCAGCGGCCTCTACGTAGCAGCGCATTTCCGGCGCATTGCCGGAGGGGCGCAAGTGGATGACGCTCCTGTCTTCCAGCGTCACCCGCAGCCCGTCGATATCGCTGACTTTTTGCGGCACGCCGATCGGCGCAAGGAAGGCGGCAAGCGGCCCTGCACCCGAACGCAGCTCCGCCATCAGGGCGGCGCTCGTCTCGACGGGAAAGTTTTCCAGACGGTCGCTGGCGGCGGCGGGCAGCGCAAAGCCGGCCGCGATGAGCGAGAGCGGCTTTTCCTCGGTCGCCGCAAGCGCCAGCACGGCGAGGATCGGCATCAGGCTGTCGCGGGTCGGCAGCGGCGTCAGGTCATGGCCGTTCACGCGGAACGGCGTCGCCGTCAGCGTGCCGCCATTGGCCTCGAAGCCGGCAACGGCCGCTTCGCCGGCTGTGACGGCCTCGTTCATCGCCGCGATCACGAAGGGCGAGCCGACCCGGGTGCGCAGCACGCGGCCGTCGATGGCGGCCTCGATGCCGGAATTGGAGGTGACGGGTGTGGCGATCACGGTCGCGTCGAGGAAGCGGCTGGCAATGAGGCCGATCAGGTCGCCGCGCACCGGCGTTCCGGTCTCGTCGGCCACGAGCGGCCGGTCGCCGTCACCATCGGCGGAGACGATGGCATTGAGGCCATGCTGTACGGCCCAACCTTGCAGGAGTGCGACGGTCTCGGGCGAGACGGCTTCCGTATCGACGGGAATGAAGGTCTCCGAGCGGCCCAGCGCCACGACATCGGCGCCATAGTGCGCGAGCACGTCGACAAAGAGGTCGCGGGCCACGGTGGAATGCTGGTAGACGCCGACGCGCAGGCCGGAAAGGCTCCCCTCCGGCAGCAGGGCGCGGTTGCGCGCGCCGTACAGCGCCATTGCGCCGGCATGGAGATCTTCGGCCGTCTCCCGGGCGGCATCGAAGGTGATGCCCTCGGTGCGGATCGCCTCGGCAGCGGCAGTGATCGCGGCTTCGTCCGCCTTGTCGATCTCGCCGTCCGGCCGGTAGAATTTGATGCCGTTGCGGTCGGCGGGAATGTGCGAGCCCGTCACCATCAGGCAGGCCGCCTTGCGGGAAAGCCCGAGCAGTGCCAGCGCCGGCGTCGGCAGCGTGCCGCAGTCGCGCGGCTGAAGACCGGCCTTGCGCAGGGCGGCGATGGCGATGGCTGAAATGGCGGGGCTGGAGGCGCGGAAATCGCGGCCGATCAGGATTTCGTCACCGGGCTTGGCCATGCCGGAGGCGATGAGATGGCGGGCGAAGGCGGTGGCGTAGAGCGCGGTCGCAGGACCCTCGAGATCGACCGAGAGACCTCGCAGGCCGCTGGTTCCGAATTTCAGGCTCATGCAACACCTCTGCCTCTTGCGGATCGCGCGCGCCGCGATAAATCCCCTCTACAGGACGGGCGCGCGACCATGAATAAAACAAAATGCGTGAACGTAATGCAAAGCAGGGACGTGACAGGGAGAAATCCCGCCAAAGCTAGAGAGGATCACATGTCGAAGATCAAGAATCTCGTCTTCGGTTGCGTTATGGGCATCGCCTCCGCAATTGCGCCGATGGGAGCGGCCCAGGCCGTCCCGCTGGCCGTACCGCTGCAGGCGAAGAGCGACGTGCAGAAGGCGCAGGTGGAATTCTGCGTCGGCTATGGCTGCGAGCGCCCGCGCTACTATCGCCGCCATCATCGCCCGTATTACGGCTATGAGCGCCGCTACTATCGTCCGCGCTACGAACGGCCGCGCTACTATGGCGGCGGGCGCAACGCCCATGTGCGCTGGTGCTCGAACCGCTACCGCACCTACGACCCCTATACCAACCGCTACCATGCCGGCGGCGGCGTCTATCGTATGTGCTATTCGCCCTATCGCTGATCGCGACCGGGCTGAAACAGGCGGCGGGCTTCGGCCCGCCGTTTTCGTTTCAGGGCATATTCAATCAGGCCGTCGTCTGGTCGGCGCGGTCGGTATGGCCGAGATCGCGGCCGGGCTCGATGATGTCGCGCACCCGCTGCTTCAGTTCCTTCGGTCCCGGAAAGCCGCCGTCGCGCTTGCGCTCCCAGACCAGCGCGTCGTTGACGCGGATCTCGAAATTGCCGCCGGTGCCGGGAATGAGCGCCACTTCGCCGAGTGCGTCGGAAAAAGTCGACAGCAACTCCTGCGCCATCCAGCCGGCGCGCAGCAGCCAGTTGCACTGGGTGCAGTAGAGAATGGAAATACGCGGCTTTTCCCCGGACATGGCAACCTCCTGATCGATCGCTGAAGCATATAGCAGCGGGTGCGGCTTGGCACGCCTCCGCTCGCGGTCATCTCACGGAAATGTCAACTCAATTTATCAAGTTTTGTCGGCGGACATCTTGTCGCAGCCCGATTCCTGGAGGAGACGTGTTGCACCGCAATATGCTCACAGGAGACCCCATGACAGAGCTTGCCACCACCCGCCCGCGCCTCATCATCCCGTCGCTCGGCGGCCTCTATTCCAGGCTTTCGGAGAGCGCCGAGACGATCCTGCGCGTCGCCGCCGGCCTGCTGCTCGTCACCCATGGCTACGGCAAGATCATCAACCCCTTTGGTGCCACCGGCATGGTCGAAAGCCTCGGCTTCTATCCGGGCGCCCTCTGGTCGCCGCTGCTGTCGGCCACCGAATTCTTCGGCGGCATCCTCATCGCCATCGGCCTCTTTACGCGCCCGGCATCCTTTGCCGCGATGATCGTGCTGGCTGTGACCGTCTATTTCCACGGCATCGTGCAGGGCGAAGGCCTTGGCGGCGCGGAGAAGTCGATCCTCTGGACACTGATCCTGTTTTTCTTCGCGGTGCGTGGCGCCAACAGCCACTCGGTGGACGCGAAGATCGGCCGTCAGTTCTGATCGGTCTCCGGCGGTTGCGGCCTCTGCCGCAGCCGTCCCCTGACGAGCGCCGCCAGCGCCTCGCCATCATAGGGTTTTCGCGCGATCGGAACGATCTCGAAGCCTTCGATGCCACCGATATGGATATCGGCGACCGTGGTGAACAACAGCGGCACGCGCGCCTCGATCAGCCGATTGGTGCGCGTGGTGATGCGCGTCGCGTCGAGCGGCACGTCGAGCAGGCAGAGATCGATCCCGGCGAGCGCCGCTGCATCCCATTCATCCAGCTGTTCCGGCCGAAGCAGGGTGATGCGGCAATCGAGTGCCGATTTGATCAGGTATTCCGCATCCAGCGCGATCAGGAACTCGCGTTCGGCTATGACGATGTGCGGTATAGAACGGTCCATGGTGCCGCACTCCAATCCATGTGCAAGCACCGGGAGAACGGTGCTGCGGGAGGCGGACATTGGACATCATCCCAAAAAGTGTCATTTAAAAAAGACATAGCGCCCGCGTGATGGAACAAGCGCACGGCTTGCGCGTTTCGATGGGCCAGCCGGTTCCGGCTGGTCTCAATCGACAGGCGCGGAGGCATGATGGCGAGCGGTACGGTGGGCACCCAGCAGACCCGGTGGCGTACGCCCTGCCAGCAATGTCCCCTGCGCAATTTGCCTGATTTTCGGGATTTCACACCGAAGGAACTGGATTTCGTCTCGCAGTTCAAGAGCGGCGAACTGTCGATCGAGCGCGGTGCGACCATCCTCGTCGAGGGCATGCACAGTGCCCATCTCTTCACGGTGCTCTCGGGCTGGGCCTTCCGCTACAAGCTTCTGCCTGACGGCCGCCGACAGATCATGAACTATGTGCTGCCGGGTGATCTCATCGGCCTGCAGGGCAGCCTGATGGGCGAGATGGACCATTCGATCGAAGCGCTGACCCCCGTAACGCTCTGCGTCTTCGAGCGCTCCAAGCTGGAGCGGCTGTTCGAGCGCCATGCGTCGCTCGCCTATGATCTCACCTGGATCGCTGCCGCCGAGGAGCGCATCCTCGACGAGCATCTTTTGAGCATCGGCCGGCGCACGGCGCTCGAGCGCACGGCCTATCTCCTGTCCTTCATCCATCAGCGGGCGCATTCGGCCGGCGTCAATGGCGGGCGGCGGGTGATCCCGATCACCCAGCAGCACGTCGCCGATACGCTCGGCCTGTCGCTGGTGCACACCAACAAGACGCTGCGCAAACTCTCCGACCGCAAACTGATGCGCTGGCAGGACAAGGGCTGCGAAATCCTCGATGCCGACGGGCTTCAGACGCTCGCCGGCTGGGAAGGGCTGCGGCGCGGGCCGCGACCCTTCATCTGACCGGGCGGATTATGCCACGTCCCAGTAGAGCGGGAACATCGGATCGAACACCGTCACCGGCCCGGCCCCCGTCTCGATCTTCGCGGGGAAGGCGACGGGTTCGGCCCGCTTGACGAGGCGGATCGTCTCTTCATTGGCCGGCAGGCCGTACCATTCCGGGCCGTTCAGCGAAGCGAAGGCCTCGAGCCTGTCGAGCGCACCGTCCTCCTCGAAGACATGGGCAAGGCAGCTCATCGTGTTGATCGAGGTGTAGATGCCCGCGCAGCCGCAGGCGCATTCCTTCAGCGGATCGACATGCGGCGCCGAATCGGTGCCGAGGAAGAAGCGCTTGTCGCCGGAGGTCGCGGCGGCGCGCAGTGCGAGGCGATGCTCCTCGCGCTTGGCGACGGGCAGGCAGTAATAATGCGGCTTGATGCCGCCGACGAGGATGGCGTTGCGGTTGATGATCAGGTGATGCGTGGTGATCGAGCCGGCAAGGTTCGCCTTGGAGGCCTTGATATAGTCGATGCCGTTCTTCGTCGTCACGTGCTCCATGGTCACGCGCAGTTCCGGCAGACGCTGGCGCAGCGGATCCAGCACCGTCTCGATGAACACGGCCTCGCGGTCGAAGATATCGACCTCCGGCGTCGTCACCTCGCCATGTACGCAGAGCGTCAGGCCGATCTTCGCCATGCGCTCCAGTACAGGCATCGCCTTGTCCATGTCGCGCACGCCGCCATGGGAGTTGGTCGTCGCACCGGCCGGATAGAGTTTGACTGCGCGGATCAGGCCGCTCTTGAAGCCGGCTTCCACGTCGTCGGGATTGGTGTGCTCGGTGAGATAGAGCGTCATCAGCGGCTCGAACCGGTCGCCCTTGGGAAGGGCGGCGAGGATGCGGTCGCGATAGGCGCTCGCATCGGCTGTCGTTACGACCGGCGGCACGAGGTTCGGCATGATGATCGCGCGGGCGAAGTGCCGGCTGGTATCGCCGATCACGCCCTCCAGCATGGCGCCGTCGCGCAGGTGCAGATGCCAGTCGTCAGGCCGGCGGATGGTGAATTCTGTGGTCATCGGCGTCTCTCCCGCATTTTGGGGCTGCGATAGCATCCGCGGGCGCTGACGACAATCGCCTCAGAAGATGTCGATATGCAGATCGGCGGGCCTGGAGTTTTCCAGGATGCGCTTTCCGTTCGGCAGGTCGTTGCCGTAGAGCTTCCAACCGATCTGGTCCTCCGGCAGGGCATAGCCCATCCAGCGCTGGCGCAGCCGCTCCTCCAGAACGGGGTAAGGCGGGCCGACGAAGATGGTGAAGTCGAAGACGCCGTCGAGCGCGTCCCAGGGCGCGTCCTTGAACAGCAGGTAATTGCCCTCGGCCAGCACGAAGCGCGTTTCGACAGGAATGGCGCGGGCGGCATTAATGGCGAGTTCGCGCGAGCGGTCGAAGACCGGCACCAGAACCTCGCCCTCGGTGCGTTTCAGCGCCTTCACGATATCGACGAAGCCACGCCCATCAAAACTCTCCGGCACGCCCTTGCGTGGCAAGAGGCCACGCTCGGCGAGAATGCCGTTGTCCATGTGAAAGCCGTCCATCGGCAGGATTTCGGCGCTCTCGCCGCGCGCAAGAAGGCCGTCGCGCAGGGCTTCGGCCAAAGTCGACTTGCCGGCGGCCGGCGGACCGGCCAGCCCGACGAGGAAGCGGCGCGCGTCTCCCGCGCGCCGCAAGAGTGCATCCACGATGGTGGGAGGCGAAATCATGCCGCGACGGCCTCTGCCGGCAGCTTGGCGCCCGTCATGAAGGCGACGGCGTCGGACATCGAGTAGTCCTTCGGGTTGATCACCGTCAGACGGCGACCGAGCCGGTGGATGTGGATGCGGTCGGCCACCTCGAAGACATGCGGCATGTTGTGCGAGATCAGCACGATCGGAATGCCGCGCCGGCGCACGTCGAGGATGAGTTCCAGAACGCGCCGGCTTTCCTTGACGCCGAGCGCCGCCGTCGGTTCGTCGAGGATGATGACCTTCGAGCCGAAGGCGGCCGCACGCGCCACCGCAACCCCCTGACGCTGGCCGCCCGAAAGCGTCTCCACCGCCTGATTGATGTTCTGGATCGTCATCAGGCCGAGTTCCGACAGCTTGTCGCGGGCGAACTTTTCCATCGCCCCGCGGTCGAGCTTGCGGAACACGCTGCCCATGACGCCCGGTTTGCGCAACTCGCGGCCGAGGAACATGTTGTCGGCAATCGAGAGTGCCGGCGACAGCGCGAGGTTCTGATAGACCGTCTCGATACCCGCCTTCTGGGCCTCGATCGGCGAGCGGAAGTTGATCACCTGGCCTTCGAGCCGGATTTCGCCCTCGTCCGGCGTGATGGCGCCTGAGATCGCCTTGATCATCGAGGACTTGCCGGCGCCGTTGTCGCCGATCACGGCGAGGATTTCGCCGGGATAGAGGTCGAAATCGGCATTGTCGAGGGCGGTGACGCGACCGTAGCGCTTGACGAGGCCACGGGCGGTGAGAATGGGTTCGAGTGCCATCAGCCTGCTACCTTTCTGATCCACTGGTCGATTGCGACTGCCGAGATGATGAGGACGCCGATCAGGAGATAGGTCCATTGCGGGTCCGTGCCGACGAGACGCAGGCCGAGCGAGAACACACCGACGATCAGCGCCCCGAAAATCATGCCGAGGATCGAGCCGCGTCCGCCGAACAGCGAGAGGCCGCCGATCACCACGGCGGTGATCGATTCGATATTGGCGAACTGGCCGGCGGTCGGCGAGACCGAGCCGATGCGGCCGATGAGGGCCCAGCCGGCCAGCGCGCAGATGAGGCCGGACAGCGTATAGACCGAGACCAGCATGCGCTTGACGTTCACGCCGGCAAGCTCCGCCGCGTCAGGGTCGTCGCCGACGGCATAGACATGGCGGCCCCAGGCGGTCTGGTTCAGCACATACCAGAGCACGCCCACCAGAAGCACCATCGCGATGACGCCATAGGTGAAGACCGCGCCGCCGAGCTTGAGATTGTTGCCGAAGAACTGCAGCAGCGGCGCCTGCGTGGCGAGGTCCTGCGAACGGATCGTCTCGTTGGCCGAATAGAGGAAGTTCGAGGCGAGGATGATCTGCCACATGCCGAGCGTGACGATGAACGGCGGCAGCTTCATGCGGGCGACGAGCAGGCCGTTGATATAGCCGCAGAGCGCGCCGCAGGCGAGGCCGCAGGCGACCGACACGGCGGGCGGCAGGCCGTAGCGGAAGGTGAACTGGCCCATCACGACGGAGGACAGCACCATGATGGCGCCGACCGAAAGGTCGATGCCGGCCGTCAGGATGACCAGCGTCTGGGCAGCACCCACGATACCGACGATCGCCACCTGCTGGAGGATCAGCGTCATGGTGAAGGCGGAGAAGAACTTTCCGCCGAGAATGGCGCCGAACACCGCGACCGACAGCACGAGCACGATGAGCGGCACGGCAGACGGGCTGCCGTGCAGGAAATGCTGGAATTTCTGAATGGGTGTCTTGTCATGCGTATCGAAGGACGCGACCCGCGTTGCGCTGCCGGTCAGTACCTTCTCGAATTCCTGCGAGGGTTGCGAGGCCGGTGTGGCCGTCGTTGTCTCACTCATGATCCTTTTCCTCCCCTTCCGATGCCGACCGTCGCGGCAGTGCCGGATAAAATGGGTGCGTGGACGTATCGGTAGAGACGCGTTCTGCGCACCTGCCGTCTTCTTCGGGCGGCCTTCTCCGTGCAGCAGCACGATACCATGCCGCTGATCGCTGGGGAGAAAGGTGCCCACGTCTTTTCGCGATTGTCAAAACAAGGGTGCGTTTGTCGCGACCCGATCCGTCCATGGCGGATGGCCGGCCCGGTCAAACCGGGCCGGCGGGGGCATCAGCCCCAGCACTTGTCCTTGCCGGCCTTGGTGTCGATGGACTCGACGCCTGCTGCCGGCTTGTCCGTCACGAGCGCGACGCCCGTGTCGAAGAAGTCCTTGCCTTCGGTGGCTTTCGGCTTTTCGCCGGTATCGGCGAACTTCTTGATCGCCTCGACGCCGAGCGATGCCATCATCAGCGGATACTGCTGCGAGGTGGCGCCGATGACGCCGTCGATGACGTTCTGGACACCCGGGCAACCGCCGTCGACCGACACGATCAGCACGTCCTTCTCCTTGCCGACAGCCTTCAGCGCTTCATAGGCGCCGGCAGCGGCCGGTTCGTTGATGGTGTGCACGACGTTGATGGACGGATCCTTCTGCAGGAGGTTTTCCATGGCGGTGCGGCCGCCTTCCTCGTTGCCGTTGGTCACGTCATGGCCGACGATGCGCGGGTCATCCTCGTCGCCGATCTTGTTGATGTCCTTCACGTCGATGCCGAAGCCCTTCATGAAGCCCTGGTCGCGCAGAACGTCGACCGACGGCTGCGAGGGCGTGAGGTCCAGGAAGGCGACCTTTGCGTCCTTGGCGGCATCGCCGAGGGTCGCTGCGGCCCACTTGCCGATCAGTTCGCCGGCGAGCAGGTTATCGGTGGCGAAGGTCATGTCGGCGCTGTCGAGCGGCTCGAGCGGCGTGTCGAGCGCGATGACCAGCAGGCCGGCGTCACGTGCCTTCTGCACCGAGGGAACGATGCCCTTGGTGTCGGAAGCGGCAATCAGGATGCCCTTCGCGCCGTCGGCAATGCAGGTCTCGATCGCGGCGACCTGGCTTTCCGAATCACCGTCCACCTTGCCGGCATAGGCCTTCAGCGTGACGCCGAGTTCCTTGGCCTTGGCTTCGGCGCCTTCCTTCATCTTGACGAAGAAGGGGTTGGTGTCGGTCTTGGTGATCAGGCAGGCAGTGGTGTCGGCGGCGGCTGCCGGCGACGAGAAGGCCACGCCGAGCGCGAGTGCGCCGAGAGCGGCGGAAATGATCGATTTCTTCATCAGTATCCTCCCAAGGACAAAACGGGATCGCTCCTCTCCTGGAGCCATCCGGCCGCAGGGGGCCGTGCGGCTCCTCCGCCAGCCGACCCTGCTTCCGAGCTTGAGAAAAACACCAAAAGAAATGCCTGTCAATAAATAAATCGAATTGAATTATTAATTCGTTGTGGCATGCTCTGGTCAAGATAGGGCGGAGACCCCGGATGTCACATTTCCGATGGAAGAGCGGAAGGGCAGCCGATAAGAGGACCGGAAAAGGTGCCTTGCGCCGCGACCGGCACGGGAGGAGACGATGAGCAAACATGCCGCGACGGCGCCCGCCGCGCCGGCCGAAATCCTCGATCCCAGCGGCGGTGCAAACCAGGTGCGCGTGCGCGCCTATAACGAGCGCCTCGTCATGTCGCTGGTGCGCCGGCACGGAAGCCTCTCCAAGGCCGATATCGCGCGGCGGAGCGGCCTTTCGGCCCAGACCGTCACCGTCATCATGCGCGCACTGGAGGCCGAGGGGCTGTTGATGCGCGGCGAACCGATGCGCGGCAAGGTGGGTCAGCCCTCGGTGCCGATGCGGCTCAATCCGGATGCGGTCTATTCGCTGGGTCTGAAGATCGGCCGCCGCAGCGCCGATATCGTCTTGATGGATTTCGTCGGCGGCATCCGCCGCCAGGTGCGGCTGACCTTTCCCTATCCCATGCCCGGCTCGCTGCTGTCCTTCGTGGAGGAGGGGCTGGCCGAGCTCGAAGCCTCGATCACGCCGGAGGAGCGCGCCCGCATCGCCGGCTTCGGCGTCGCCGCGCCCTTCGAGCTGTGGAGCTGGGCAAGCGAGGTCGGTGCCCCGCAGGCCGACATGGACCAGTGGCGCGGCGTCGATCTCGAGGCTGAGATCGCCAAGCGCGTGCCCTATCCCGTGACCTTGCAGAACGACGCCACCAGCGCCTGCGCCGCCGAGCTGGTGTTCGGGCTTGGCCCGCAATATCCCGATTTCCTCTATCTCTTCATCGGCTCCTTCATCGGCGGCGGCGTGGTGCTGAATTCCGCGCTCTTCACCGGCCGCACGGGCACCGCCGGCGCCATCGGCCCGCTGCCCGTGCAGGGCCGCAACGGCGAGACGGTGCAGCTCCTGAAGATCGCCTCGATCTACCGCCTCGAAAACCTGCTGCGGGACCATGGCATCGATCCGAAACCCGTCTGGTATTCGCCCGACGACTGGGTGGATTTCGGCGCGCCCCTGCAGATCTGGATCGACGACATGGCGGCGGCGCTCGCCCAGGCGGTCGTCGCCTCCGCCTCGGTCATCGACTTCTCGGCCGTCATCATCGACGGCGGCTTTCCCGCCTGGGTGCGCGAACGCGTCATTGCCGCCACACGGGCCGCCGTCGCCCGGCTCGACCTGCAGGGCGTCACCCTGCCCGAGATCGTCGAGGGTGCCGTCGGCAGCCGGGCGCGCTCGGTCGGCGGCGCGAGCCTGCCGCTGTTTTCCCGTTATCTTCCCGATCATAACGTCCTCTTCAAGGAGCTTGCCTGAATGTTGAAAGGTATCGACCCCATCCTGAGCCCGGAGCTCCTGTCGACGTTGCGCGCCATGGGCCACGGCGACGAGATCGCCATCGTCGACGGCAATTATCCCGGCGTCGAACATGCCCGCCGCCTCGTCCGCCTCGATGGCGTGGCGCTCATCCCCGCCCTCAACGCCGTACTCTCCGTCATGCCGGTCGACGATTTCGTCGAGGAGGCGATCTTCCGTTCGACCTTCCGCCAGGAGCGCGACACGCTGGATCCCGTCCACCACGAAATCATCGCCTGCTGCGCCCGCCACGAGCCGGATCGCGTAGTCGTGCCGCTGGTCGGCGCCGATTTCTACAACCGCGTGCGCGCCGCCCATACGCTGGTCCAGACCAGCGAGCCGCGGCTCTATGCGAATGTCATCCTGCGCAAGGGCGTTATTTATCCCTGAGCAATTCCAGCAAAAGTGCGAAGCGGTTTTGCGTCCGGAATTGCGGAGAAAAAAGCCTGTTTCGAGGGGAACAGCGCTGCGCCTGGGGATATGAGACCTTTTGATCACCGGATGAGAGAGGCTCATCCCGAACCGATCAGGAGAGACCCCATGCGCAAGTTCATCGTTTCCGCCACCGTTGCCCTTATCGCCGCCGTCTCCTTCGCGGCGCCTTCTCAGGCCGGCTACTACAGCTACGACTACCAGCCCTATTGCTTCATCAAGAAGATCAAGTCCTACGACTACTACGGCAATGTCGTCATCAAGCGCATCAAGGTCTGCCGCTGATTTCTCCCTTTCGTCGATCCTCCCCGCCTGACCCGGCTCGAAAGAGCCGGGTTCTTTCTGTCTCGGCCCTTGAACGAAGCAAAAGGGCATGGTTGTCTCGCGCGACATTGAACGGAGTATCGCATGCGGGTTCTGGTGGTGGAAAACGACAGGGTAACGCTGCTCGGACAGATCGGCGTGGCCCTTGAGGAAGCGGGTGCTACGCTCGACATCTGCCGCCCCCATGCCGGCGACATCATCCCCGCCGACGAGACCGGCCATGACGCAATCGTCGTCATGGGTGGTCCACAGAATGCCCTCGACGACGAAAACCACGCCTATCTGCCGGATCTCGCCGCTCTGATGCGCCGCTTCGGCGATGCCGACAAATCCGTGCTCGGTGTCTGCCTCGGCAGCCAGCTGCTGGCCCGGGCCTATGGCGCGGAGAACCTGATCGGCACCCATCCGGAATTCGGCTGGTGCCAGGTTGCGCTCACCAAGGACGGTGCCGGCGATCCCGTGCTGTCGGCCGCCGCCGGCAATTTCCTGATCTTCGAATGGCACAGCGATTCCTTCACGCTGCCCGAGGGCGCGGTGCGCCTTGCCGGCAATGCCGCCGCCGAGAACCAGGCCTTCCGCCTCGGCCGCGCCATCTACGGCACGCAGTTCCATTTCGAGGCGAGCCGCCCGGTCGTCGACGAATGGGTCGAGACCTTCCCGGACCTGATCCGGACCACCGCGCCCGAATGGCATGCGCGCCGCGACGCCCTTGCCGCCGAACACGGCCCGGCCGCCGATGCTACCGGCCTCGCACTGGCCCGCGCCTGGGTGGCGACGATCGGGGCGGCAGAAGCGCGCCGCGTCGCCTAGAAGCCGGCGATATCAGCCGCGAACCGTCTTGCGGCCGCCTCCAGCACATCAGGCGCAAAGCCGGAGAAGCCGATCACCAGGCCCTGCCGCGGCGTGTGGGTGACGGCCATCGCCGAGAGGGCGCGCACGCCCAGCCCGGCCTGGCGGGCGATCTCGACGGCATCCGTATCGATGAGCGATGGCGGAAGCGCCGCGACGAGGTGCAACCCTTGGTCCGGCACAGTGACGGTGAGGTTTTGCGCCGCCGAAAGCCCCGCCACCAGGGCATCCCGTGCCGTTTGCGCCTGCCGTCTTGCCCGCCTCAGATGCGCCGAGAAGTGGCCCTCGCGGATGAGGTCGGTCAGCGCGGCCTCGGCGAGCGTCGGCGGGCTGCGGTCGGTGCGGATGCGCAGCGCGATGACGTGGTCGAGCAGCGCATCGGGGATCACGGCATAGCCGAGGCGAAGGCCGGGAAACAGCACCTTGGAGAAGGTGCCGAGATAGATCACGCGGCCGCTGTCATCCATGCCCTGCATGGCGGCGAGCGGCGGGCCGGCGAAGCGGAACTCGCTGTCATAGTCGTCCTCGAGAATCCAGCCGCCCGTCTCGCGCGCCCAGTCGATCAAGGCGAGCCGCCGGCGCATGCTCATCGCCACGCCGAGCGGGAACTGGTGCGAGGGCGTGACATAGACCGCCTTCGCACCCGGCACGGCCTGTCCGATATCCGCGCCCTCTTCATCGACCGGCAGGCCGGTGAGAACAAGACCGGCGCCGGCCAGCGCGGCGCGGGCGCTCGGATAACAGGGATCCTCGATCATCACCCGGTCGCCGGCGGCAAGCGCGCTGCGGATGACGAGGTCGATGCCCTGCTGGATGCCCGTCGTAATGACGATCGAGCGCGCCTCGCAGCGCACGCCGCGCGCCTGCCGCAGATAGGCGGCGATGACCTGGCGCAACGCATCGCCGCCGCGCGGATCGCCATAGTAGAAATGCTCCGGGCCGGGGCGGGCGAGGTGGCGCGACAGGAGCATGCGGAACAGGCCGAGCGTGCGGGTATCCGCCATCGCCACGCCGAGCGTGCCCGGCAGCGGCATTTTCGGCTCGACGCTCTCCGATGGTGCGGGGACCGTGGGTTTCACCGTCGGCACGCGGCCGGCAACGAAGGTGCCCGCACCGGTTCGGGCCTCGGCATAGCCTTCGGCGATCAGCATTTCGAAGGCGGCGACCACGCTGCCGCGCGACGTCTTCAGCCGGCCGGCGAGATCGCGCGATGGCGGCAGCTTGGCGCCGGGCGGGATATCGCCCGCCTCGATCAGCCGGCGCAGCTCGCGATAGAGCGCGGGCGTGCGCTTCCCCGCCGCCGGCAGGACGGGAATGAGCGCGGACCAATCCGGCAGATTGGTCCTGATTTTTTGCTCTGAATTGGTGCTTTTTCGATCCAATGACATGGCGCACCATGGCGTCACCCTGTTTGAAAGGCAAGACCCGCATGACCGCCGAGACTGAAGCCGCCGCCTATCCCGTCACCCCGCGCAACCGCGTCAAGCGAATGCATGAACGCGGCAGCTACGACCGCGCGGCGGTCCATGCCATTCTCGATGCGGCCATGCTCTGTCATGTCGCCTATGTCATCGACGGCCAGCCCTATGCGACACCGACGCTGTTCTGGCGCCGGGGCGACACGCTCTACTGGCACGGCTCGTCGGCGAGCCGCATGCTGCGCCACCTGAAGACCGGCACGCCCGCCTGCCTCACCGTCGCCCATCTCGATGGCTTGGTGCTCGCCCGCTCCGGCTTCAACCATTCGGCCAATTACCGCTCCGCCATGTGTTTCGGCACGGCGCGGCTCGTCGAGGACGAGGCGGAGAAAATCGAGGCGATGCGCGACGTGGTCGACCGCTTCTATCCCGAGCGCAGCGCGCTCTTGCGCCCCATCACGCCGCAGGAGGCCAAGGCCACGACGATCATCGCCATGGTGATCGACGATGCCGCCGCAAAAGTCCGCGCCAAGGGCGTCGGCGACGACGAGGAAGATTTCGCCCTGCCGATCTGGGCCGGCGTCATCCCCGTCACGACGGTGCTCGGGGAGGTGCAGACCTGTCATCGGCTGGTGGACGGCGTCGACAGGCCGAAAACGCTCGCGCTCTTCCCCGAGGGCGGTCGGCTCGATGCCGCCCTTCTGGAGGGGCAGCGGATCTACGAGGAGGCCTGAGGCGGCCGTCTCCATAGGCTTGGGTCCACGCGGCGGATTGTCCGCCCGTGGGTTTCAAAGAGCATTTCGGACGGGGCGCTGAGAGCTGCCTCGACTGAAATAATATAGGTGGCACCTTTCAGCACCCCGTTCAGCGGTTTTTGCCTGCGACTTGGGTCTCTCTGCAAAGGCTGAGGCCAGGGATGTCTGCCGCCGGTTTCCGGAGCGGGGTCCTGGCCGGTTTTGCATCCGGGCTGGACTCTCCATCGAGCCCGGCCCGGACGGAAAGGCTTATCACCTTTCCCGGGAAAACACCGCTCCGGCGGACGATGCCGACGCATCCGCCAGTTTCAACCCCCTTGTGTACCGCACAGGCACATCCGGCGCGCCGTTTGAGGCATGAAACGACAGGGTCGGTCCGACACCCCATCGCTTCCCCCATGTCGCCGGAGGGAGACCATTTTCCGCAGGCCCGGTGCGTGAGGTTCTGCGTCTTCGCCCCACACACCGCGCCGACCCCGCCTCGCTGCCACGCCTGGCAGTGTATCCGTGACGGGATGGGAGGATTGTAGGCACATATTCGGAGGGCGGGGAAAATTTGGATGCAGATGGGGGATGACGGAGAGGGTTTGCCATGGCGCGCGACCATGTCGTGCCGTCACTGGACGATTGACAAAGGTGGTCGCGCACGCACCATTCGGCGGCAGGAACGGGGAGCGGATGGACGACATTCTCGAAGGTTATGCCAGGGCGGCGACGCCGGAGCTGATCGAACGCTATGAGGCCTTCGATCCGGAGGTACTCTATGCGCCCGTGCTGGATCTGCTGCCGCAGGCGCCCGCCCGCGTGGCCGATATCGGCGCGGGAACGGGGCGGGATGCGGCCTGGTTTGCCGGCAGGGGGCACGCCGTCGTGGCGGTCGAGCCGGTGCGGGCGCTGCGCGAGGCCGGAATGCTGCGGCATGGTGCTGCCGGTCTCGTCTGGATCGACGACCGGCTGCCGCATCTCGACGCAACCCGTGCCTGCGGCCCCTTCGATCTCATCACGCTGAACGGCGTCTGGCAGCATATCGACACGACGTCGCGTGCCGTCGCCCTGCCGGTTCTGGCCGGGCTGCTGGCACCGGAGGGGCGGCTTGTTCTGGCGCTTCGCCATGGTCCCGGCGCGCCGGGCCTGCCGACCTTGCCGATCTCCGACACGCATACGATCGACGCGGCCGGTCGTTACGGCCTCGCGCTGCTGCGCAGCCGGGGGGCTGCTTCGCACCAGGCGGCCAACCGCGCCCTTGGCGTTTACTGGACCTGGATGGTTTTCGCGCGCACATCTGCGTGATAGGCGTGCCGCGCGCCTTGCGATGACCCGGGGTCACGGCTACACAGCCCTCGCGCAGGACGACCTGCGCCTTGTTCGTTCCGGGGACGGCCCCTTTTCTCGTTTGCGAGATCAGGATGGCCCCGTTGAACCCTTCGCCCCTTTCACCGTTTTCCCCAGGTCGCGATTGTCGCGGGCTGCGTCGTGCCCTGTCGCGTGCGCCGTCCGCTGGCTGCCGCGGACTGGCGCTTTTGAGGATATCCCATGGCCGGACCCATCGAGCAATTCGCAATCAAGCCGCTCGTTCCTTTCCAGATTGGCGGCGTTGATCTGAGCTTCACCAACTCGTCGGCCTATATGGTCCTGACGGTGGTTGCGGCCGGAACGTTCCTGCTTTTCGCCACGCGTCGGCGCAGACTGGTGCCCGGCCGGTTTCAGGCGAGTGCCGAACTTGCCCATGAATTCGTCGCGAAGACGCTGCGTGCCAATGCGGGCGAGGAGGGCATGCGGTTCTTTCCGCTGGTCTTCTCGCTGTTCCTGTTCATCCTCGTCGCCAACCTCATCGGCATGTTCCCCTATGCCTTCACGGTGACGAGCCATCTGATCGTCACCTTCGCGCTGGCCATGCTGGTCTTTGCGACGGTCACGCTCTACGGCCTGTTCCGCCATGGCGCCCGGTTCCTGAAACTGTTCGTGCCGGATGGCGTGCCGCTGATCCTGACGCCAATCATCGTGCCGATCGAGGTGATTTCCTATCTCTCGCGGCCGGTTAGCCATTCCGTGCGTCTCTTCGCCGTCATGCTGGCCGGGCACATCACGCTGAAGGTCTTTGCCGGCTTCGTCGTGTCGATGGGCGGGCTCGGAACGCTCGGCATGCTCGGCGCCATCCTGCCCTTCGCCATGACCGTGGCGCTGACGGCACTGGAGCTGCTGATGGCAGTCATCCAGGCCTATGTCTTCACCATGCTGACCTGCATGTATCTGAACGACGCCCTGCATCCCGGCCATTGAACTGTGCCGAAGCGGGACGAAAGCGACCGCTTCCGTTCACGGGATCGAAAGGCGCTGCGTGTAGAAGGAAAGCCGATCAACGGAGCCTCTCCGCATGCAGATTTCCGGTATCCTGAACACGGCCCGCCAGGGCATGGCTACGGAAACGGCCCGCTTCGACCGCGCCGCCCGCACCCTTGCCGGCGGTGCGTCGGCGGATGGTGATCCGGCGGCTGGCATGATGGAGGTGGTTTCGGCCGAAATCGGCTTCCGCGCCAATGCCGCCGTCTTCGAGACGGGCGCGGACCTCTGGGAGGTCCTGGCGACGATCAAACGGGATTAGGCAGGCGGGATTGATCCCGGCAATAAAAAAGGGAGGCAGCGCCTCCCTTTTGCGTCTTACTCGTCGCCCATCTTGAGCGCGGCGATGAAGGCTTCCTGCGGGATTTCCACCTTGCCGAACTGGCGCATGCGCTTCTTGCCGGCCTTCTGCTTGTCGAGCAGCTTGCGCTTGCGGGTGGCGTCGCCGCCGTAGCATTTGGCGGTGACGTCCTTGCGCATCGCCGAGATCGTTTCGCGGGCGATGACGTTGCCGCCGATGGCGGCCTGGATCGGGATCTTGAACATGTGCTTCGGGATCAGCTCCTTGAGCTTCTCGCACATGTCGCGGCCGCGTTTCTCGGCCGCCATGCGGTGCACCATCATGGAGAGCGCATCGACCGGCTCGCCGTTGACGAGGATCGACATCTTCACCAGATGGCCTTCCTTGTGGTCGGTGATCTGGTAGTCGAAGGAGGCGTAGCCCTTGGAGATCGACTTCAGGCGGTCGTAGAAATCGAAGACGACTTCGTTGAGCGGCAGGTCATAGGTCAGCATGGCGCGCGTGCCGACATAGGTCAGCTCGATCTGGATGCCGCGGCGGTCCTGGCAAAGCTTCAGGATGCCGCCGAGATAATCGTCCGGCGTCAGGATCGTCGCGCGGATCCACGGCTCGTGGATTTCCGAAATCTTGACGACGTCGGGCATGTCGGCCGGGTTGTGCAGCTCGCGCATCGTGCCGTCGGTCATGTAGAGCTGATAGACGACCGAGGGGGCCGTCGCGATCAGGTCGAGATCGAACTCGCGCTCCAGACGTTCCTGGATGATTTCGAGATGCAGCAGGCCGAGGAAGCCGCAGCGGAAGCCGAAGCCCAGCGCCGCCGACGATTCCATTTCGAAGGAGAAGGAGGCGTCGTTGAGGCGGAGCTTGCCCATGGCCGAGCGCAGGTCCTCGAAATCGGCGGCATCGACCGGGAAGAGGCCGCAGAACACCACCGGCTGGGCCGGCTTGAAGCCCGGCAGGGCCTTGGCGGTCGGGCGCTTGTCCTCGGTGATCGTATCGCCGACGCGGGTATCGGCCACTTCCTTGATCGAGGCGGTGATGAAGCCGATCTCGCCGGGGCCGAGACTGTCCATCGCGACCATTTTCGGCGTCAGCACGCCGACGCGCTCGATCGTGTATTTGGCATCCGTGCCCATCATGCGGATGGTCTGGCCCTTGCTGATGCGGCCTTCGATGACGCGCACCAGAACCATGACGCCGAGATAGGTGTCGTACCACGAGTCGACCAAGAGCGCCTTCAGGGGGGCCTTCTCGCCGCCCTCGCTCTTCGGCGCGGGCAGGCGCTGGACGATGGCTTCCAGCACATCCGGAATGCCGAGGCCGGTCTTCGCCGAGATCAGCACGGCTTCCGACGCGTCGATGCCGATGACTTCCTCGATCTGTTCCTTGATGCGGTCTGGTTCGGCCGCCGGCAGGTCGATCTTGTTGAGCACGGTGACGAGCTCGTGGTTGTTGTCGATCGCCTGATAGACGTTGGCGAGCGTCTGGGCTTCCACGCCCTGCGAGGCGTCGACGACCAGAAGCGAACCCTCGCAGGCCGACAGCGAGCGCGAGACTTCATAGGCGAAGTCGACGTGGCCGGGCGTGTCGATGAGGTTCAGCACATAGGTCTCGCCG
Source organism: uncultured Shinella sp. (assembly GCF_946479415.1). Next base: position 9,698 of record NZ_CAMLFY010000038.1, on the reverse strand, counting down.
TCGTTCGCCTTATAGTGCAGGCGCACGGTCTGGGCCTTGATGGTGATGCCGCGCTCGCGCTCGATATCCATCGAATCGAGGACCTGTTCCGACATCTCGCGTTCGGCAAGACCGCCGGTCGTCTGGATCAGACGGTCGGCGAGCGTCGACTTGCCGTGGTCGATATGGGCCACGATCGAGAAGTTGCGGATATGGTCGAGGGGCGTCGAAGAATTGGTGCTCATGCGCGCCATATAGCAGCGCCGAAGATTCCCGCAAAGCGGTAAATGATCGGTTTCCTGGGCCGGAGCGCCGCTATTCCGGGGCTTTTTCGCCTTCGACCAGTGCGCCGGCATTCGGCACCTGGGCGCTGCGGATCTCGAAGGTCTCGCGCGCCTCCGGCGGCACGGTCTCGCGAAGGCGCAGACGGTGGGCGACGAAGGCGGCATAGAGGACCGCGACGGCCATGGCGGCATAGATGAAGGTCTTGGGGCCGAAGGTCGGCGTCAGCGCGGTCACGGCAAGCGGCACGAGGGTGGCGGCGGTCGACCAGGCGACGAGCAGCGTCGAGGCGAGCGGCACGAAATTCTCCGGATCCGTGCGGTCGTTGGCATGGGCGTTGGCGATGGAATAGACGCTTTCGGTCGCCCCCGCCCAGAGCGCGAAGACCAGCATGAGGATGACCAGTGCCTGGAAGGAGACGAAGAGCGCGGCGACGGCGGCCCCCGTGATGAGCAGGCAGGTGAAGATCAGCACGACGCGCCGGTCGATGCGGTCCGACAGCGTGCCGAGCGGATATTGCACGAAGAGCAGGCCGAACTGCATGACGAACATCAGGAGCGCCACGTCCTTCTGGCCGACATTGTTGGTGGCGGCATAGATCGGCGTAAAGCCCTGCACCACCATGGAGAGGCCGCCGGCGGCGAGCACGCCGATGAGCGCGACCGGCGAATTGCGCCAAGCCATGGCGAAATCCACGCTGACGCTGGCCGGCGCCGGCGGCGTCGGAAGCCGGGTGAGGCCGATCGGCAGGATGGCGAGCGTGGTGACGAAGATGGTGACGAGCGGCGCGAGGTTGCCATCGGCCGGCATCTGGCCGAACAGCCAGGCGCCGACGCCGAGCCCCAGCACATAGGCCATGTAGAAGAACGACATGGCCTTGCCGCGCCAGCGGTTGTCGGCCGCGTGGTTCAGCCAGCTCTGAGCGATGATGAAATTGGCATTGCCCGCCGTGCCATAGATGCCGCGTGCCAGAACCCAGAGGATGGGATTGACGCCGAGCGCCACGAGGAAGGCGGCGATGAGGACGAGCGCCATGGAGCAGGAAAACGCCCGCGCATGGCCGACGCGGCGGATGACCGGACCGGCCAGGATGCAGCCGAGCAGGCCGCCGAAGGCGATCATCGTGACGGCGGCACCGGGCGTCCAGGCGGGTGCGTCGGCGCGCGACAGTACATAGGGCACATAGGCGAGCATGATGCCGTTGCCGATGGCGACGAAGGTCATCGAGACGACGATGGCGGTGATGGAAAAGAGCGACGATGCCCGCTGTGTTTCCCCCGCCATGTGCCGCTCCTCCGATTCTCGTGCGGCCACCATATCCGGTCAGGCCGATGTCGCATTGTCGCCGCAGCGCCATGACCAGGAATTATTTTGGGATGAGGTCATGCCGGTTGACTCCATTATGCGGGAGAATTATTCCATGATAATGGAAAATGAAACCGATCCCCTGGAAAGCGCCATCGGCGAACGGCTGCGGCAGCTGCGCATGGCCCGCAACCAGACGCTGGACGATCTGGCCGGCGCCTCGGGCGTCAGCCGGGCGATGATCTCGCGCATCGAGCGCGGCGAGGCGAGCCCGACGGCGCAGCTGCTCTCGCGGCTCTGTGCCGCCCTCGACCTGACGCTGTCGGCCTTCTTCGCCTTTTCCGGAGAGGCGGGCGATCCCCTGTCGCGGCGCGAGACGCAGACCGTTTGGCGCGATCCGGAAACCGGCTATCAGCGCCGTGCGGTCTCGGCCGCCAACACGGCCGCGCGCGTCGAGGTGATCGAGGTCGATTTTCCCGCCGGTGCGCGCATCGCCTATCCGCCGGAAACGGCGAAGGCCGGCATGACGCAGCATGTCTGGCTGTTTTCCGGCCGCCTGCGCATGACGATTGCCGGAACCGTGCATGATCTTAACCCCGGCGATTGCCTCTATATGAGCATCACCGAGGGCCATGTCTTTGAAAATCCCGGCGATGGGCCGGCGCATTATGCCGTGGTGCTGGACCGCGGCAGAGCCTGAGGGGCCGATGAGCGATATCAGACTGCTCGACCATGCCGAAGCGCAGGCGCGTATCGGCGAATTGTCCGAAGTGCTGGCCGATTGCGTGGCCGGCGGCGCCTCCGTCGGCTTCATGGCGCCCTATGGTCCCGCCGATGCCGTGCCGTTCTGGCAGGGCGTGGCGGCGGCGGTCGGCGCTGAGGCGACGCTGCTCTTTGCTGCCGAGCGGGAAGGCCGCATCGTCGGCACGGTGCAGATCGGCATCAGCCAGATGCCGAACCAGCCGCACCGGGCGGATGTGAAGAAATTGCTTGTCATGGAAAGCGAACGCGGCCGGGGCGTGGCGCGGGCCTTGATGACGGCGGCGGAAGCCGAAGCCGCAAGGCGCGGCAAGACCGTGCTGGTGCTGGATACCGCGACCGGCAGCCCGGCGGAGACCGTCTATGAGCGGCTGGGCTGGCAGCGGGCGGGCGTCATTCCCGACTATGCGCTCTATCCGGACGGGCGTTTTTGCGCGACGACCTTCTTCTACAAGCGCGTCGGCGCATGAGAAAAACCCGGATGCAGGGGGCATCCAGGTTTTCAGCGGGTTTTCGGGGAGGTCAGCAGCAGGCTGGATTACTTGCAGACCTTGATCTTCTTGATCACCAGGTTGCCGTAATAGTCGTAGGACTTGATCTTCTTGATGAAGCAGTGCGGCTTGTGGCCGTAGCCGTAATAGCCGGCCTGCGAGGGGGCGGCGAAGGACACGGCGGCGACGAGGGCGATGGTGGCGGAAACGATGATCTTGCGCATGGTGATCTCCTGATCTCTGTGGGATGAGCCTCTCTCATCCGGTGTGAGCAGACTTTCCCACGATCATCCGCCGCGCGCTGTTCCGCATGGAACAGGGCTGCGTTCATTCCGTGCCGATCTGGCGGATGGCGGCAAAAAGCTCCTCGCAGAGCCTGAGCGCCGCCCCGCAGGCGACCACCATTTGCGGCAGGATCAGCCACTCCAGCGTCCAGGCGGCACCCGAGCGCTCCTGTTCATGCACCGCCGCCTGGGCGATGCCGCCGAGCTGCGCGGCGTTGAAACGGGCAAGCGTTACAAGCGCTTCGGCCGCGACGGGGTTCTGCTTGTGCGGCATGGCGGAGGAGCCGCCGCCGCCGGCAAGCGCAATCTCGCCACCGCGATCCGCCATCAGCACGATGTCCTGCCCGATCTTGCCGAGGCTGCCGGTGATGGCGGTAAGAAGGCCGGCAAGCTCGCCGATCCGGTCACGCTGGCTGTGCCATTGCGGCGTGTCGACGAGGCCGAGTTCATCGGCCAGCGCGGCGCGCACGGTCGCTGCCTTGTCGCCAAGCTTCTCCAGCGTGCCCGCTGCGCCGCCGAACTGCACGGCAAGCCCCTCCAGCGCAAAGATTTCCAGCCGCTCGGCAACGCGCTCCAGCGGCTGGCGCCAGCTGTCGAGGCGGTCGGCCACGGTGATGGGAATGGCGGGCTGCATGCGCGTGCGCCCCATGAGGCTGTGCGTGCCAAACGTCGCGGCGAGGGCGGCCAGCCCGCCGATCAGCCCGTCCAGCCGCTCCTCCAGAAGAGGCAGGACGCGCGACAGGCGCAGCATCAGGCCGCTGTCGATGACATCCTGGCTGGTCGCGCCGAAATGCAGATGTCTTGCATGCGGCTCGCCAACCGCGGCGCGCAATTGCCGAACGAGATCCGGCACGACGACGCCATCGCGCGCCGTCGCGGCACGCAGGCTTGCGACGTCAGGCGAAAAACGATGCGCCGCGCGTTCTATGGCATGTGCTGCTTCGACCGGAATGACTCCCGCCACGGCCTCCGCCTTGGCCAGCGCCACCTCGAAGGCCAGCATGGCCTCGAGCTCCGCCGCAGCGGAAAAGAACGACGCCAGCTCTTCGTCGCCGATGAGGCCGGAGAGATAGGGGTGGTCGAAGGGCGAGACGGTCATGGGTGCCTCTTTGGGGAGGTTGGTGTGGGTTGGGGGCTCCTCGGGTTGAGCCCGATATGACGGAGAGGGAAAGCGATCTCCGCATAAGAGTGACGTAGCAGACATGCTGCTTGGCGAGGCTATCACGTCTTCCGGCCAGTCCCTCTTCAGGGTAACCTTATCGAGTTGCGGCTGATTTCGCCTTCCGGGCCGAACAATTGCATCCCTTCAGCGCAAGCAGCTTCCCGGCCGTTGCTCTTCAGTCGCTCGAGTTGCTCTCGATAGAGGCGATTGAGTTCAATTTTGTCCTTCTCCAGATCAACGCCTTCGTCCGCGTTGCGTCTTCCGATCTCGGCAAGATTCACGATCGCCTCGGGGCAGGTATTGATGATGGCGATGAGATGCACGAGTTGTCGCATCGCCTCCAGTTTTGGGCTTTCTTCTGCCCTGCTTTCCGTCGCGAAATGCAGCATCGCGAGCACGGCGAAAACGATTACGGTCCTCAACCGCTCCTCCCTCTTTTCCTTGAGGTCATTTTGACCAAAAGAAAACAAGGCGCACAACATCCAAACTCGGCATCGATGTATCAATCGACAAGGCGTTGGTGTCGCTTCGAGGCAGTTTCCTCCCGCCGACCAAATCCGGCTAAATATCGAAGAACACCGTCTCCTTCTCGCCCTGCAAATGAATGTCGAAGCGATAGTGATCGCCTTCACCGACGGCGATCAGCGTCGGCACGCGCACGCGGTGTTCGATGCGGGCGAGCACGGGGTCCTCGGCATTCGCCGCTTCCTCGTCGGCGAAATAGAGGCGTGTGTTGAGGCCGAGATTGATGCCGCGGGCGACGATCCAGACGGAGATGTGGGGGGCCATCGGGCGGCCGTCGCGGAAGGGGACGCGGCCGGGTTTGATCGTGTCGAAGCGGTATTCGCCGGTCACGCCATCGGTGGCGCATCGTCCCCAGCCGGTGAAGTTGGGGGCGGCGCTGCCGCGCAGTTCGGACGGGCTGTTATAGAAGCCGGCGGCGTCGGCCTGCCAGATTTCGAGGAGCGCGTCCTTCAGCGGCGTGCCGGTGCCGTCGAGCACGCGGCCGGTGATGGTGATGCGCCGGCCGAGTGTTTTGTCGTTGACCATGACGGCGCCGAGATCGGTGTCGTAGACGCCGCCGATGCCGGCATGGTTGGGCGTCAGGCCGATATGGACATAGGGGCCGGCGGTCTGCGAGGCGCTTTCCTTGAGATAGCCGAGGGACTGGACCATCAATTGCCCTCCATGCGGTTCTCGAACAAAGTCGAGCGGCGGCCGCGCAGCACGATGTCGAACTTGTAGGCGCGCGCATCCATCGGGATCGTGTTGCCCCAGTCGAGCGCGGCGACGAGCTGTTCGACGGCCGCCTTGTCCGGGATCGTCTGCACGATGGGACACTTCCAGATCATCGGATCACCCTCGAAATACATCTGCGTGATCAGCCGCTGGGCAAAGCCATGGCCGAAGACGGAGAAATGGATATGCGCCGGGCGCCAGTCGTTGACGCCGTTCGGCCAGGGATAGGGGCCGGGCTTGATGGTGCGGAAGGCGTAACAGCCGTCTTGATCGGTAATCGTGCGGCCGCAGCCGCCGAAATTCGGATCGAGCGGCGCGAGGTAACTTTCCTTCTTGTGGCGATAGCGCCCGCCGGCATTGGCCTGCCAGAATTCGAGAAGCGCGCCCGGGACGGGCCGTGCCCGCTCGTCGAGCACCCGGCCATGCACGATGATGCGCTCGCCGATGGCGCTTTCGCCGGGTTTTGCGAAATTGTGGATCAGGTCGTTGTCGCGTTCGCCGAGAATGGAATGGCCAAAGACCGGGCCGGTGATTTCCGAGATCGTGCCGTCGAGCGACAGCAGCGCCTTCTGCGGCGAGCGCAGCACGGAGGTCTTGTAGCCGGGCGTGAGGCCCGGCGGGTGCCAGAGGCGATCGCGGGCGAAGAAGGCGCCGGTTTCGGGTTTTCGGTTGGGAAGATCGCTCATCGTCGCCTCAGGCCGCCTGTTCCGCATCCAACTCCGCAAAGACCTGCTTGGCCACGCGGATCGCCCGGTTGGCGGCGGGCACGCCGGCATAGATGGCCACATGCAAGAGCGCCTCGGCAATGTCCTCGCGGGTCGCGCCGGTATTGGCGGTGGCGCGCACATGCATCGCCACCTCCTCGTCATGGCCAAGCGCGGCGAGCAGCGCGATCGTCACCATGGAGCGCTCGCGCTTCGTCCAGCCGGGGCGCGACCAGACGATGCCCCAGGCACTTTCGGTGATCAGCTCCTGGAAGGGCTGGTCGAAGGGCGTGGCGGCGGCACTGGCGCGGTCGACATGGGCATCGCCCAGCACGGCGCGGCGCGTCGCCATGCCCTGCCGGTAGCGCTCGGATTGCGGTTCAGGCATGCAGCTTTCCTCCGGCGGGAATAGTATCGATGAAGGCGCGGATCATCTCGGTCAGCATTTCCGGCTGCTCGACGCAGGGAATATGGCCGGCATCCTTGATGACCTCGTAGCGCGCGCCGTGGATGAGTTTGGCCATGGACAGCACGACATCCGGCGGTGTCGAGCCGTCCTGATCGCCGACGACGCAGAGCGTCGGCACGGCGATGCGCTTCGTGGATTCGGTAAGGTCGGCATCGCGCAGCGCCGCACAGGTGGCGGCATAGCCGACGGCGGACTGGCGTGTCAGCATGGTGCGGTAGCCGTGATAGGCGGCGTTCTCCGGGCGGCGGAAGGCCGGCGTGAACCAGCGCTCCAGGATGCCGTCGGCGAGGCTCTCGATGCCCTTCGTCTCGACGCTTTCGATGCGGGCGTTCCACATGTCCGCCGTGCCGATCTTGTGGGCGGTGTCGCAGAGAACGAGGCCCTTCACGAGGTCCGGCCGCTTGGCTTCCAGCCCCTGGGCGATCATGCCGCCGACGGAGAGGCCGCAGATGATGGCATCCCGGACGTTCAGCCGGTCGAGCAGGCCGGCGAGGTCGAGCACGTGGTCGTCGATCGAATAGGGCACCTGGCCGAGATCGGACAGGCCGTGGCCGCGCTTGTCATAGGTGATGATCGGGAAATCGCCGGCAAGGCGCACCACGACGTCGCGCCAGATGCGGAAATCGGTGCCGAGCGAATTGACGAAGACGATGACCGGCTTGCCGGCCGGCCCGCCGATCAGCTGGTGATGCAGGATCACGTCATTGACGGTTGCGAATTGCACGTCTGTCTCCTCCCGTTGCCGCAGATTGATCCTTCAATCCGGTTCGGTAAAATGATATTTTTAGCCGATCTGATAACGTATGGGTTATGAAAAGCGTGATTGACAGCCGCATCAAGGTCCGCCATCTCCAGACCTTTGTCGAGGTGGCGCGGCAGAAGAGCGTGATGAAGGCGGCCGGCCTGCTTAATGTCAGCCAGCCGGCGGTGACGAAAACCATCCGCGAGTTGGAAGAGGTTCTCGGTGTTCCCGTCTTCGAGCGCGACGGGCGCGGCATTCGCATCACCCGCATGGGCGAGGTTTTTTTGCGCCATGCCGGGGCGGCGCTGGCGGCGCTGCGGCACGGGCTCGATTCGGTCGCGCAGGCGCGGGCGGGCGAAGCGCCGCCGGTGCGCCTCGGTGCGCTGCCCACCGTCTCGACGCGCATCATGCCCAGGGCGATGCGGCTCTTTCTGGCGGAAGAGACCGGGGCGCGCATCAAGATCGTCACGGGGGAGAATGCGGTGCTTTTGGAACAATTGCGCCTCGGCGATCTCGATCTCGTCGTCGGGCGGCTCGCCGCGCCCGAGCAGATGACCGGCTTTTCCTTCGAGCATCTCTATTCGGAAAAGGTGGTTTTCTGCGTGCGGGCGGGGCATCCGCTGCTGTCCGGCGGTGCTGTTTTTGCCGGGCTCGATGCCTATCCGGTGCTGATGCCGACGCAGGGCTCGATCATCCGGCCCTTCGTCGAACGCTTCCTGATCGCCAATGGCATTGCCGATGTGGCGAACCCGATCGAGACCGTCTCCGACGCCTTCGGCCGTGCCTTCGTGCGCGACAGCGATGCGGTCTGGATCATCTCCGAGGGCGTGGTGGCGGGCGATATCGCCGAGGGCGTGCTTTTGGCGTTGCCGATCGATACGAGCGAGACGAAGGGCGCCGTCGGCCTCACCATGCGGGCGGAGATCGCCCCCTCCCTGCCGCTCGCCATCCTCATGCAGACGATCCGCGAGGTGGCGGGTGCCGTAGCGCCGCGGGCCTGACGGCGGTTGCATGGCGCGGCGCGGCGTGTCAGCCTCGCGGTTCCAATCGCACGAGGAGGGTGCTGCATGATCGTTCAGGCCTGCATCAACGGCGCGCGCGACGCGGCTTTCCACCCGGCATTGCCCTTGACGCCGGAAGCGATGGCGGCCGATTGCCGTGCCTGCATCCTGGCAGGTGCGGGCGAAATCCATCTTCATACGCGCGGCCCGGATGGGCGCGAGAGCCTGGCACCCGAGGTGATGGACGAAACCCTGCGGCTGGTGCGCGAAGCGGTGCCGGGAACGCTGGTCGGCGTATCCACCGGCGACTGGATCGAGAAGAGCGACGCGCGCACGCTTGCGGCCATCGCTGCATGGCGCGCGCTGCCGGATTACGCCTCGGTGAACCTGTCGGAACCCGCAGCACCCGCTGTGATGAAGGCGCTTTCGGCGCGCGGTGTGGGCGTCGAGGCGGGGCTTGCCTCCGTTGCCGATGCGGAGCGCCTTGTCGGCCTCGTGCTCGACCGGCCGCCGCTCCGCATCCTCATCGAGATCGGCGAGCAGGATTTCGGCGAGGCGGCGGCGGTTGTGGAGGGTATTCATGCGGTTCTCGACAAGGCCGGCCTGCGCCGACCGGTCCAGCTGCATGGCATGGACGAGACGGTCTGGCATCTCGCCGGGATGGCGGCCATGAGGTGCTGGTCGACGCGCGTCGGCCTGGAGGACGGCCGGACGCTGCCGGATGGTTCGCTTACCGCCGACAATGCGGCGCTGGTGCGGGCTGCGGTGGAAATCTACCGACGGGCCGCCACTCAATAGGGCAGGCCGACATAGTTTTCCGCCAGCACCGTTTCCGCGGCGCGGGAATGGGTGAGGTAGTCGAGCTCGGCTTCCTGGATCTTCTGGTCGAAGGCGCCGGTGCCGGGGAAACGGTGCAGCATGCTCGTCATCCACCAGGAGAAGCGCACGGCCTTCCAGACACGGGCGAGCGCCTTTTGCGAATAGGCGTCGATGCCGGCGTTCGAGTGCTCCGCGTAGTGCTCGATGAGGCCGCTTGCGAGGTAGTGCACATCGCTTGCCGCGAGGTTCAGGCCCTTGGCGCCGGTCGGCGGCACGATATGGGCGGCGTCGCCGACGAGGAACAGCCGGCCGAAACGCATCGGCTCGGCGACGAAACTGCGCAACGGCGCGATGCTCTTCTCCAACGAGGGGCCGGTTATCACCGCTTCGGCGACCTCGGCCGGCAGGCGGCGGCGCAGTTCGTCGAAGAAGGCGTCGTCGGACCAGTTGCTCGCCTTCTCT
>NZ_CAMLFY010000037.1 GCF_946479415.1 uncultured Shinella sp. | reverse complement strand
CGAAGCCGAAGAAGATGCCGGCGATCATGCCGACGCGGCCCGGCACCAGTTCCTGCGCGAAGACGACGATGTTGGAGAAGGCCGAGGAGAAGATCAGGCCGATCATCACCGTCAGCACGCCCGTCCAGAACAGATTGGCATAGGGCAGCATGAGCGCGAAGGGAATGACGCCGAGGATCGAGAACCAGATCACGAAGCGCGTGCCGAAGCGGTCGCCGATCGGCCCACCCAGGAAGACGCCGAGTGCCGAAGAGCCCAGGAAGAGGAACAGCATCAACTGCGCCTGCTGCACGTCGAGACCGAAGCGGCCGATCGTGTAGAAGGTAAAGTAGCTCGAAATGCTGGCGAGATAGGCGTTCTTGGTCGTGGTCAGAAGCACAAGCACGGCCAGCGCCCAGGCGACTTTGCCGCGCGGCAGCGGCAGCTCGCGGCTGACGGCGGGGCGACCGGCCGACGAGCGGCGCTCGCCGGCATACCAGTTGCCGACCCAGGTCAGGATGATCATGCCGACGAGGGCGATGGCCGAGAACCAGGCGACGCTCGTCTGGCCGAAGGGCAGCACGATGAAGGCGGCAAGCAGCGGGCCGAGCGCCGTACCGGCATTGCCGCCGACCTGGAACATCGACTGCGCAAGGCCATGGCGGCCGCCCGAGGCAAGGCGCGCGACGCGCGAGGATTCCGGATGGAAGATCGCCGAACCCAGACCGATCAGGCAGGCGCCGAAGACCAGAACCGGGAAGGAATGCGCGTAAGCCAGCATGATGAGGCCGACAAAGGTGCTGCCCATGCCGATCGGCAGCGAGAAGGGCATCGGCCAGCGGTCCGTGACGATGCCGACGGCCGGCTGCAGCAGCGAGGCCGTGACCTGGAAGGCCATGGTGAGCAGGCCGATCTGCACGAAATCGAGCGCATAGTTTTCCTTGAGCAGCGGATAGAGCGACGTCAGCAGAGACTGCATGATGTCGTTCAGCATGTGGCAGGCGCTGACCGCGACGATGATGGAATAGGTGGTGGCGGCGGCGCGGGAGGGGGCGGCCGGGACGAATGTCGACATGGGGAGCCTCGAAATGTTCGCCGCAGGCGGCGCGATTTGCCATCTCCATACAAGGATTGCGCGCGGCCTGCTTTTGTGCTGAGGTCCATTTCTTACGCGAGTGGGCCAAAGATGGAAAAATTGACGCCGGCGCGCCTGAAAGCGCTCGATGACGACCACATCCGCAATCTCTCCCGCATGGAACAGTCGAACGAGGACGTTCTGGTCCACAGTTCGGATATTCCGGGCGGCTATACCGTGCCGCCGCACCGTCACCGCCGCACGCAGTTTCTCTGCGTCTTCTCCGGCGTCGTGCTGGTTTCGACGAACCGCGGGCGCTGGATGATCCCACCCGGCCATGCGCTGCTCATCCCGCGCGGACTGGAGCATTCCGTCGAGATGGCGAGCGATGTCAGCATGCGCTCGGTCTATATCTATTCGCCGGAGGGCCGCGCGGCCTCCGAGGAGCCAACGGTGCTCGAGGTAACGGATCTGGCGCGCCAGCTGCTCGCCGAGGCTGTGCGCAAGGGTGCGCTTGCGGAGGATCGCGGACGCGGGGAACTGGTGATGGCGCTGCTGCTCGACGAGATCGGCCGCCTGCCGGAGCGGCGGCTGGGTCTGCCCTTTCCCGCAAGCGGGCGGCTTGCCGGCCTTTGCCGCGATTTTGTGGAAACACCCTCGCCCGTGGCCAAGATCGACGACTGGGCGCGACGTCTCCACATGAGCCGGCGCACCTTCACGCGGTTTTTCCGCGAGGAGATGGGGGTGAGCTTCGTCACCTGGCGGCAACAGGCCTGCCTGTTTGCCTGCCTGCCGCGGCTTGCCGCCGGCGAGCCGGTGACGCGCGTGGCGCTCGAAGCCGGCTACGAGAGCGTGCCGGCCTTCACCACCATGTTCAAGCGCATGCTCGGCACCTCGCCGCGCGCCTACCTCACCAGCCGCAAAGCGGCGTGAGGCGTCTCAAACAGACCGGCAAAGGACGCGATCCGGGGGCTGTTTTCCTGTCGCATTTGGGATTAGGAAGGGATGCGGGACCCAGACCGGGCCGCAAACCGGGAGCGCGAGCCGCACGGGAGACGGATTTTGAGAAAGATACTGGTCATCGGGATCGGCGCGGGCAATCCCGAGCACATGACCGTTCAGGCGATCAACGCGCTGAACCGGGCGGATGTGCTGCTGATCCCCACCAAGGGCACTGACAAGGCCTTTCTCGCCGACGCGCGCCGCGATATCTGCGACCGTTTCCTCAGCAATGACGCCTGCCGCATCCTCGATTATGCCGTGCCGGTGCGCCGCGCCGACGGGTCCTATGAGGACGGCGTCCACGATTGGCACCACGCCATCGCCGCGATCTACGAGCGCACGCTCGCGCATGAGGTAGGCGACGATCAGACGCTAGGATTGCTCGTCTGGGGCGATCCGATGCTCTATGACAGCACCCTGCGCATCGTCGAGCATGTGCGCGCTGCCGGCCATGTCGCTTTCGAGATGGAGGTTATTCCCGGCATCACCAGCGTGCAGGCGCTCTGCGCCGGCCACGGCATCGCGCTCAACCGCATCGGCCTTCCCGTCGAGATCACCACCGGCCGCCGGCTATCCGAGGGCTGGCCGGAGAGCGCGCGCGATGCGCTCGTCATGCTCGATGGCGTGCAGGCGTTCCGCACGGTCGAGGATCCGGACGCGGAGATCTGGTGGGGCGCCTATCTCGGCACGCCGCACGAAATCCTGCTCTCCGGCCGTCTTTCCGAGATGGCCGAAACCATTGCCGAGACCCGCCGCATGGCGCGCGCGGAACACGGCTGGATCATGGACACCTACCTGATCCGCCGCCCTGCGTCCGAAAGCGAGGAGGGCGCGGCATGACGACGGCGCTCGCCTGCGATCCCGGCACGTTGCGGCGCGGCGCCTGCCCGTCGCTTGCCGCGCCCATGCGCACCGGCGACGGCTTTCTGGTGCGCTTGCGCCCGGTCGCGGCGGCGCTGACGGCGGGTGATCTTCTCGCGCTTGCCAGCCTTGCCCGCGAAACCGGAAATGGCCTCATCGAAATCACGGCACGCGGCAATATCCAGCTGCGCGGTCTTACGCTGGAGACGGTGCCGCGTCTCGCCGAGGGGCTCGCGGCCGCCGGCATCGTGCCGCAGACGGGTGTCGCCATCGAAACGCCGGCGCTGTCAGGCATCGATCCCTCCGAGATCACAGACGCCACGCCGGTTGCCGATGTCTTGCGTAACGCTATCGCTGCCGCCGCGCTCACGCTTGCGCCAAAACTCGCCATCGTCGTCGATGGCGGCGGCGTGCTGTCGCTTGCCGATATGGTCGCCGATATCAGGCTCGATGCCGTCGAGGCGAACGATGCTTTCATCTGGCGCCTGTCGGTTGGCGGCGACCGGGAAACGGTGCAGCCTATCGCTTTGCTGTCGCCTGAAACGGTGGTTGAGGGCACGATGACGGTCGTGGCGGCGCTGGCTGCGGGCGGTGCGGGCACACGCGGACGCGATCTCGATGCTGTCGCATTGGCCACGCGCTTCAACACGCCAGCTTTGCCCATTGCGGGCACCATTCCGCCCCATCCGATTGGCGTCCACCGCATCGATGGTCAGCCCGTTCTTGGCGTCTCCCCGGCCTATGGCCAGGTACATGCAGACCGCCTTGCCGCACTGGTGAAGAGCCTCTCGGCCTGCGGCGCTACGGAGTTTCGCCTTGCACCGCACCGTACGCTGCTGGTGCGCGGCCTTTCCGAGGCTGCACTCTCTGCCGCACAGGATGCGGCGCAGCGCGAAGGTTTCTGGTGCACGGACAAGGCGTCCGGCCGCTCCGTTTCGATTTGCGCCGGTGCTGCCGGTTGTGCCTCCGCCAGCTTCGATACCCATGCCGCCGCGGATGCGCTTGTCGCCCATGCAGCCGAATGGCTCGACGGTTCCGCCGATGTGCATGTTTCCGGTTGCCCCAAGGGCTGCGCCCATCCGGCCCGCGCCGCCATCACGCTGTGCGGCACGGCCGAGGGCGTCGGCCTTGTCCTCAACGGCAAGGCGTCCGACCCGGCGCTGTACACCATTCCCGCCGACGGCCTCGTGCCGGCGATCCAGCGTCTCGGCACCCTCTCGCGCAATCGCCGTGACGGCCACGAAACGGCGAAAAGCCTGATCGACCGCACCGCGCCCGCCCTTTTCGTTTCCGCATATCAAGGCCAACAATGACCGATTACGACTACATCAAGGATGGTACTTCCATCTATGAAAAATCCTTCGCGATCATCCGCGCCGAGGCCGACCTTGCGCGCTTTTCCGAAGAAGAGGCGGATGTCGCCGTGCGCATGATCCATGCCGCCGGTCTCGTCGAGGCCGCACCGCATTTCGTCTTCTCGCCGGATTTCGTCGCCTCGGCCCGCAGCGCCCTCCAGGCCGGCGCGCCGATCTTTTGCGATGCCGAAATGGTGTCGCGCGGCGTCACCGCTGCCCGCCTGCCGGCCAACAACGACGTCATCTGCACGCTGCGCGATCCGCGCACGCCCGACATCGCCAAGGAGATCGATAACACGCGCTCGGCGGCCGCCATCCGTCTGTGGCTCGAGCGCATGGCCGGCTCCGTCGTCGCCATCGGCAATGCACCGACCGCGCTGTTCTACCTGCTCGAACTCCTGCGCGATGGCGCGCCGAAACCGGCGGCGATCCTCGGCATGCCCGTCGGCTTCGTCGGGGCAGCGGAATCCAAGGATGCGCTGGCGGACAATTCCTACGGCGTGCCCTTCGCGATCGTGCGCGGCCGCCTCGGCGGCAGCGCCATGACGGCCGCCGCCCTCAATTCGCTCGCACGGCCGGGAGTATGACGATGACGACGGGACGTTTGTATGGTGTGGGCACGGGGCCGGGCGATCCGGAGCTTCTGACCCTCAAGGCGGTGCGGGCGATCGGCGAGGCCGATGTGCTCGCCTATTTCGCCAAGGCCGGCCGCTCGGGCAATGGCCGGGCGATCGTCGAAGGCCTGCTGAAGCCCGGCATGGTGGAGCTGCCGCTCTACTATCCCGTGACGACGGAAATCGACAAGGATCACGACGACTACAAGAGCCAGATCACCGCCTTCTACGATGCCTCGGCCGCTGCCGTTGCGGAGCATCTTGCCGCCGGCCGCACGGTCGCGATCCTCTCCGAGGGCGATCCGATGTTCTATGGCTCCTACATGCATCTGCATGTGCGGCTTGCCGATCGTTTCCCGACGGAGGTCATTCCCGGCATCACGGCGATGTCCGGCTGCTGGTCGCTGTCGGGCCTGCCCATCGTGCAGGGCGACGACGTGCTCTCCGTGCTGCCGGGCACGATGCGTGAGGAAGAGCTGTCGCGCCGGCTTGGCGATACCGAGGCCGCCGTCATCATGAAGGTCGGCCGCAACCTGCCGAAGATCCGCCGGGCGCTTTCGGATGCCGGCCGCCTCGGCGAGGCCATCTATGTCGAGCGCGGCACCATGGCGACGAGCAAGTCCATGCGTCTTTCGGAAAAGCTCGACGACACCGCGCCTTATTTCTCGCTGGTGCTCGTGCCGGGCTGGAGCGAACGGGCATGACGGGAAAACTCTTCGTCATCGGCACCGGGCCCGGCAATCCGGACCAGCTGACGCCGGAAGCGCTTGCTGCCGTCGCGGCATCGACCGAATTCTTCGGCTACTTTCCCTATATCGACCGGCTGAATCTTCGGCCGGACCAGATCAAGGTCGCTTCCGACAACCGTGAGGAGCTGAACCGGGCGCAGGCCGCGCTGATGCGGGCGGCCGAGGGTGTGAATGTCTGTGTCGTCTCGGGCGGCGATCCCGGCGTCTTCGCGATGGCGGCCGCCGTCTGCGAGGCGATCGATGCCGGGCCGGAAGAATGGAAATCGGTCGATCTGACCGTCGTGCCGGGTGTGACTGCGATGCTCGCCGTCGCCGCCCGCATCGGCGCGCCGCTCGGGCATGATTTCTGCGCCATCTCGCTGTCGGACAATCTGAAACCCTGGGATATCATCGAAAAGCGCCTGCGTCTGGTGTCCGAGGCGGGTATGGTGATCGCGCTCTACAACCCGATCAGCAAGGCGCGACCCTGGCAGCTTGGCCGGGCCTTCGAGATCCTGCGCGAGACCTTGCCGGCGACGACGCCCGTCATCTTCGGCCGGGCGGCCGGCCGGCCGGATGAGCGCATGCTGGTCATGCCGCTGGGCGAGGCCGAAGCTGAGCGCGCCGACATGGCGACCTGCGTCGTCATCGGCTCGCCGGAAACCCGTATCATCGCCCGCCCCGGCTTGGCCGACCTGGTCTATACGCCGCGCTTCCTGAAGGACGCGAGCAAATGATCGGCGAGCCGCACCGCATCCTCGACCGTTTCGGCGCGGTGGTCATCCGCGACCGCCGCCCGCTCGATGAGCAGGACGGGCAGGCCGAGCGCGCGTGCGGCGACGATTTTTCCCTGTGTGGCCTCGCCACCGGAATTTTTGCTGACGATCACATCGATTCCTTTGTCGCGCAGCAAGGCGATCTCGTCCTCGACGGCAAAGGGGCCGCGGGCGAGCAGGTATTCGACATCAGGTGCATCGAGTGGCGGATCGACGGGATCGACGCTGCGCACGAGATAATGGTGCTGCGGGGCCGCGTCGAACACCTTCGCTTCCTGCCGGCCGATGGTCAGGAAGACACGGCGCGGCGCTTCACCCAGCGCCGCCACCGCATCGGAAACCGACGCGACGCGCGTCCAGCGATCGCCGGACACCTCTTCCCAGCCGAGCCGCTCCAGCCGCAGCAGCGGAATACCGGTCGCGCCGCTGGCAGCGTGGGCATTGGCGGAAATCTGTTTGGCGAAGGGATGCGTGGCGTCGATCAGGAGATCGATCGCATGCGATCCAACATAGTCGGCAAGCCCTTCGGCGCCACCGAAACCACCCGTACGCACCGGCACGGGCTGCGGCGCGGGATCGAGCGTGCGACCGGCGAGCGACAGCGTGACGGCGAGATCGGTACGTTCGCCCAGCCGGCCGGCCAGATCGCGCGCTTCGGTCGTGCCGCCCAGAATGAGGATGCGTCGCTTGTCCACGCCTGATCGAACCCTTGTCACCGCCGCCCCGTGGCTTTCCATCATCGGGATCGGCGAGGATGGTCTAACCGGTCTCGGCGACGAGGCCAAGGCCGCGATAGGCCGCGCCGAACTCGTCTTCGGCGGCGCGCGGCATCTGGAACTGGCGGACGCTGCCATCCGTGGCGAGCGGCGCGGCTGGCTCAGCCCCTTCGAGCGCTCCGTCGAGGCCGTGCTTGCCGCGCGCGGCCGGCCGGTGGTGGTGCTCGCTTCGGGTGATCCCTTCTTTTACGGTGTCGGCGTGACGTTGTCGCGGCGCATCGCGCGGGCGGAAATGCAGGTCTTTCCCGCACCCTCCGCCTTCAGCCTCGCGGCCTCGCGCATGGGCTGGGCCTTGCAGGATACGGTCTGCGTCTCGCTGCATGGCCGTCCGCTCGATCTCATCCGCCCGCATCTGCATCCCGGCAGCCGCATCCTCGCGCTGACCTCCGATAGCGATGGCCCGGCGGCGCTGGCTATGCTGCTCTCCGAAAGCGGTTTCGGCGGCTCGGTGCTCAGCGTTCTCGAAGCGCTCGGCGGTGCGCGCGAGCGGGTGAGCAGCCATCAGGCCCAAAGCTTTGCGCTTGCCGATGCCGATATGCTGAATGTCTGTGCGGTGCAGGTGTCGGCCGACGGCACGGCAGCGCGCGTCCTCGCCTTCACGCCGGGTCTCGACGACGCGCTTTTCGAGCATGACGGGCAGATTACCAAGCGCGAAGTGCGGGCGTTGACCCTTTCGGCCTTGGCGCCGAAGCGGGGCGAGCTTCTGTGGGACGTCGGCGGCGGCTCCGGCTCTATCGGCATCGAATGGATGCTCGCCGATCCCTCGCTCCGGGCCATCGCCATCGAAGGCCATGCCGAGCGCGCAGCCCGCATCCGCCGCAATGCGCGGAATTTCGGTGTGCCGGGTCTGGTCGTCGTCGAAGGCACCGCACCTAATGCGCTCGAAGGCCTTGCGACCCCCGACGCAATCTTCATCGGCGGCGGCGGCAGCGAGCCCGGTGTGATGGCGGCGGCGCTGGCCGGCCTGAAACCCGGCGGCCGGCTGGTCGCCAATGCGGTGACGACGGAGATGGAGGCGGTGTTGCTTGCCCACCATGCCCGGCTTGGCGGCTCGCTCACCCGCATCGATATCGCCCGCGCATCGCCCGTCGGGCAGATGACGGGCTGGCGGCCGGCCATGCCGGTCACGCAATGGAACTGGGTCAAGCCGGCCGACATATCCGAGGATCAAAGATGACTGTTCACTTCATCGGCGCCGGCCCAGGCGCTGCCGACCTTATCACCGTGCGCGGCCGCGATCTCATCGGCAAATGCCCCGTCTGCCTCTATGCCGGCTCGATCGTCTCGCCGGAGCTTTTGCAATATTGCCCGCCCGGCGCGCGCATCATCGATACGGCGCCGATGTCGCTCGACGAGATCGAGGCGGAATATGTCAAGGCGGCTGCGGCGGGCGAGGATGTGGCGCGGCTGCATTCCGGCGATCTCTCGGTCTGGAGCGCTGTCGCCGAGCAGATCCGTCGGCTGGAGAAGAACGGCATCGCCTATACGATGACGCCGGGTGTGCCCTCTTTTGCGGCGGCGGCTTCGGCGCTCGGCCGCGAGCTCACCATCCCCGCCGTCGCACAGAGCCTTGTTCTCACCCGCGTTTCCGGCCGCGCCTCGCCCATGCCGAACCGCGAGACCCTGCAGGGGTTCGGCGCGACGGGGGCAACGCTCGCCATCCATCTCGCCATCCATGCGCTCGATCAGGTCGTGACGGAGCTGACACCGCTCTATGGCGCCGATTGCCCCGTCGCGATCGTCGTCAAGGCCTCCTGGCCGGATGAGCGCGTCGTGCGCGGCACGCTTTCCGATATCGCGGCGAAGGTGGCGGAAGAGCCGATCGAGCGCACGGCGCTGATCTTCGTCGGCCGCTCGCTGGCGGCAGAAGATTTTCGCGAGAGCTCGCTCTACGACCCTGCCTACCAGCGCCGCTTCCGCGGCCGGGGCGAGTGATCACTCCGCGGCGGCAACGGAGGGCGCCGGTATGTAGTTGAGCACCGGGCCCAGCCAGCGCTCGACATCGCCGACCGCCATGCCCTTGCGCCGCGCATAGTCCTCCACCTGGTCGCGCTCCACCTTGGCGACGCCGAAATAGTAGCTTTCGGGTGACGCGATATAGAGGCCGGAAACGGAGGAGCCGGGCCACATGGCGAAGCTTTCCGTCAAGGTCACGCCGATCTCCTTTTCTGCGTTGAGCAGGCGGAAGAGGGCGGTTTTTTCCGTATGGTCGGGCTGGGCGGGGTAGCCCGGTGCCGGCCGGATGCCGGCATAGGGCTCGCCGATGAGATCGGTCGGGGCGAAGGTCTCGTCCGGTGCGTAGCCCCAGAGTTCCTTGCGCACAACTTCGTGCATGCGCTCGGCAAAGGCTTCGGCAAAGCGGTCGGCGAGCGCCTTGACGAGGATCGAGTTATAGTCGTCGTTCGCCCGCTCGAAGCGTTCGGCAATGGCGATCTCGCCGATGCCCGCCGTCACGACGAAGCCGCCGAGATAATCGTGTTTGCCGCTGTCGGCAGGTGCAACGAAATCGGCGAGCGCGACATTCGGCCGGCCGTCGCGCTTGGAGAGCTGCTGGCGTAGCGTGAAGAAGGTCGCAAGCTCCGTGTCGCGCGCCTCGTCGGTGAAGAGCCTGATATCATCCCCGACGGTGCCGGCCGGCCAGAAGCCGACCACGGCCTTCGGCGTGAACCATTTCTCCGCGATGATCTTGTCCAGCATGGCCTGTGCATCGGCAAAAAGCTGGCGGGCGGCGGCGCCCTGTTTCTCGTCGTCGAGGATTTTCGGATAGACGCCCTTCAACTCCCATGTCTGGAAGAACGGCGTCCAGTCGATGTAGCGGGCAAGGTCGGCCAGATCCCAATCCTGCCAGACGCGGGTGCCGAGGAAGGATGGCGTCTTCGGCTGGTAGGCGGACCAATCGGCTTTGAATGAATTGTCGCGGGCTTTTGTGAGCGGCAGGCGCTGCTTTTCGGCCTCGCTGCGCGCATGGGCGTCGGCGACCTTGCGGTATTCCGCCTTCAGCGTTTCGACATAACCCGGCTTCATCTCCGGCGACAGCAGGCTGCCGACGACGCCGACGGCGCGGCTGGCATCGGTCACGTAGACGGCCTGGCCCCGGTCGTAGCGCGGATGGATTTTGACCGCCGTGTGAACGCGGCTCGTCGTGGCGCCGCCGATGAGAAGCGGGATGTCGAAACCCTCGCGCTCCATTTCGGTCGCGACATGCACCATCTCGTCGAGCGAAGGGGTGATGAGGCCGGAGAGGCCGATGATATCGACATTCTCGGCCTTCGCGGTCTCGAGGATCTTCGTCGCCGGCACCATGACGCCGAGGTCGATGATCTCGTAATTGTTGCAGGCGAGCACGACGCCGACGATGTTCTTGCCGATATCGTGCACGTCGCCCTTGACGGTGGCCATCAGGATTTTTCCGGCGCTCTGCCGCTCGCCGCTGCCGCCATTGGCCAGCTTTTCCGCCTCCATGTAAGGCAGCAGAACGGCCACCGCCTGCTTCATCACGCGAGCGGATTTGACCACCTGCGGCAGGAACATCTTTCCTGCGCCGAAGAGGTCGCCGACGACGTTCATGCCGGCCATCAAGGGGCCTTCGATGACGTGCAGCGGGCGTTCGGTGTTTTGCCGTGCTTCCTCCGTGTCTTCCTCGACGAATTCGGTGATGCCGTTGACGAGGGCATGCTCCAGCCGCTTTTCCACCGGCCATTCGCGCCAGGCGAGGTCGCGCTCGCGGGCTTCCTTGCCGGCCGCACCCTTGAAGCGTTCGGCGATATCGAGCAGGCGCTCGGTGGCAGTGCCGCCGGCCTTCGGCACGCGGTTCAGCACCACGTCCTCGCAGGCTTCGCGCAGCTCCGGCTCGATCGTGTCATAGACCGCCAGCTGGCCGGCATTGACGATGCCCATATCCATGCCCGCCTGGATGGCGTGGTAGAGGAAGACGGCGTGCATCGCCTCACGCACCGGCTCGTTGCCGCGGAAGGAGAAGGAGAGGTTGGAGACGCCGCCGGAAATATGGGCATGCGGCAGGGTCGCGGTGATCTCGGCGGTCGCCTCGATGAAGTCGACGCCGTAATTGTCGTGCTCCTCGATGCCCGTCGCCACGGCGAAGATATTCGGGTCGAAGACGATATCCTCGGGCGCGAGGCCGGCGACGTCGGTCAGCAGCTTGTAGGCGCGGGTGCAGATTTCCACCTTGCGCGCCTTGGTGTCGGCCTGGCCGGTCTCGTCGAAGGCCATCACGACAACGGCCGCCCCATAGGCACGCACCAGTTTCGCATGGTGCAGGAAGGCCTCTTCGCCCTCCTTGAGCGAGATGGAATTGACCAGCGGCTTGCCCTGCACGCATTTCAGGCCGGCCTCGATCACCTCCCATTTGGAACTGTCGATCATCACGGGCACGCGGGCGATGTCGGGCTCGGCGGCGATGAGGTTGAGATACTCCACCATCGCCTTGCCGGAATCGATCAGGCCTTCGTCCATGTTGATGTCGATGATCTGCGCGCCGTTCGCCACCTGGTCGCGGGCGACGTCGAGGGCAGCGGCGTAATCGCCAGCGGTGATCAGCTTGCGGAATTTCGCCGAGCCGGTGACGTTGGTGCGCTCGCCGACATTCACGAAGGGAATGGCCTCCGTCAGCGTGAAGGGTTCGAGACCGGAGAGGCGCATATGGCGCGGGATGTCGGGGATTTCGCGCGGCTTGTGGCGCGCGGCGGCCGCGGCAATCGCACGGATATGGTCTGGTGTCGAGCCGCAGCAGCCGCCGACCACGTTGACCAGACCGTCGCGCATAAAACCTTCGATCTGGGCGGCCATCTCGTCCGGCGTCTCGTCATACTGGCCGAAGGCGTTCGGCAGGCCGGCATTGGGATAGGCGCAGACGAAGGTCTGCGCGACCGAGGAAATCTCGGCGAGATGGGCGCGCATGGCATTGGCACCGAGCGCGCAGTTGAGGCCGATGGAGAAGGGATCGGCATGGCGCACGGCATTCCAGAAGGCCTCGGGCGTCTGGCCGGAAAGGGTGCGGCCGGAAAGGTCGGTGATGGTGCCCGAGATCATGACGGGCAGGTCGATGCCCTTTTCCTCGAAGACCTCGCGCGTGGCGAAGATTGCCGCCTTGGCGTTCAGCGTGTCGAAGATCGTCTCGATCAGGATGATGTCGGCGCCGCCATCGATGAGGCCGCGCAGCTGGTCGGCATAGGCGATGCGGAGATCGTCGAAGGTCACGGCGCGGTAGCCGGGATTGTTGACGTCGGGCGAGATGGAGGCGGTGCGGTTGGTCGGGCCGAGCGCACCGGCTACGAAGCGGCGCTTGCCGTCTTTCTGCTCGGCGCGCAGGCCGGCGCGGCGGGCAAGGCGCGCGCCGTCGCGGTTCAGCTCATAGACCATGTCCTCCATGCCGTAATCGGCCTGGGCGATGGTGGTGGAGGAGAAGGTGTTGGTCTCGAGGATGTCGGCGCCGGCGAGCGCGTAACGGTAGTGGATGTCCTCGATCGCGCCGGGCTGGGTCAGCGTCAGGAGGTCGTTATTGCCCTGCTGGTGGCAGGCGCAATCGCCGAAGCGGTCGCCGCGGAAATCGTCCTCGACCAGCTTCAGCGTCTGGATTTCCGTGCCCATGGCGCCGTCGAGCACGAGGATTCTTTCGCGCGCGGCGGCTTCGAGGGCGGCGCGGATCTCGCGACCGTCCCGCGTCGGCTGTTTTGGGCCGAACAGATCGTCCAGATGGGACTTGGTCATGGGGAAACCCTCCGGTGCAGGCAAGACTGCATCGGAATTCACATAAAGATATCTTTATGTCAATATGTCTTTATGCGGGGTGGGCCTAGTGCCTCGGCCCGTCGGCACCCGCAAGCGAAGCGAACAATTCCCGCAGACGAATGATATCGGGGTCGGCGCTTTGGCAACGGGAGAGCTTGTCCACCTCCTTCAGCGCCTCGACCGGCAGGTCGGCGCCGCGCGGCTGCCAGAGCAGCCAGGAGATGAAGACGGATTCCGGCTTGCCGGTGCCGGACGGCTGGATATCGGTGAATTGAAACATTTTTTCCCCAATCGAAAATTGGGGGATGACCGGACGCACGCTCATGGAATTCGCCCGAAGGCGACAACAAGCGCACCCTTGGGACACCCCGCCCATGGACGTTACAGACGCGTCAGGGCAGGTCTCCTGGCTTGCGGGTCATTGCCTTTGTCTCGCCTTCCCGGTGGTGCACACCAGTGGCATGGAGCGACATCGGCTCGCCGTTCACAGTTGCGGGGGCAGCGCCGGTCTTGATCCTCTCTGGAGCATCGCACCGGCTTCCCTCTTAGCCTCCGAGCCGCTTGCGATTCGGAAGACCCTGACGGGGCGAAACTGGCTCGGTGCGGCTCTCAAGTCAATGGTGCGGGATCATGGTGCACAGGTCTGGAACTTTTTTCGACGCGGGGCATTGGGGCTTCCGCCTGTCCCTTGCGCCTCGCCCGCCTCAATGGCGAGAGCGTGATTCACCAAAACCGCAGATGAGGGCCGATGCCGAGCCATCCCGACACGCTGAGATGTTGCAAGTCTCTGTCCTTACGGCTAAAAAATGCCGTTTTCATGCACCACGCGGCCAGGATGCCAATCAGCGTGTCGCCTGAGCCATGTTCTGACCGTCCGCGCCATGAGGGCGCCGTATGGTGTCATGGCTGATCGCGGCACAGAGACGAAACCTGCCCGCAAAAAACCTTCCGGCGCACAGGCCTTTGCCGGATGGTTCAACATGGCCGGATCCAGATTAAGAAATATGTCCCTTCACAATACGCCGCACACCGCCCGCGACGCAGACGCCAAGCAGATCGACTATAACGACTCGATCCGCGCCACCTATCTGACGCTGGAGGAGCTGGCCGATTGCGGCGAGGCACTCGCGCGCGACAAGACCGCGCCGCTGCCGGGATACAGACCCTTCGAGTTCCGTCCACGCCACAAGGAAAACGAGAAGGAAATCTTCCGCGTCTACCAGGCGACGGCCAAGGATGTCGAAGCCGGCGCGCAGATCACGCCCGCCGCCGAATGGCTGCTCGACAATTATTACGTCATCGAGGAAGCCATCCAGGAAGTGCGCCGCGATTTTCCGCGCCGCTTCTATCGTCAGCTGCCGACCATCGAGATCGACGGGCAGCAGGTGCCGCGCACGCTGGTGCTCGCCTGGCTCTATGTCGCCCACACCCAGAGCAATGTTTCCCATGAAAGCCTGACGGCCTTCGTGCAGGGCTTCCAGAAGATCGACGCGCTGAAGATCGGCGAACTCTGGGCGCTGCCCTCCTTCATCCGCTTCGTGCTGCTTGAAAACCTGCGCCGCATTTCCAGCCGCGTCGAGCGCTCGCGCAAGATGCGCTTCAAGGCCAATGATGTCGCCGACGAGCTCGTGCGCCTCAACGATCCGGAAAAAGCCATCGCGCATCTGCGCACCATGGAGAGCTTCGCCGAGGACAACACCTTCGTCACGCAGCTGCTTTATCGGCTGAGGGACGGATTGCAGGCCTCGGGTGCGGTGATCCAGTGGTTGGAACGCAAGATCGAGAGCCGCGGCAGCGACCTCGAAGAGCTGATCGTCTCGGAAAACAACCGCCTGTCCTCCGGCAATGCGACGATGAGCTCGCTCATCAAGAGCCTGCGCACTGTCGATGATACGGAATGGCCGGTCTGGTTTGAAAGCGTCAGCCGCCTCGACGAGGCGCTGCGCCAGGGCTCGGACTATTCCGACCTCGATTTCGGCTCGCGCAACAAATACCGCAACACGATCGAGCGTTTCGCCCGCCGCTCCGGCAAGACGGAACTCGAGGTTACCGAAATCGCGCTCGCCATGACGGCGGAAGACGCGGCCGCCCATGTCGAGGATCTCGACTACGAAGCCAATGTCGCCGCCTTCCTCGTCGGCAAGAAGCGCAAGAAGCTCGAAAAACGCATCGGCTACAACCCCTCCATCGTGCAGCGCATCGTGCGCTTCGGCCGTAAGCTCGACTGGTTCGCCATTGCCGGGCCGAACATCCTTCTGACGCTGCTGGCGATGATCGCGGTCTTCTATTTCCTCGATCAGCTCGATATTCCGAACGGCGCCTGGCTGATCATGCTGGTGCTCTTCGCGCTGCCGGCTTCGGAAGGCGCGTCGGGCCTGTTCAACACACTGGTCACCTTCTTCGTCACGCCCTCGCGGCTTGTCGGCTATGAATTCAAGGACGGCATTCCCGACGATGCGCGCACGCTTGTCGTCGTGCCCTGTCTGATCGCCAAGCGCGACCATGTCGACGAACTGGTGCGCAATCTCGAAGTGCACTACCTCGCCAATCCGCGCGGCGAGATCTATTTCTCGCTGGTCAGCGACTGGACCGACAGCCAGGTTGAGGAAACGCCTGCCGACCTCGAAGTGCTCGAATACGCCAAGCGCGAGATCGCGGCTCTTTCGGCGCGTTATGCCTATGACGGCCGCACGCGCTTCTACCTGTTGCACCGCCGCCGCCTCTACAATCCTTCCGAGGGCGCGTGGATGGGCTGGGAACGCAAGCGCGGCAAGCTGCACGAGCTGAACCTGCTGCTTCGCGGCGATGGCGACACGACCTTCCTGCCGGGCGCCAACATGGTGCCGCCCGACGTCAAATACGTCATGACGCTTGACTCCGACACGCGCCTGATGCGCGATGCCGTGACGAAGCTCGTCGGCAAATTGCACCACCCGATCAACCGTCCGGTCATCGATGCCAAAAAGGGCAAGGTCACCGCCGGCTACAGCATTCTCCAGCCGCGCGTCACGCCGTCTCTGACGACCGGCAAGGAAGCCTCGACCTTCCAGCGCATCTTCTCCGCCGACCGCGGCGTCGACCCCTATGTCTTCACCGTGTCCGACGTCTATCAGGACTTCGCCGGCGAAGGCACGTTTACCGGCAAGGGCCTCTACCACGTCGACGCCTTCGAGGCGGCCGTGAAGGGCCGTATCGGCGAAAACGAAGTGCTCAGCCACGACCTGCTCGAGGGATCGCTGTCGCATTGCGCGCTGGTGACGGATGTCGAGCTCATCGAGGACTTCCCGACCCGCTACGGCACCGAAACCTCGCGCCAGCATCGCTGGGCGCGTGGCGACTGGCAGCTCCTGCCCTACCTCTTCAGCCCGGCAAACGGCATTTCCATGCTTGGCCGCTGGAAGATGTACGACAACCTGCGCCGCAGCCTCATTCCCATCGGCTGGCTCGTCGCCTCCGTCATGGGCTGGTATTACATGGAGCCGCGCCAGGCGCTGATCTGGCAGCTCGTGCTGATCTTCCTGCTCTTCGTCGCGCCGACGCTCTCGCTGATCTCGGGCATCATGCCGCGCCGCGGCGATATCGTCGCGCGCGCCCATGTGCATCGGGTCATCTCCGATATCCGCGCCTCCAATGCGCAGGTCGCGCTGCGCATCGCCTTCATCGCCCATTCGGCGGCACTCATGGCGGACGCCATCGTGCGCTCGATCTACCGCACCTTCGTCAGCCGCAAGCTGATGCTGGAATGGCGCACGGCCGCGCAGGCCGACAGCGCCGCACGCGGCGGCATCCTCGATCATTACAAGGCGATGTGGCAGGCGCCGGCGCTTGCCGTGCTCTCCGTGGCGCTCGCCACGATCTCGGATACCGGCCTGCCCTTCATCGGCGTGCCCTTCGCCCTCGTCTGGGCGCTCTCGCCGGCCATTGCCTGGTATGTCAGCCAGACGGCCGAGACCGAGGACCAGCTCGTCGTGTCCGATTATGTCGCGACGGAGCTGCGCAAATATGCCCGCCGCACCTGGCGCTATTTCGAGGATTTCGTCACGGCAGAGCAGCATTACCTGCCGCCGGACAATTTCCAGGAAACGCCGCAGCCGGTGCTTGCTGAGCGCACCTCGCCGACCAATATCGGCGTCTATCTGCTCTCCGCCATTTCCGCCCGCGATTTCGGCTGGATCTCGTTCGAGGAGACGGTTCGCCGCCTCGAACAGACCATCGCCACCATCGACGGCATGCCGAAATATCGCGGTCATCTCTACAACTGGTATCGCACCAACACGCTGGAAACGCTCGGTCCGCGTTACGTCTCGGCCGTGGACAGCGGCAATCTTGCCGGCCACCTCATCGCCGTCTCCTCCATGTGCCGTGAATGGGCGGAAGCGCCCTCGGCGCATCTGCAGGGCAGCCTCGACGGTATCGGCGACGTCGCCTCGATCCTCTCGGAAACGCTGAAGAAGCTGCCGGATGATCGCAAGACCGTGCGTCCGCTGCGCCGCCTCATCGAGGAGCGCATCGTCGGCTTCCACAACGCGCTCGCCGCGGTCAAGCGCGAGCACGAATTCGCCTCGATCCGCGTCATCAACCTCTCGGTGCTGGCACGCGACGTCAACAAGCTGATCGTCAATCTCGACCACGAGATCAAGTCGGCCGACAGCGGCGAGCTGGCCAAATGGGCGGGCGCGCTGGTCGCGACCTGCGAGGCGCATATCGCCGACAGCGTTTTCGACCTCGGCTCGATCGAAGGCCTGCGCGACCGGCTCGTCGTGCTGCGCGACCGCGCCCGCGATATCGCCTTCTCGATGGATTTCGGCTTCCTGTTCCGCCCGGAACGGCGCCTGCTCTCCATCGGCTACCGCGTCGAGACCAACGAACTCGACGAGGCCTGCTACGACCTTCTGGCGTCGGAAGCCCGCCTCACCAGCCTCTTCGCCATCGCCAAGGGCGATCTGCCGACCGAGCACTGGTACAAGCTCGGCCGTCCGGTCGTGCCGGTCGGCTCGCGGGGCGCGCTGGTCTCCTGGTCGGGCTCGATGTTCGAATATCTGATGCCGCCGCTCGTCATGCAGGAGCGCCAGGGCGGCATCCTCAACCAGACGAACAATCTGGTGGTGAAGGAACAGATGAACCACGGCCGCCGCCTCGGCACGCCCTGGGGCATTTCGGAAGCGGCCTTCAATGCCCGCGACCATGAGCTGACCTATCAGTACACGAACTTCGGCGTGCCGACGCTCGGCCTGAAGCGCGGTCTCGGCCAGAATGCCGTCATCGCGCCCTATGCCTCGCTGCTCGCCGCGCAATATGCGCCGGAGGAGGCGCTCGAAAACCTCGAGCGCCTGCGCAAGCTCGGTGCTCTCGGCGTCTACGGCTTCCACGATGCCGTCGACTTCACGCCGACCCGCGTGCCGGAAGGCAAGACCTGCGCGGTCGTGAAGAACTACATGGCGCACCATCACGGCATGTCGATTGCCGCCGTCGCCAACGTGGTCTTCAACGGCGCGCTGCGCGAACGCTTCCATGCCGATCCGGTCATCGAGGCGGCCGAATTGCTGCTGCAGGAAAAGGCGCCGCGCGACATTCCGGTCATCAATGCCAAGCGCGAGCCGGAAACCGTCGGCAGCACACAGGCCGACCTGTTGCGGCCGGAAATCCGCATCATCGAAAACCCCTTCGCCAAGGAGCGGGAAACCGTCTTCCTGTCGAACGGCCATTACTCGGTGATGCTGACGGCGAACGGTTCGGGTTATTCGCGCTGGAACGGCCAGTCCGTCACGCGCTGGAAACCCGATCCGACGGAAGACCGCTGGGGTTCCTTCTTGTTCCTGCGCGATACCGTCTCGGGCGAATGGTGGTCCGCCACGGCGGAGCCCAAGCGCATCGAGGGCGAGAAGACCAAGACGCAGTTCGGCGACGACAAGGCGGAATTCGTCAAGACGATCGGCTCGCTCACCAGCGAGGTCGAGGTCATCGTCGCCACCGAGCACGACGCGGAGGGCCGTCGCCTGACGCTGCTCAACACCGGCACGGAAGACCGCTTCATCGAAGTGACCTCCTATATGGAGCCCGTCATCTCGACCGACGACGCCGACAGCGCCCATCCGCTGTTCTCGAAAATGTTCGTCCGCACCGAGATCGGCAAGCGTGGCGACGTCATTCGCGCGGAGCGCAACAAGCGCAATCCGAACGAGCCCGACATGGCGATCGCCCATCTGATCGTTGACAATGCCGGCCCGTCGCGCCGCACCGAGATCGAGACCGACCGCCGCCGCTTCATCGGCCGTGGCCGCACGCTCGCCACCGCCGCCGCCTTCGATCCGGGCGCGCAGCTCTCCGGCACGGACGGTTACACGCTCGATCCGGTTCTGGCATTGCGCCGCGTGGTGCGCGTGCCGGCCGGCAAGAAGGTCAAGGTCATCTTCTGGACGATTGCCGCGCCCAGCCGGGCAGAGGTCGATTCCGCGATCGATCGCTACCGCCACCCGGAGAGCTTCAACCAGGAAATGATCCATGCCTGGACACGCTCGCAGGTGCATATGCGCCATGTCGGCGTGACCTCGCAGGAGGCGGCGAGCTTCCAGATGCTCGGCCGCTATCTCATCTATCCCGACATGCACCTGCGTGCCGATGCCGGCACGATCCAGACGGGGCTGACGGCGCAATCGGCGTTGTGGCCGCTGGCGATTTCCGGCGACTTCCCGATCTTCGTTCTGCGCATCAACGACGAGATCGATCTCGACGTCGCCCGCGAGGCGCTGCGTGCCCAGGACTATCTGCGCCACCGCGGCGTGACGGCCGATCTGGTCATTCTCAACGAGCGCGCGTCGTCCTATGCGCAGGACATGCAGCACACGCTTGACCAGATGTGCGAGAACCTTCGCCTGCGCGGCCAGTCCGACGGCATGCGCCAGCATATCTTCGCGGTGCGCCGCGACCTGATGGAGGTCTCCACCTGGCAGGCGCTGCTGGCCACCGCCCGCGCCGTCTTCCATGCGCGCAACGGCACGCTGTCCGATCAGATCACCCGCATGGCGACGCTTTTCTCCACGCCGCGCGGCGAAGACGACACGAAGACCGAGACCGCTGCGCAAAAGCTGCCGGCGGCTGCGGCGGAGCCGGTTGTCATCGACGGCGAGGGCCTGACCTTCTGGAACGGTTTCGGCGGTTTCAACGCCGATCGCCGCGAATATGCCGTGCGCCTGCGCGGCGGCGAAGCGACGCCGCAGCCGTGGATCAACGTCATCGCCAACAAGGACTTCGGCTTCCATGTCTCGGCCGAAGGTGCGGGCTTCACCTGGAGCCGCAATTCGCGCGATTTCCAGCTGACGCCCTGGACCAATGACCCGGTCATCAACCGTCCGGGCGAAGCCTTCTATGTGCGCGACCGCGACAGCGGTAAGGTTATGACGCCCTTTGCGGCGCTGTCGCAGCGTCCGTCGGTGAAGTTCGAGACCTGGCATGGTCTCGGCTACACGGCCTTCCGCAGCTGGGAGGATGGCATCGAGCTCGATCTCGTGCAGACGGTCGATCCCGAGGACCCGGTCAAATATTCGCGCCTCGTGGTGAAGAACACCGGCGATACGGAACGCAGTCTCTCGGTCTTCGGCTATGTCGAATGGGTGCTTGGCAACAATCCTGCCAAGACGGCGCCCTTCGTGCTGACCAGCCATGACGAGGAGAGCGGCGCGCTCTTCGCCACCAATCCCTACAGCTTCGATTTTTCGGGCCGGACCAGCTTCTTCGCCGTCGATGCGCCGCTTGCGGGCTTCACGGCCAAACGCCGGGAGTTCATCGGCAAGGGCGGCGATATCGCGGCGCCGTCGGCCATCGCTGCGGGCCAGGTGCTTTCGGGCGCCGCCGACGGCATGGGCGATCCCTGCGCGGCTCTGTCCGTCGATATCGTGCTGAAGCCGGGCGAGAAGCGCGAGCTGCTCTTCGTACTCGGCGATACCGCGGATGCGGACAGCGCCAAGGCGCTGGCGGTGAAAAGCCGCGAGGCCGATTTCGATGCCGTCATGGCGGCGGTGCGGGCCTTCTGGGAAGACTTTACCGGCACTTTGCAGGTCAAGACGCCGGATGCGGCGCTCGACCGGATGGTCAATGACTGGCTGCCCTATCAGGCGCTCGGTTGCCGCATCATGGCGCGCTCTGCCTTCTATCAGGCAAGCGGTGCCTATGGCTTCCGCGACCAGTTGCAGGACACGCTCGCCTTCGTGCTGCACCGGCCGGAGCTTGCCCGCAAGCAGATCCTCAACGCGGCCTCGCGCCAGTTCGTCGAGGGCGACGTGCAGCATTGGTGGCTGCCCGACAGCGGTGCGGGCGTGCGCACCATGATCTCCGACGACGTGGTCTGGCTTGCCCATGCCGTGGAATATTACTGCCGCGCCTCGGGCGACCGTGCCGTGCTCGACGAAAAGCTCGCCTTCATCGAGGGCCAGCCGCTTGCCGAGGGTCAGCACGATTCCTTCTACAAGCCGGGCCGTTCTTCCGAAGAGGCCTCGCTCTACGAGCATTGCGCCCGCGCGCTCGACCTTGCGATCCAGCGGACCGGTGAAAACGGCCTGCCGCTCATTCTGGGCGGCGACTGGAACGACGGCATGAACCGCGTCGGCGAAGCCGGCCGCGGCACCAGCGTCTGGCTCGGCTGGTTCCTCGCCGGCACGCTACGCGGTTTCAGTACTCTTGCCCGCGAACGCGGCGACAACGGTCGCGCCGAAGCCTGGGAAGGCCATCTCGGCCGCCTCAAGCAGGCGCTGGAAACGGCGGGCTGGGACGGCAGCTACTATCGCCGCGGCTATTTCGACGACGGCACGCCGCTCGGTTCCTCCGAAAGCGCCGAATGCCGGATCGATTCCATCGCGCAGAGCTGGAGCGTTCTCTCCGGCGAAGGGGATGCGGAGCGCTCGCGTCAGGCGATGGACGCGGTGCTGGAAAACCTCGTCGACCGGGAAAACGGGATCATCCGCCTGTTCACCCCGCCGCTTTCCGAGACCCCGCAGGATCCGGGCTATATCAAGGCCTATCCGCCGGGTGTTCGCGAAAACGGCGGGCAATATACCCATGCCGCGACCTGGGTCGTGCTGGCTCTGGCGCGTCAGGGCCGGGCCGATGATGCCTTTGCCTGCTTCGACATCCTCAACCCGATCAAGCATGCACTCGACCCGGATGCGGCGGAACGCTATCGCGTCGAGCCCTATGTGGTCGCCGCCGACGTCTATGGCGAAGGCGAGCGCACCGGGCAGGGCGGCTGGAGCTGGTACACCGGCTCGGCGGGCCTGCTCTATCGTGCGGCCGTCGAGGGCATCCTCGGCATCCGCAAGGAAGGCGGTCGCCTCTTCATCAATCCGGTCCTGCCCTCCTCCTGGAACGGCTATGGTGCGACCCTGGCCATTGATGGCAAGAAGATCACGATCCGCGTCGATCGCGGTGACGATGGTGGATGGCTTGCAAATGTGAACGGCACCGTCATCAAATCTTCAAACGAGGGTTATTTGCTCTGATCCACATATGTGGATCAGACTGACATGACAGACAAAACTGGACTGACGGGCGCCGTGCCGCGGCAACGCGACACGCGCCTCGATGTTTTCCGGGCCATCGCCCTCCTGACGATTTTCATCAACCACGTTCCGGGCCAGTATCTGGAACACCTGACGCACAAGAATTTCGGCTTTTCCGATTCGGCCGAGGCTTTCGTGCTGATCTCCGGCATGTCTGTGGGGCTCGCCTATGGCGCGCGTTTCGCCGTCGGCGAGCGGCTGGCGGTGACGCTGCGCATTCTGCGCCGGGCGCTGACGCTCTATGTCGCCCATATCATGACGAGCATCCTGACCTTCGCGATCTTCGCCGGCGGTGCCCTGTGGTTCGACCGTCAGGACCTCATCTCGGAAATCAACCTGCGCGCCGTCGTCGACCGCACCGAGCAGGGCGTCGTCAGCATGGTGCTGCTCGGCCACCAGTTCGGCTATAACAACATCCTCTCGATGTATGCCGTGCTGTTCCTGATGCTGCCGGGCTTCCTCTGGCTTTACCGGCAGAGCGCGCTGCTTCTCATCGCCGTCTCCGGCACGCTCTGGCTCTGCGCCGGTATCTGGCACATCGCGCCGTCGAATTTCCTCGACGATGGCAAGTGGTTCCTCAACCCGCTGTCCTGGCAGTTCCTCTTCGTCATCGGCTTCGTCGGCGTGCTCAAGGCCAAGCGGACGGGCATTCCGCGCAATGCCGTTCTGACGGTGCTGTCAGCCACCTATCTCTTCGTCTCGATGCTCTGGGTCGTATTCTCCTGGTGGAACATCGACTTTTCCTATGGTCTGCCGGCCGTACTGACGGGTTTCGACAAGACCTTCCTGTCGACCACCCGCCTCCTGCATGTGCTGGCCGGCGCCTATCTGGTGGCGACGATCCCGGTTCTGTCGAACTGGGCGGCTCTGCCGCTTTCCCATCCGCTGGTGGCCGTCGGCCGGCATTCGCTCGCCGTGTTCATCTTCGGCACGATCCTTGCGATGGTCGGACAGGTCATGATGTTCGTCACGGGCAAGAACCCCGTGATCGGCACGCTCTATGCGCTGGCCGGTATCGCGCTGCATTTCGTCTATGCGCGCTATCTCGACTGGCAGGCCGCCGTGATCGCCAGCACCAATGCAAAACGGCAGGGCGTGCGAGGCCCTGCCGGTTAAAAGGGGCGTCAGCCCGAAGCGCTGGCCTTGCAGGCTCAGGCGGCCGTGTGGCTCTTGCGCACGTCGTCGTCCGTCAGGATGCCGCTGGCGCGCAGCAGGGCGGCGAAGCGGCCGTTGCTGTGGCTGAGATCGTTGAACGTGCCCATCTCGGCGATCTGGCCGTGATCCATGAAGACCACCAGATCGGCCTCGCGGACCGTCGAGAGGCGGTGCGCGATGATGAAGGTCGTGCGGTTGCGGCGCAGCTGGTCGATCGCCGCCTTCACACGGGCTTCCGTCTCCACGTCGAGTGCGCTTGTCGCCTCGTCGAGCACCAGGATCGGCGCGTTCTTGAGGATGGCGCGGGCAATGGCGATACGCTGGCGCTCGCCGCCCGACAGGCGGTTGCCGCGCTCGCCGACATGGGTGTCGTAACCGCTCTGGCGCGAGGAGATGAAGTCGTTCGCCGCCGCCGCTTCCGCCGCCGCCATGATTTCCTCCTCCGTCGCACCCTCGCGGCCGAGACGGATATTGTCGGAGATCGAGCGGTTGAGCAGGCCGGCATCCTGGAAGACGGTGGCGATCGAACGGCGCAGCGACTTGCGCGTCACCGTCGCGATATCGACGCCGTCGATGAGGATCTGGCCGGACTGCGGCTCGTAGACGCGCTGCAGGAGGTTGACCAGCGTCGTCTTGCCCGCACCCGTCGGGCCGACGATGGCGACCGTCTGGCCGGCCTCGGCCGTGAACGAGACGTCGCGCACGCCCTGGGTGGCATTGGCGAAGTCGAAGCTGATATTGCGGAACTCGACCCGGCCCTTGACCTCGCCGAGATCGCCGGCACCTGCCGGCTCCTCGCGTTCCTTGACGGCGTCTTCCAGCGTGAAGAAGTCCTCGAGCTTCGAGCGGGCCTCGAAGATCTGCGTGACGAAGGCCTTCATCTGGTCGAGGCGGCCGATGAGCAGGCCGGCAAAGCCGATGAAGGCGATGACGTCACCCACCTTGATCTCGCCGCGCTGCACCAGAACCGTGCCGATGACGAGGATGGTCATCATGGAAA
Organism: uncultured Shinella sp.; assembly: GCF_946479415.1. The sequence goes on along the minus strand of NZ_CAMLFY010000037.1, from coordinate 13,575 downwards.
TGGTCGAGGCGATGCGGTTCAGCGCGCTGGCGAGCGCCCACCAGTCGAGCACGGGATACTGGGCGTTGATCAGCCGTTCGGCAAAGCGCTTCAGCTCGCGCGTCTCCGCCTCAATGCGGTTGTAGCTATGGACGACCGAAACGTTGCTGATGGAGTCCGACACATGCGAGAACACCGTGTGATAGTGGTTTTCCACCGAGGCCTGGCCCTCGCGGGTGCGGTTCATCACCACCTTGCCGATCAGCACATAGAGCGCGCCGAGCACGACGAGCACCAGCGAGAGACGGTAGTCCATCACGAAGGCGGTCGGAACGAGCAGCACGAGCGCCACGGCGGTCGCCAGATGCGTGCGCATGAATTCGAGCCAGAGGCCGAACAGCGTCTCGCAGGCGCGCAGCAGCGTGTGGAGCGCGTTCGAGGTGCCGCGCTGGCTGTGCCAGGCGAGCGGCATGGAAATGATACGGCCGAAGGCTTCCGTCAGAAGGCTGGCGCGGCGGCCATGGGCCAGCCGGTCGGCCTCGCGGGCGACGAGCACGAAGGCGATGGTGTTGAACAGGCCGAAACCTGCCCACATCAGCAACATCGGCGTGACGTTCCCCTGGGAGGAAATGGCATCGATGATGCGGCCGAACAGGATCGGTTCGGCAATGGCGATCACGGCGAGCACGATGTTGGCGGCGACGACCGAGCCAACGCGGAGCTTGTAGACGTTCAGATAGCTGAGCGCCCTTGCATAGACCTGAAACAAAGACACGAATGCGAGCCTTTCCGGCAAAACCCTGTTGTGCGGTGCGGTATGCGCACCCTTTATCCCTTCGCTACAGGCATTAAGCAGCGCAAGGGGCGAAAGTTCTTCGCGGCAGAGCAAATTTCATGACTCACATGAAATGTTGCGTGATGTTTCGAGTTTTGCTCGCCGCAACGTCCTTATCCGATTGATTTTCATCATTCGATCCTGCCAAGTGTATGCGGGGTAACATGAATGGGACATGACTGGCCGGGACCGGCCGGTTATTTCTCAGAATTCGATTGGGGCGCGCCAAGCGCAGGGCATATGAAGATCAACTTGCTGGTGCAGTTCCTTGCACTGATCGACGAGTTGCGGGGCCGTGAGGAGACGACGGCCGAATTCGAGCGACTGCTGACGCTTTACGGCTTCGACTATTACGGCCTTATCCAGGCGCCCAAGCCGGTGGAGAGCCTGTCCGGCCTGCTTCTTGCGGGGCGCTGGCCGCAGGGCTGGGCGGAAACCTATCTCCGCAAGCGCTACATGCAGGTCGATCCGACCGTGCGCTATCTCGGCCACGCGCAGGCGGGTTTTCGCTGGCGCGACACGCTGAGCGCCTTCCGCACGAGCCCGCATCGCAAGCGCATGGAGCGCATGATGGTGGATGCGCGGCAGAATGGGCTGGAGGACGGCTATCTCTTTCCCGTGCACGGACGGCGCGGCCTCGTCGGCAGCCTCAGCCTCGGCGGCAAGCCGATCGAGCTCGAGGGTGTCGAGATCGGCCTTTTCGAAAGCATCGCGCGGCGGCTCTACTGGAAGCTCATCCACATCGCCGATCCGGAACTCGCGGCCCGCCTTTCGGCCGTCGTGGACGTCGAATTGACGCGGCGCGAAATGGAGGCGCTGAGCCTGCTGGCCGAAGGCATGACCTCCCCGGATATCGGCCGGGTTCTCGGCATTTCCAGCCATACGGTCGACTGGTACATGAATGGCATCCAGGAAAAGCTCGGTGCGCGCAATCGCCACCACGCCGTCGCCATCGCCTTCCGCCTCGGCCTGATCTCCTGAATATTAGTATTTTCGCGCGAACGCATCAGCCGCCTCTTTTACGACAACCTATGGCGGAAAAAGACCCCCTGGCCGTGCCCGGATTGTTGCCGGAGACGCAAATCTTTTGTTCCCTGACGACTACAAAATTGCACTTTCGAAATTAGCCGCTAATAATTCTCTTCGCGGGTGCAGCATTTCCCGTTTTCAAGTCCCCACCAAGTCAATGAGGAGTTCGACTTGCCCATCTCCAAGATCCTTGTCGCCAACCGGTCCGAAATCGCCATCCGCGTGTTCCGCGCGGCCAACGAATTGGGATTGAAAACAGTTGCGATATGGGCGGAAGAGGACAAACTCGCACTGCACCGTTTCAAGGCGGACGAAAGCTACCAGATCGGGCGCGGCGCGCATCTGGCGCGTGATCTCGGGCCGATCGAAAGCTATCTGTCGATCGAGGAGGTGATCCGGGTCGCCAAGCTTTCCGGCGCCGACGCCATTCATCCGGGCTATGGCTTGCTGTCGGAAAGTCCCGAATTCGTCGATGCCTGCGATGCCGCCGGCATCACCTTCATCGGGCCGCGCCCGGATACGATGCGCCAGCTCGGCAACAAGGTCGCCGCGCGCAATCTGGCGATCTCGGTCGGCGTGCCGGTGGTGCCCGCCACCGATCCGCTGCCGGATGACGAGGCCGAAATCCATCGTCTCGCCGCCGAGATCGGCTATCCCGTCATGCTGAAAGCCTCCTGGGGCGGCGGCGGTCGCGGCATGCGCGCCATCCGCGATCCGAAGGACCTCATTCGCGAAGTCACGGAAGCCAAGCGCGAGGCCAAGGCCGCCTTCGGCAAGGACGAGGTCTATCTGGAAAAGCTCGTCGAGCGTGCCCGCCATGTCGAAAGCCAGATCCTTGGCGATACCCACGGCAATGTCGTGCATCTCTTCGAGCGCGACTGCTCCATCCAGCGCCGCAACCAGAAGGTCGTCGAGCGCGCACCGGCCCCCTATCTCACCGAGGCGCAGCGCCAGGAACTGGCGAACTATTCGCTGAAGATCGGCCAGGCGACGAACTATGTCGGCGCCGGTACGGTCGAGTACCTGATGGATGTCGAGAGCGGCAACTTCTACTTCATCGAGGTCAATCCGCGCATCCAGGTCGAGCATACCGTCACGGAAGTCGTCACCGGCATCGATATCGTCAAGGCGCAGATCCATATCCTCGACGGTGCGGCGATCGGCACGCCGGCATCGGGCGTGCCTGCGCAGGCGGACATCCGCCTCAACGGCCATGCCCTGCAGTGCCGCATCACCACGGAAGACCCGGAACACAATTTCATTCCGGACTACGGCCGCATCACCGCCTATCGCGTCGCCACCGGTTTCGGTATCCGTCTCGACGGCGGTACGGCCTATTCGGGCGCGGTCATCACCCGTTTCTACGATCCACTGCTCGAAAAGGTCACCGCCTGGGCGCCGAGTGCGGAAGATGCGATCGACCGCATGGACCGCGCCTTGCGCGAATTCCGCATCCGCGGCGTGGCGACCAACCTCACCTTCCTCGAGGCGATCATCAGCCACGAGAAATTCCGCAGCAACACCTACACGACCCGCTTCATCGACACGACGCCGGAACTGTTCCAGCAGGTGAAGCGCCAGGACCGCGCGACGAAGCTCTTGACCTACATCGCCGACGTCACCGTCAACGGCCATCCGGAGGCCAAGGGCCGTCCGAAGCCGCCGTCCGACGTCGCCAAGCCCGTCGTGCCCTATATCAACGGCGATATCCCCGACGGCACCAAGCAGAAGCTCGACGAACTCGGCCCGAAGAAATTCGCCGAATGGCTGCGCGGGCAAAAGCAGGTTCTGCTCACCGATACGACCATGCGCGACGCGCACCAGTCGCTCTTGGCGACCCGCATGCGCACGCATGACATCGCCCGCGTCGCCGGCACCTATGCCCGGGCGCTTCCGCAGCTCTTCTCGCTGGAATGTTGGGGCGGCGCGACCTTCGACGTCTCCATGCGCTTCCTGACGGAAGACCCTTGGGAGCGTCTTGCCCGCATCCGCGAGGATGCGCCGAACCTGCTGCTCCAGATGCTGCTGCGCGGCGCCAACGGCGTCGGCTACAAGAACTATCCCGACAATGTCGTGAAGTACTTCGTGCGTCAGGCGGCCAAGGGCGGCATCGATGTCTTCCGTGTCTTCGACTGCCTGAACTGGGTCGACAACATGCGCGTCTCGATGGACGCGATTGCGGAAGAGAACAGGATCTGCGAGGCAACCATCTGCTATACCGGCGATCTCCTGAATTCCGCCCGCCCGAAATACGACCTGAAGTACTACACCAACCTTGCCGGCGAGCTGGAAAAGGCCGGCGCGCATATGATCGCGCTGAAGGACATGGCGGGTCTCCTGAAGCCCGCCGCCGCCCGCGTGCTGTTCAAGGCGCTGCGTGAGGCGACCGACCTGCCGATCCATTTCCACACGCATGACACGTCGGGCATCGCGGCTGCGACTGTGCTTGCCGCCGTCGATGCCGGTGTCGATGTGGTGGATGCGGCGATGGATGCGCTGTCGGGCAACACGTCGCAGCCCTGCCTCGGCTCGATCGTCGAGGCGCTGCGCGGCTCGGAGCGCGATCCGGGTCTCGATCCGGAATGGATCCGCCGCATCTCCTTCTACTGGGAGGCCGTGCGCTTCCAGTATGCCGCCTTCGAAAGCGATCTCAAGGGGCCGGCCTCGGAAGTCTACCTGCATGAAATGCCGGGCGGCCAGTTCACAAACCTCAAGGAGCAGGCCCGCTCGCTCGGTCTGGAGACCAAGTGGCATCGCGTCGCCCAGGCCTATGCCGATGCCAACCAGATGTTCGGCGATATCGTCAAGGTGACGCCGTCCTCCAAGGTGGTGGGCGACATGGCGCTGATGATGGTGAGCCAGGACCTCACCGTCGCCGATGTCGAGAACCCCGCCAAGGACATCGCCTTCCCGGATTCGGTCGTCTCCATGCTCAAGGGCGACCTCGGTCAGCCTCCGGGCGGCTGGCCGGCAGCCCTCCAGAAGAAGGTGCTGAAGGGCGAAGAGGCCTACACCGCCGTTCCCGGCTCGCTTCTGCCGGCGGCCGATCTCGATGCCGAGCGCAAGGTGATCGAGGACAAGCTGGAGCGTCCGGTCGACGACTTCGAATTCGCCTCTTATCTGATGTATCCGAAGGTCTTCACCGACTACGCGCTGGCCGTCGATACCTATGGTCCCGTCAGCGTCCTGCCGACGCCGGCCTATTTCTACGGCCTTGCACCGGGCGAGGAGCTTCAGCCGGAACTGGAGAAGGGCGTCTCCCTCGTCATCCTTCATCAGGCGATCAGCGAGCCGGATACGCAGGGCATGGTCAAGGTGTTCTTCGAGCTGAACGGCCAGCCGCGCCTCATCAAGGTGCCGGATCGCAACCGTGCGGCGACGTCCGCCGTGCGCCGCAAGGCCGATATCGGCAATGCCGCCCATCTCGGTGCGCCGATGCCGGGCGTCATCTCGACGGTCTCGGTCTCCGCCGGTCAGGCGGTCAAGGCCGGCGACGTGCTGCTCTCCATCGAGGCGATGAAGATGGAAACGGCGCTGCATGCCGAAAAGGACGGCATGATCTCGGAAGTGCTGGTCAAGGCCGGCGACCAGATCGACGCCAAGGACCTGCTCATCGTCTACGGCGCCTGACCGTGCCGAAAGACGGGATCACCTGAACGATAGGGATGGGGATTAACCCCATCCCTTTTTTCGTCTTGCTTTCCGGCAAGGGCGGACGCACAACGCGGCGGAATTGTTCAACAAATGTTGGCTTCCATGAGCTTCGTCATCCGCACTGCCGCCCTCGGCGATATCGCCGCCTTTACCGAGATCTATCGCGAATCCGTGCTGAACGGGGTTGCGAGCTACGAGATCGATCCGCCCTCGCTCGACGAGATGGAGGCGCGCTTCACCGCGATCACCGGCAAGGGCTATCCCTATATCGTCGCCGTCGAGCAGACCGGCCTCATCCTCGGCTATGCCTATGCGTCGGCCTTCCGCACGCGGCCGGCCTATCGCTGGCTCGTCGAGGATTCGGTCTATCTGGCGCCGGAAGCGCGCGGCAAGGGCGTCGGCAAGGCGCTGCTCGCCGAACTCATCCGCCGCGCGACGGACCTCGGCTTCCGCCAGATGGTCGCCGTCATCGGCGGCGCGCATCCGGCCTCGATTGCCGTGCACAGTGCCGCCGGCTTCGAACATTCCGGCCGCATGACCGCGACGGGTTTCAAGCACGGGCGCTGGCTGGACACGGTGTTCATGCAGCGCGCTTTGGGCGACGGCGCCGAGAACGAACCGTCGGCGACGGATTATCCCGGCACGATGCCGTAAGCAAACAAACGTGATCATCCGCATTCATTGACGTTCATGCCTGATTGTGCGCATTGTAGCGCAATCGTGCATGATTTGGTGATGCGGTGTCGATACAAGATCTTCTTCTCGGCGAGCGGCAGGCGCTCATCCGCACGCGGCTCGACCTCTCGGGGCGGGTGATCGCGGCGGAGCTGGCGCAGGAACTGGGTGTGTCGGAAGACACGATCCGGCGGGATTTGCGCGAGATGGCTTCGGCCGGCCTCTGCCGCCGGGTCTATGGCGGTGCCCTGCGCATCTCGCAGTCGCAGGTCTCGATGACCGAGCGCATCGCGATCGGCGGCGAGCGCAAAGCGGCACTGGCGATCGCGGCTGCGGAACTCATTCCGGCCGGCGCCAATGTGTTTCTCGACGCGGGCAGCACCAATCTCGCTCTCGCCCGCGCGCTGCCCATCGGCGCCGACCTGACAGTGGTGACCAATGCGCCGACCATCGCGGCGGCCGTGCTCGAGCGCGATATCAGGACGATCCAGCTGGGCGGGGTGATCGATCCGTCCGTCGGCGGTGCGGTCGGCGCAAAGGCGCTGCGCGATGCGGAGGCCTTCCGCCCCGATATCCTGGTGCTCGGCGTCTGCGGCATCGATGCGGAAGCGGGCGTCACCGCCTATTCCTTCGAGGATGCCGAGTTCAAGCGCTTCCTCGCCTCGCGCAGCAAGTCCGTGCTCATCGCCGTCACCAACGACAAGCTTTCCACGGCGGCACCCTATTCGGTCGTGCCGCTCTCCCGCGTCACGCGCGCCGTCATCGAGGCGGACGCGGACGACGCGGAAGCCGCGGCGCTGGCCAGTGCCGGCATCGAAACCATCCGGGCCAGCTAGCCCCCAAGCAATGGAACTCCCAAGATGACGCCCGAAAATGCCGTTCCCGGCAAATCCTTCGCCAAGACCTATTTCCCCTCGACGCGGCTTGCCGTCTCCGGCCTGTTCCTGCTGAACGGCACCTTTGCCGGCGCCTGGGCGCCAAAAATCCCGGAATTCGCCAGCCGCCTCGATCTCTCCGAATCGGGCCTCGGTCTGATGATTATGTGCTTCGGCATCGGCTCGCTGGTGCTGATGCCGATCGCCGGCATCCTGATTGCGCATTTCGGCACGACGCGCACGGTGAAGGGTGCGACGATCCTCTTTCTTACGACCATGCTGCTGCTCTCGATTGCGCCGAACATTCCGGTCGGCGCCGTCGCGATCTTCTTCTTCGGCGGCCTGATGGGTGCGATGGACGTCTCGATGAACGGCAATGCCGTCGAGGTCGAAAAATCGATGCGCCGGGCGATCATGTCGTCCTGCCACGCCTTCTGGAGCCTCGGCGCCTTCATCGGTGCGTCCACCGGCGGCTTCCTCATCGAGACGATGGGCGTGATGGGCCATGCGCTGCTGCTGACGGGGCTCGGCATCGTCGCGCTCGTCTTCATCTGGCCCTTCGTGCTGCACGATGCACCGCATCCGAGCGAGGAGCGTCAGAAGGTGCGCCTGCCGATGACCCTGCTGCCCTGGCTGATCGGCATCATGGCGCTGTTTTCCATGGTGCCGGAAGGCGCGATCCTCGACTGGGGTGCGCTCTATATGCGTGATGAGCTCGGTGCATCGCTGGCGCTCTCGGGTTTCGCCTTCGGCGCCTTCTCGCTCACCATGGCCGTCATGCGCTTTGCCGGCGACCATGTGCGCGACCGTTTCGGCGCGGTGAAGACGCTGCGCTTCTGCACGGTCATGGCGATCATCGGCATGGTCGTCGCCGGCCAGGCGCCGAACGCCTATATCGCGATGGTCGGTTTCGCACTCTGCGGTATCGGCATTTCCAACATGGTGCCGATCGCCTTTTCCGCGGCCGGCAACCTGCCGGGCTTCGCGCAGGGCGTGGCGCTGTCGGTCGCCACCGTCATGGGCTATTCCGGCTCGCTCTTTGCGCCGTCGGTCATCGGCTTCATCGCCGAGCACACCGGCTTTGCCATCATCTTCACGCTCCTGCCGGTGCTGTTCATCGTCGTGCTCCTCCTGTCGCGCCACGCGATCCATGCGGATGTGCGCGAGCACCACTGAGACGAACCGCGCGCGGCGATCAAATCGTCGCGCGTGCCCGTCCTTGCGGTTGACAAGCCCGGTTTCCTGATCCACCTGAGGGCAAAGGCCGCGTCCTGCGGGCGCTGGCCGCTTTTCGAGCAAGAGGCTCCAAAATGTCCTTTTCCTTCGACTTTGAACCGAAGCCGCGGCGCCAGTCCGTCGGTGTCGATGTCGGCGGCGTGCTTGTCGGCGGCGGTGCGCCCGTCGTCGTCCAGTCGATGACCAATACGGATACCGCCGATATCGATGGCACGGTGGCGCAGGTCGCAGCCCTGCATCGCGCCGGCTCCGAGATCGTGCGCATCACGGTCGATCGCGACGAGAGTGCCGCGGCCGTGCCGAAGATCCGCGAGCGGCTCGAGCGTTTGGGCCTCGACGTGCCGCTGGTCGGCGACTTCCACTATATCGGCCACAAGCTGCTTGCCGACCATCCGGCCTGCGCCGAGGCGCTGGCGAAGTATCGCATCAATCCGGGCAATGTTGGCTTCAAGGACAAGAAGGACAAGCAGTTCTCGGCCATCGTCGAGACGGCGATCCGTTACGACAAGCCGGTGCGCATCGGCGTCAACTGGGGTTCGCTCGACCAGGAGCTCTTGACCCTGCTGATGGACGAGAACCAGGACAAGGGTTTCCCGCTCACGGCCCAGCAGGTGATGCGCGAGGCGATCTGCCAGTCGGCGCTGCTGTCTGCGGAACTGGCCGAAGAAATCGGCCTGCCGAGGAGCCGCATCATCCTCTCGGCGAAGGTCTCCGCAGTGCAGGACCTCATCGCCGTCTATGCGATGCTGTCGTCGCGCTCCGACCATGCGCTGCATCTCGGCCTCACCGAGGCCGGCATGGGCACCAAGGGTGTCGTTGCCTCCTCGGCCTCGCTCGGCATTCTCATGCAGCAGGGCATCGGCGATACGATCCGCATCTCGCTGACGCCGGAACCCGGCGGCGACCGCACCCGCGAGGTTCAGGTGGCGCAGGAACTCCTGCAGGTCATGGGTTTCCGCCAGTTCATCCCCGTGGTCGCCGCCTGTCCGGGATGCGGGCGCACGACCTCGACGGTCTTCCAGGAACTGGCGCAGAAAATTCAGGACGATATCAGAAAGAACATGCCGGTCTGGCGCGAGAAATATCCCGGTGTCGAAGGCCTCAAGGTCGCCGTCATGGGCTGCATCGTCAACGGGCCGGGCGAGAGCAAACATGCCGATATCGGCATCTCGCTTCCGGGCACCGGTGAACTGCCGATCGCGCCCGTCTATGTCGATGGCAAGAAGGCGATGACGCTGCGCGGCACCGACATTGCTGGCGAATTCGAGACGCTGGTCAACGACTATATCGAGAAGCGCTACGGACAGGGCCAGGCTGCGGCCGAGTAAGCTTTCCAGCCGCCGCGCCGGACGGAAAACCGCGCGACAGTTTTCCTGGCGCGGCTCAGAGCCGCGTCGTCAAAAGCTTGAATCCGGCAAAAGCGAAGAAGGCGGCCATGACGCCTTCTATGGCGCGGCGTGACTTCAGATAGGCGCGGTGCACCGGGCCGAGCGAGAAGACCAGCGCGAAGCCGAGGAAGACGCAGATCCCCAAAACCATGCAGCCGGCGATGAAGGTCGCCATGACGCCGCCCGGAGCGCCCGGCGGCATGCCGAGCGATGTCAGCATGATCCAGTTGAAGATCGCCTTGGGATTGGTGATGTGGATGCCGAGACCTTTTAGATATTGCCGGCGCAGCGAAAGTGCCGGCATTGCCGCCATCTGCGCGCGGTAGGTTTCCTCACTCCTGCGTGCGGCGCGCCAGGCATTCCAGGCGAGCCATAGCAGGTAGCAGCCGCCGACGATCTTCAGGACGATCAGCGCTTCGCCATAGGTGCGGATGAGCGCGGACAGGCCCGACGCGGTGAGGATCGCCCAGATATAGGAGCCGGTCAGCACGCCGGAGGCGAGCGCCAGACCCGCCCGCCGTCCCCGGCTGATCGAGGTCGCGATGATGGCGATGATCGCCGGCCCCGGCGAGGCCGTCGCGATGAAATAGGCCGTCCAGGCGACGGCGAGTTGCGGCAGGTAGGGCGTGAGATCGGTCATGGTTCACCGCTGCTATTTCAGCGAACGATAATCGATCGTTTTTCCGGCTCCAAGCCGGAGAATTGCACCACATGTCCCTCTCATCCGGCCTTTCCAGGCCGAATGAGAAGACGCTGTCCGAAAACCTCAGACGATCTCTTCGATCGCCGCGATCAGACGGTCGCATTCCTCGGCCGTGCCAATGGTGATGCGCAAAAAGTCCGAGATGCGGGGCTTGGCGAAGTGGCGCACCAGCACGGCGCGGTCGCGCAGGCCCTTGGCGAGTGTCTCGCCACTATGGGCCGGGTGGCGGGCGAAGACGAAGTTGGCCTGCGAGGGCAGCACCTCGAAGCCGCGTTGGCGCAAGGCGCCGGTGACGCGCTCGCGGGTCTCGATGACCTTGCCACGTGTCTCGTCGAACCATTCGCGGTCGTCGATGGCGGCAGCGGCACCCGCCTGGGCGACGCGGTCGAGCGGATAGGAGTTGAAGCTGTCCTTGACGCGCTCCAGCGCATCGATCAGCGGACGCTGGCCGATGGCGTAGCCGACGCGCAGGCCGGCGAGCGAGCGCGATTTCGACAGCGTGTGCACGACGAGCAGGTTGTCGTATTTTTTGGTCAGCGGGATCGCGCTCTCGCCGCCGAAGTCGATATAGGCCTCGTCGACGACGACGGGCTGGTCCGGGTGTTCGGCGACCAGCTTCTCGATGGCGGACAGCGGCAGGCCGATACCGGTCGGGGCATTCGGGTTCGGGATGATGATGGCGCCGCAGGGGCGCTCATAATCCGCAAGATCGATGGTGAAATCGTTCTTCAGCGGGATTTCGACCGACTCGATGCCGAACAGCCGGCAATAGGTCGGGTAGAAGCTGTAGGTGATATCGGGATAGGCGAGCGGCTTGTCGTGCTTGAGCAGCGCGACGAAGGCATGTGCCAGCACCTCATCCGAGCCGTTGCCGACGAAGACTTCATCCGCATCGACGTCGTAGAAACGGGCGATCGACTGGCGCAGCGCCAGCGCCGAGGGGTCGGGATAGAGCTTCAGGCTGTCGGCGACGGCGGCCTGCATGGCGGCGATCGCCTTGGGCGAGGGGCCATAGGGGTTTTCGTTGGTGTTGAGCTTGGTGAGGTTTTGAATGCGCGGCTGTTCGCCTGCGACATAGGGCTTGAGCGTGGCGACGATCGGCGACCAGAATTTGCTCATGACGTCAGTTCCTGCGATTGGCAATGAAATGGGCGGTTTCGATCAGGATTCCGGCCCGATGGCTGAATGGCGCAAGAAGCGCCTCGGCCTCCGTCACAAGCGCCTGAAGGCGGCCCTCCGCCCAGGCCTGGCCGCGGCGCGACACGAGCGTCGCCTTGCCGCGATCGGCATCCTTGCCCGTCGCCTTGCCCATGGTTGCGGCATCGGCGGTGAGATCCAGCAGGTCGTCGGCGATCTGGAAGGCGAGGCCCACGGTCTCGCCGTAGCGGCGCAGCGCCCGCCGTTCGTCGTCGGAGGTGCCGGCGATGATCGCGCCGGCTTCGCAGGCGAAACGCAGGAGCGCGCCGGTCTTCATCGCCTGAAGCGTGACGATGCCGTCCTCGTCCGGGGCCATTTTTTCCGCCGCGAGATCGAGCATCTGGCCGCCGGCCATGCCGCCGATGCCGGCGGCGCGCGCCAGCGCCAGAACGAGCGCGGTCTTGGTGGCATCCGGCAGGCGTGTTTCCGGAGCCGCAACGATGTCGAAGGCGAGCGTCAGCAGGCTGTCGCCGGCCAGGATCGCGGCGGCCTCGTCATAGGCGATGTGTACGGTCGGTTGGCCGCGGCGCAAGTCGTCGTCGTCCATGGCCGGCAGGTCGTCATGCACCAGCGAATAACAATGGATGCATTCGAGTGCGGCACCGATGCGCAGTGCCGTTTCGCGCGCAACGTCGGGAAAGAGCGCCGCCGATTCGATGACGAGAAATGGCCTGAGGCGCTTGCCGCCGTTCAGCACGCCGTGGCGCATGGCGGCCATCAGGCGTTCGGGGCGGGCGATCTCGTCCGGCTGTTTTTCGCTGGAAAGCAGGTCGGCCAGCAGCGCTTCGACCGCTTCGGCGTTGCCCTTCAGGCGGGCCTGGAATTCCTGTTGACGTGCGCTCATGGCCGCTCTTTCGCATGGGTGCCGGGCAGAGGCAACGGGAAGGACGGGACGGCGGCAAAGAATCGCGGCCAAGCGCTGGTTTTTGGCAAGCCGGGACGGTATGAAGGCGCAGCGACGCAAGGATGGGCGCCGGCATTTGGACATCGTACCGGAAACACGGGCAGAGACGGACACTTCGGAGGCAGAGGCCGGCGAGAAGGAGGGTTGGATGACCCGCCTGCGCCGGAACTGGCGACGGATCGTTCTTGCCGTGGTGGCTTTCGTGGCGCTGCCCTATGTGCTGATCGTGCTCTATGCGATCGATTTCATCCGCCCCGTCTCCACACTGATGCTGCGCGATCTCGTGCTTTTGCGCGGTTATGACCGGCAATGGGTGGAGTTCGAGGATATCTCGCCCACTCTCGTGCAATCGGTGATGATGTCCGAGGACGGGCAATATTGCCGCCATGCCGGCGTCGACTGGGGCCAGATGCGCGCGGTGGTCAACGAGGCGCTGGCCGGCGAGCAGACGCGCGGCGCCAGCACCATTCCCATGCAGACGGCGAAAAACCTGTTCCTGTGGAACGGCCGCTCCTTCCTGCGCAAGGCGATGGAGCTGCCGCTTGCGGTGGCGGCGGATTTCGTCTGGAGCAAGCGTCGGCTGATGGAGATCTATCTCAACATCGCCGAATGGGGGCCGGGCATCTACGGCATCGAGGCCGCCGCCCAGCATCATTTCAAGGTGCCCGCTGCAAAGCTCTCGCGCCGCCAGGCCGCCCTTCTCGCCGTCTCGCTGCCCAATCCGATCGAGCGCAATGCCGGCAAGCCGGGGCGCGGGCTGCAGCGGCTGGCGCGGCTCATCGAGCGGCGCGCGAGCGGTTCGGGCGATTACATCAAATGCCTTTATGACTGAGTTCAGGCCTTTTCATTGGTGCTGCGGGTGCTGACGCTCTAGGGTCCGACGCGCGCAAGGAGCCCCCAATGTCAGACCTCATTCTCTATATCGGCAACAAGAACTATTCCTCCTGGTCCTTCCGGCCATGGATTGCGTTGGAAGCGGCGGGCGTGCCCTTCACCGACAAGGTGATCCCCTTCGATTTCGCCGCCGGCAATCCGCAGTTTCGCGACCTCTCGCCGACGGGCAAGGTGCCGGTGCTGCATCATGGCGCGGTCCGGGTCTG
>NZ_CAMLFY010000036.1 GCF_946479415.1 uncultured Shinella sp. | reverse complement strand
GTGTCGTCTGGGCGCTTTTCGTGAGGCCGTTCAGGGCGAGCGATGCATTGTCGATCGACTTGTCGACCTGGAAGTGCATGGTATCCGGCTTGCGCCAGTTACCACCCCACGTGAGGCCATTCTTCTGGGCGAGGTCGTTGATGTTGGACGGTAGGTCCGTCTTGAACGTATGGCTCCAAGGGTTGGCACGCGGATTGATATCGATCGCTTCGCCGAAAGCGTGCCTGGACAGATTTCCCGTGCCGGCGACATTGCGATAGCTGTAACCGCCTTCGCCGAGTGAGCTAACATTGTAGCCGGCCGCCTTCAGGTCATTGAGCAGCCCTTGGAACCGAGGGGCATATTCGGACGAGACTTTCGCGGTGAGCCCGCTGCCGGCGACGACTTCAGAAAGCGGAATGCCGGTCTTGGTCGTCCCGGCGGCCTTCAGGAGGTTGCCGACCTGCCCGTTGTCGTTTGCGGCCGGGTTCAGGAGCGACGGCAAGCCGCCGACACCACCGTTGATCATGACTGTGCCCGCCGTGACGGTCATGGCGCCGACGTTCTGGCCGAGCGCCTGGCTGACAAGAGCGCCGGGGTCCGCGCTTGTGCCGCCCATGAGACGCTTCATGATCCCACCGAGACCGCCGACGTCGGAAAGCGTCGCGTGGTCGGTACCGAGGAGCGCATTCTTCAGCGGGTTGGCGCCGCCGAGTTCCAGAAGTGTCTTGCTGAAATCCTTGCCGATCGTCTCCAGGAGATCGTCGAAGTCACCTTCGGAGGCGGCATCAAAGATCGTGTCGATCGCGTTCTCACCGGCGCCGCGCACCTTGTCCCAAGCATCGGCCTGCCGCTCGATCTGGCGGTTGAGCGTCGCGGCCGCGTCAGCATTGGCGCGCATGGCCTGGGCGATTGCGCTTTGGGCGTCGAGACCGCGCCTGCGGATTTCCTGTTCCACTTCGAGTCGAGCGATCGCACGGCCGCGCACCGCGTCGTTCTGGCCGATCAGCGCTTGTTCAAGGCGCAACTGCTCTAGCTTTTCCCCTTGCCCCCGCACGAACTGCTGTGCCGAAGCGAGCTTTTCCTGCTCGGCGAGGCCTGCATATGCGGCCTTCAGGTTCGAAACGACCTCTTCAAGCTGGCTTTTAGCCTCGCCTTCAGCCAGCGCCGCAGCCGCGATCAGGGGCCGAAGCGTTGCCTCCTCCTGGAGCAAACGGTTCGCGTCGGCCGACGTGAGGGCCCCGCTTGCCACGAGGCTGTTCAGACGCGTCCGGCTCTCCAGCTCGACCTGCATGTCCGACGCCTGGGTTCGGCCCGACGCGATCGTTTCCTGAATGATGCGGTTGCGCGCCCGATTGGCTTCGGCGGCGAGCTTTTCGCTGGCCACCTCTCTGTCGGACATTTCGATGCGCACGCGGCGAGCCTCAAGATCCGCGCGCAAAATGGGGTTGCGCTCGTTCTGGATCTGAATGTCGAGCCGGTCGAGTTCACTCAGCCGGGCTTGCTCGTTGGACAGGGCCTCGAGCACGCGGCGCTTGGCTTCCAGCGCCGATGCATCCCGCGTGGCCAATGCAGGGTCGCGGTTCGGCAGCGACTGCCCGTCTTCAAGCGTGCGGATATCGTTTTGCAGGGCTTCGACACGCAAACGGCGATCGTTCGCGCCTGAGGCGTCGGCGATGGAGCGAACGCGCTGGCTCCGCAGGATGTTCTCGGCGTCCTGCTTGCGCTTGGCATCTGCCTCGTCCCGCGTCTTCTTTTCCGCTTCGAGCCGTGCGAGATCGCCGTTGGCGCTATCGGCGAGGAATGGCAGATTGCGAAGGACGATATCGCCATTGATGCTCTGCGCTCGCAAGCGAGCAAGCGCCAACTGATCGTCAAGCGATGGTGCGCTAAGCCCGGCTTCGATCGCGCCGCCGATTGCGTCTGCGGCGTCACTTGCCCGTCTGGCGACGTCATCCCAGATGCGACCCCACGCCGTTGTCGCCTCGGCAGCGCTTGCCAGCCGGTCCGGCAGGGCATCGAGCAGCAACGCCTGGGCTTCCGACTGGCGGTTCTGGCGCGCTAGGTTCGTTGCCTGCCGTGCCGTGGCGGCATCGATGAGGCCATATTGCTGATAGAGCGTCTGCGCGGCCTTTGCCGGATCCGCGAACATGTCGGCGAGCGTCTGCCCGGCCTCGTCGGTGCTGATGCCGAGCGTCGCGGCAAAATTCTTTGAAAGCCCGATGAGCGCTTCGAAGTTCTCGGAGCCAATCCGGCCCGTGCGCAGGAACTGCGCTTCCATCGAGCGCGCGGACGCAACCGATATGCCTGCAGCCGATGCTCCGTTCTGGGCGGCTCGCTCCATTTCGGATGCGGTACCGGCCACGGCCCGACCAAGGCCGGCCGCCGCCGTCTCGACTTCTTTCGTTGACTTGAGGTAGCCGTTCCACGCGATAAGGCTGGTCCCCACGACGGCGGTCAGACCCGCGATGCCCAGCGTTAGCGGCGTTGCGAGCTTGGCGGCGCCGGAAGCGATGGTCCCGAAATCCTTGACAGCCGCGTTCATGCCGCCCTGGCCGGCATAGAGCTGGATGATCTGGGGAAGCTGCTGCATCGCGACCATGGGCAACGGCATGCCGAGCGCGCTGGACTGCCCGATATCGAAAATCTGGTAGCCGAGGTTCTGGACGCGGAAGCGGTCACCGCTGCTGCCTGTCTCCCGGCCCTTCAGCGCCGCAACCATCGCGAGGGCGGCTTGACGGTGGCGCTGGATCGCAGCCGTGGCAACGTCCTGGTCGATTGCGCCGGCGCGAAGATCTTTGCGGATCTCGGCCAGCTTCTCGCGGTAGGACGTCAGGACGGCAAAACGCGGATCATGGCGGGCGCGAGTGGCATCGCGTTGATCGAAGAAAGCGGCAATATCGGCTTCGCGATCGCGGGTTACCGTGCGACGGGCGACCGCGCCTTCAGCGGCAGCTTTACGGGCCGCGCCGAGGCGATCGGCGTTGTTGACGAGCGCATTGTAGGCGTTGGTCTCCTGCAGGCGCGCATTGATCGCTGCGGTGGCGCTGATCGCGCCAAATCGCTCCGCTTCCGCGATCTCGGCCAGCTTCTGCTTGTACCGCTGCTGCGCGTCGAAGAGCGGATCGAACTTTGCCTGGAGCTGATCCAGCCGGCGGCCGTAGGCTTCGATGTCAGCGCCTCGATCGGGCACGATCGTCACGCTCTGCACGGCGCCCTCGGCCGCGGCCTTTCGGGCCGCTGCAAGTCGATCGAGATTGTGGACCAGGGCGTTGTAGGAATTGCTCTCGCGAAGGCGTGCGTCGATTGCGGCCGATGCGCTGATCGCGCCGTAGCGTTCGGCCTCGGCGATCTCCCCCAGCTTTTGCTGGTATCGCTGCTGCGCGGCAAACAGTGGGTCAAACTTCGCCTGCAACTGGTCGAGCTTTTGCCCGTACGCATCGATGTCGGCCATGCGACCGTTACGATTTGCGGCGGGGGCGCTGATGCCGGCGAAGGCATTGATCAAGCGCTCCATGCTCGGGATTGCCGCGTCAGCCGATGCGCCAATGCCGGCGATCGTGCGATGTGCCGAAGACGCGCCGAGTTCTGCCGCCCTGGCAAGATCTCGGGAAGCATTCGCCGCGCGCTCGGCGGCTTGCGCCTGAGCGTCAAAGGCCGGCGCCGACTTCGCGGCTTCGTCGGAGACCCCCTGGAGGCCGGCACGGGCCTCGCGGATCGAGCGCTTGACGTCCTCATCGTTGGACGTCATCACCATGGCAAACTTGGGAAGATTACTGTTCACGATCGACCTCCCCAAACACGGCAAGCGCCGCGTCTTCCATGGCGATCAGGTCTTCGAAGACATGATCAGGCGACTTGAAGCGGCGTAAAACCACGTCTGCAGCGTTGAAATCGATCCCGAGCCAGATGATGCGGGCGAGGCCAGCGACGGCACGCCATTGGGTTTCGAGGGCGCGGAAGGCGCGCAGGCTTTCCCAGTTCTCCTTCCACACCTCGAAAACCTCACCGTCTGCTGTTTCAGTTTCTTCCAAGGGCACTTGGTGCCCCATCAGCGCGAACTCCGATGCAACACCGGTGTCCACCGTCGCGGGCGCGCGATCGTCGACGCGGCCGACCCGGTTCAGTGCCCAGGCGCGGGCGGCGTCGGTGAGTTTCCCACGCGCGCCTCGATGCCGTTGAGGCTGTCGGTGTAGGCGTTGTAGACACCCATTCGGAACCACGGAAACTCCAGTGCCTGGAGGAAACTCGCTTCCGAAAACGGGATCGGGTTCTTGTCCTGGTCCTCGATCTCGTCCCAGTTCTTCACGACGGCGAGGAGCTGCTGGTGCTCGTGGTCGGCCTGGGCGCGGGCGGTCTTCAGCTTGGCGTAGGCTTCCGCCGCTTTCACCGCCTCTTCGCGCGGTTGCGGTTCGAACAGCACCTTGAGTTCGTGCTCGACCATCTTTCCGGGTGTGTGTTCGTCCGGCATGCGCACGATGACCGGCCACCAGTAGCGGTAGGTTTCGACAAGCTTGAATTTCATGGGTTTCTCCGAGCGTTTGAAAGGGGTGTGAAGGCGCCTTAAAGCGCCTTCAACGGATGGTGAGCTTCAGCTCGTCGAGGCCGTCTGTCGGGCAGATCGAGAGCGGAAGGGAATAGTTCAGGATGTTGTTGGTCTGCCCTTGCGTGACGCGGCCGATCTCGACGGCCGGCGCCGTGACCTCGACGATGTTGCCGGCGGTCTTGCCGTGAACGAGCGACAAGGCCCCACGCTCGCGGCTGATCGCGCGGGCAAACCAGTCGATCGTGGCGAGTGATTTTGCCTCGACAACCGCCGTGCCGGTGCTGCTGCGGTCGGAAATCAGCACGCGTTCATCGCCGATGAGGAAGCGCGGCGTCAGCACATTGCCGAAGTCGATCGACAGGCTCTCGGCGATCGAGGGCCATGCATGAAGCGACATGACGGTGTTGGCCTTCGATACCGTCAGAGGCGTCTGCCAATCATCCATCGTTACGGCCGGCATGCTGACCACGTCGGAAATGGTGCCGAACAGGCCGACATAGGTCACGCGGAAACGCGGGATCGCCAAGGGAGCAAAGTTGAGTGTGATGTTGGCCTGGCCGCCGAGCAGAATGTGACGGACCTTGTCCATCACGAAGTAGATCGAGCCGCTTTCCACCTCGTCGTCGATGAATTCGTATTCGACCGACGTCGCGGCCGTAATCGTCTCAGTCATGCCGGCGACGCGCAAAATCGAGCCGTAAGCCGGCGGCGTGCCGGCGGCGCCCGAACCGGCGATCTCGATATCGAATTCCAGCCGACCATAGATGCCGGCGAGGATAATGCCCTGGTTGCCGAGGTATGGGAGCAGAAGATCTCGGGCGACCTCCTGACCTTCCATCGGCGTGAAGGTCACATTCGTGCCGACGAGGGCGTTCGCGGCCACGGGCGTCGCGTCGACGCCATAGGTAGCCTCGATCTTGTGGAGAATGGCGAGCTTGCGCCAGCGGCGGGTTGCCATGTTTACTTACCTTTCCCGCCCGAGGGCGTCTTGGTCTGGGGCTCGGGCACCGGTTCCTCGGCCGGCGGCGCCGGCTTTGCCTTTGCCTCGTCGATCTCCGCGCGCTTCACCACGCCCGTTTCGGTGTCGCGGACATAGCGCCCGCCTGTTGTGGCTCGTTTCACTGGTTTCCCTCCTGAAGGAACGAGGTGCCGAAGGTTTCCTGCCACCACACGACGCCGGATCTGGCTTTCACCAGTTCGCCCTCGATGTGCTCGAGCGGGTCACATTCATCGATTTCAAAACCGACGAGGCGTGCGCGCACCCATCCTTTGAGGCTCTCCAGCTCGTCAGCGGCCGGATCACCCAGGGGCGAGGCAAGGTTTTCGAAGATCAGCACAACGCCGATATCGGCCGCCGTCGTCTGAAGCACGCCGCCGGTGGCGCGCTGATTGCCCGACGAGGCGTCGCGGAGCGGAATGACAAACGCGGCCGGCATGGCGGTCGGACGGTCCTTGACCGCCGCGAGCGAGACAGCGCCTTCCACCAGGGCGAAGGGCGTACCCGCCGCATCGCGGAGCTGCGCCTGAATTTCGGCGATCATTGAAGACCTCCTTCCGTGCGGTAGTGGTCCTCGACGATCGCGAGGATCTCGCGCCGATCGGCGTCATCGAGCCCGAGATACGGGCGCGCCGGGATCGTCACTTTGTGAGCGGGGACGGTGACGTCTCGCGAGAAGTTGGCGCGGCGCTTTGCCCGGAACTTCGGATCGAAGGTGTCGGTCTTTGCATCGTAGTTTTGGTGGATCGTCTGCTGGCGCTCGGGCCGATCGATCTCGCCGCCGAGGTGCTGGATTGCCGCGTAGACAACGTTGGAGCCCCACGCAATCTCATGATCATCTACGGCATAGGTGATGCTCTGCTCGAGGCGGCGCGTAACCCGCAAAATGTTTTCGTAGCCTCGACGGCCCTTGCCGATCCGCCGGTTTGCCGTACGCGGCGAAAGGCGCTGCCACGGCGCGCCATCCGGGCCGGCCTGGCGCTCGAAACGGCGCTGGGTCGATGTGACGAGATAGGCGCCGATCGCGTTCTCGGCCTGGGCACGGTTGTCCGTTGCTGCATCGAGCCGCTCAAGCGCGGCCATGACAGGCTCGTCTGAAATGGTGATGCGGATACCCTTGTCGGCCATCAGAGATGCCTCAGGGTATCGCGGGTGAAGACCCGGTTCGGCGCGACTGCCTTTACCGAGCCGTCGCCGGCCTGAGGCTGCGCGACGCCTTCCGCTTCAAGCGTCACAAGACCCTTCGAAACATTGAGCAGCCAGGTCTCGGCCTCTTTGAAGCCGCGCGAGACTGCATCGTCCTTTTCGGCGGCCTTGCCGTGCAGATAGTAGCGAGCGATATCGCAAGCATACTTCAAAAGGATAGGCGGGACGGTCGAAAGTGGCAGGCGGTAGAGCTTCGCCACATAGCTGTCGATGAGGGCGGTCGCGTCCGTGAGCGCCCGGTCGACCGGAACGACGTCGATCGTCGACGCCGGCCGGTTGATCTTGTCCGTGAGCTGGATCAGCTCCTGCGAGCCGAAACGGTCTACCAGATCCTGTTGCGTGGCATATGGCATCACACCAGCTCGACGGTGAGGACGGGCTCGCCCAGGAAGGTCTCGACCTGTTCCGGCGATAGATCCGCGAGCGGATACTCGCGCTGTGTGATGGAGTGGACGAGGCCGGCGCGGCGGAAGCCGTCCCGCGCGGACGTGATCCTCACCAGAGGGGACCTTCCACGACCGTGAGCAGCTTCAAATGCCGACAGTGCGGACGCCGTCAGCGGATACCTGTCGCCGAACTCGGGCGACGGGGCGCCAGCGGAAACCGACGAGCCTTCCGCCATTACCGTAGCATCGGCCGCAACACGTTCGGCGACCTGAGAGCGAAGCAGCAGGATCTCCGCGACCAGATCATCCATGAACTGTATCGGGTCCTCGGCCGGTGCCCAGTCCTGCAGCGCGCCGGCGGTATGCGCGGCGACCGCCTCTGCAATCGCCGTGCTTTGAGCGGCCATCTCGACAAGATGTGCGAAGTCTGAAGAGCCGGTCAGCTCCAGCGCGGCGGCGAGGTCGGCCGGCGAGACCGATGCAGTCTCGCCGGCCTGGTCATGCGCGGCGGCTTTGCCGTCAGCGCTCTCGGTATTGGTCCCGCCGGGAACGCTCGAACCCGGCGGGGTAGCTCCTGCGTCGATGATGACAGCAGCAGCGTTGCTCTCCGTATTTCCCGAGGCATTGGTCTCCTCGGTACCGGCCGGAGCATTGGAACGGTTCTTTGCGGTTTTGGGTGACGACATGAGCAGCGTCCTTTTCGGGATTTGCGACGGGGATCGTGGCCGATCCGCTTCGAAAAGCCCGCCCGGCTTGCACCGGGCGGTAGGCGTGGGAGGAGGAGAAATCAGGCCAGCCAGGGGCAGACGAGGATTTCGGCGGTTTTGTACCACTCGTTAGTGCCGCCGCCGGCCACGGTGTCGTTCTCGATCAGACGACGTGCGGCGCCTTCAAGCGTCGGAGGAACGACGAGCAGCTTGGGCTGGATTGCCAGCGGGCGGCCAAAGTCGCCCTTCATCGTCGAAAGCCCGACGCGGGCGGCTTCGTAATGCGCGGCGTCCAGGGCCTGCTTCGAGCCCCAGGCCATCTGCCAGAAGCCGTAACCGACGTTGCCGCGACCATCGAGACCGTAGCGCAGTTTCTTCTTTGTGAAGACGGACTCGTCGGTTTCGCCGTCCATGCGGACGAGGTTGGTAAACTTCTTGCGCTCCTGGAAGATGATCGGCTTCAACGGCCGAGTGGTGTCCAGGAGGAACCAAGGCGTGCCAGCGCCGCCGTCCGTGTTGGCAACTGCTACCTCCTTGCCAGCGGCGTTCAGAACCGGATGATCCGTGTCGAAGAAGTTCTGTCCGTCGTAGCAGGCGTTGACGAAGCCGGCCTGCAGCTGCGGCCAGATCAGCGTGTCGGGGAACGTTACCGCCGTATGGCCGAGCTGCTGGAACATCGGCGTGTAGATGCCGAGGTTGTCATCGTCGAAGTCATTGCGATCGACGCCGATCGTGTTTTCGTAGTCCTTGTTGACGATCGTATAGCCGTGCTTGGCGAGACCGTTCACGACACGGTCGCCGATCCATTCGCGGAAGCCGGGAAACTCGCCAAGCCATCCGTACTCCGTGGTTTTCGTCGAGGACGGCACGGTGGTGGCTACGGCGCCATACATGCTGCTGGCCGCAGCCATGCCGGCCTTGAAGGCGGCATTAAACCCAATGTTCGCCGCTCGTAGGGTCTGTGCGTTAAATTCCATGGGTCACCTTCAGGAGAACTTGACCCAGACGCCGTCGGCGTCCACGTCGAACACTTTGCCAGCGACCGACCGGGTGTTGGTTGCTGAGGTTTTGGCGACCGTCTGGTCATCGACGCCGTAGCAATCGGACCCGATATCGGCCTTCGTGATGGCATCGCCCGCCGTCGAGTTGTCGAAGCGGAAGATGCCGGCGTAGATTTCAACCGACTTTGCGCCGGCGGCTCCGCCCGTATTATCGACACGCCGCTCGACGCGGCCGGCGCCCTTCAGGTTGAGAGCCGTCGACATGGGTACCGCCTGGCCGGATGCGTTGACGGCGCCCATGGCGCCCGCAAACAGCACCGCGCTAGCCGCAGCGGGAAAGACCCGAAGGTCGCCGGACCGCTCCGGCGTTCTGCGATCACCTGCCAGCGCCGTCATACCGCACCCCCTTTCAGGCCTTCGGCCATCTGCGCTTCCGTCAGACCCATCTGGCGCATGACGGCGATCGAGGCGTCATCGAGCTGCGCGGCGCCGTTGCCCGGATCCTTCGCGGTGGCGGTGCGCTGCATGGCGGTGAGCACCGGCGCCTTGCCGACGAACTCCGCGAACTTGGCTGGGTCGGCGCGGTGGACGGAAAGACCCCAGTCCTTGAGCGCCGGGGCAAGCTTGCCGTCGCGGATAGCGTCCTCAACGGCCTCGGTCGCCTTGTCCTCGCCGATCTGCTTGGCCAGCGAGTTGAGCTGGTCCTGCATCGCGGAGACTTGGGCGAACGGCACGTACTTCGTCGGATCGACGGCGGCCGACTGGGCGGAGCTGATCGACGAAACGATCTCGTCAACGCTGGCCGTTTCCGGCTTACCGACAGCGACCGCAATCTTCTTGCGATCGGCAAATGCGGACTGGACGGCCGTCAGAATAGCATCCGACTTGGCGTCCTTGGTGAGACCGGCGGCGACGGCAATTGCCGTCGAGCTGGTGAGATACGAGTTGATGGCGACGAGCACATCATCCTCGCTTGCACCTTCGGCCAGGCCGAGGGCGGCGAGCACTCTTTTCATGGGTTCCTCTTGGGCTTTCTGAAAGATCGAGTGAGCGGAGACTTCCGACATCACGAGGTTGGGCGCGTTGGTGAGCGCCGCATTCTGAAGGGCGAAGATCTTGCCGTCTTTGCCGTGGAAATAGACCGGGGAAATGTACCGATACTCTTTCGCCCGGATGGCCTGGGCGGCTGCGGCGGTCCATTCGACGCGCCCGTAAAGGCCATCGGCGCGGGGATCGATTTCCTTGACCCATCCGGCGGCCGGAGCGGGCTTGCCGTTCTCGAGCGCGTTGCGGGTCTGATGTTCATAGTCGACGACGATATCGGTGGCGCCATGATAGGTGCGGGTGGTATCCGCAATCCGCTTCAGGCTCTGAGCGTCACCGGCATGGTAGGGGCCGCGACCGTCACGGCCGCTGAAGGTGCCGGCGGGGATCAACTGGATCCAGACGCCATCGGCGGCGTCGGCCGAAAGTTCGGTGACGTGCGCCGACAGAACTGCGGAAGCGAGGAAGGCGAGAGCGTTTTTCATGACCGCCATCTAACGGCGGTAGTGCTCGGCGGTCAGAAGTGCGAAACTGCACTTCGGTCTCGGGGATCTGCCCGATTGCGCGTAGACAACACTTAGCGGCGCACCTTGGATCCGGCAACGGGCAACAGCATCAAAATTGAAGCCGTTTTGAAGGCCGTGGGCGCGATTTGCCGCTTCGGACGGCCGAACGCTCGTCTGATGCGCCCACGGCGCTCTGTGGCCCCGATTTGAAGATCACGCCGCAAGGTGCTATTGATAGCTGGTGCGCGTGACACGGTGACATTCTCGCGGCCGTAGGACCATCTCCGGATGGGACCGTCATGTAGGGTTCCTGCGAGGCCCTACCGCGCACATCACTCTCCCCGCCGATCGAAGACAATGCGGACACCAGGACGCATGAGGAGAGCCTGTATCCTTTCCTCGCTCGTGAACCGATAACTGGTAACGAACGCGGCCTTACGGCTCTTGGTCGACTTAAGGACCGCGTGAAGCCATCGCCCGTTCGCCAATCTGATCAGCACGGCCGAAAGAGGGCCATCCGCGAGCGCTACAAGGGCTTTGGCGGGGAAGGTCGGAAGGAGCCGATAATCCTCCACCGTCATCTCGGGATGGCGCCGGATCTGCTTCTCCATGGTCTCTGCCGACAGGAGCGCTACGCGCGCATCGATACCGAGTGCCGAAGCCAGCGCAGGCGATATCGGCATCACCGGCATGGAGCCCTCGGGCTTGCGCACGAAGCGCTCGAACGCGCTGCTCGCGACGCGCTCTTCGACGGCGGCGGTGACCATCTCGGGTGGCGCGTCGGCGATCTTCTCCGCAACCGCCTTGTTGACGCGGGCCTCATAACCGACGCGGCCGGGGTTGTAGGCCCAGCCGGGGTCGATGCCGTCAGGCACCTTGACCACTTCGCCGGTGCGGTTGTTCACGAAGTTTCGGAACGTATCCTGCGGTGGCTCGAATTGGAGTTTTTCACCGTCTGCCAGCAAGCGGTCGATATCGCGTTGGGAAAGGCTCTGCAGCGTGCAGCGGCAGTTCCAGCCGCAAGGCGGCGCCCACATCTCCCAATACGGATGGTCGATCGGCAGCACGAGGTTGTGCCGAGCGCGGTGGGCAGGACGCGTGCGATCGTCGAGGAGGGCCACATACCGGAGAAACGGACGGCTGGCACGGTTACGCTCGAAACCTGCCCAGTGACCAGCGGCATAGGAGACCCGCATATTGGCGTCGAAAATCGTTTGAAGCCGGCGCGCGCTTCCGAGCTGGGCGGGGCGGGTTTCGCCGCTGGCGGGATCTTCCACCAGTTTTTTGCCCCACCAGCCTTTCGCCTCAAGCGTCGGGCGGAGTGACCGGGCGAAATCCGCCGGTGTGCGCCCCTCCTTCAAAGCCCGTTCGAAGGCATCGGAAATGTCCTTCAGGATGTCGAACCCGGCCGACTTGGCGACAGTGAAGGAGCTGGCGTGCTCCTCCTGCCAGAAGTCTTGCCAAGAGAATGTCTCCCTGAGGTTGCCTTTGCGGGCCTCGAAAGCGGCGATGGCATCGACTGGTGGAAGCGGCTTCAGCTCGATCGGCAAGGCTATGCCTCATCCGAAAGTGCATCACCGCCAATGCCGGCAAGGCGTGCAGAGAAGGCGGCGCGCGCCAGCATGTCAGTCAGAGCGCTGACGTCCATGTTGCTGTACCGATCGGCGAGGATCGCTCGCACCTCCTCCATCGTGGACGCGGCGGCGATCTTCTCCTCTAGACCGCCGACGATCGGTTCAACCATCTCGGCCCATCCATCATCGCCAAGGATCGACGCGATTGACGTGTCGATCGCGTCGATCGGTTTGGCGGGCACTTCCGCCCTTTGCGCGGAAGCCCTGCCGGGCATCGCTGGCGGTGCGGCGGGCTTCGGTTGGCCGGACGGGGCCTCCTGCTTGCCGCGCGGTACCAGCAGCTCCTCGTCTTGGTCCGGATCCGGCACACCAATCTTGTCACGCACAGTGGACATGCCGACCTTGCCGCCCAGGCTGACGAAGGTTTCGATATTCTTCATCCACTTCTCAAGATCGACCTGCTCGGGGCGTCCGATCCTGATCTTCGGGTAAGCCTTCTGCGGCCCCTTGTTCAGATCGATGTAGGCGCGCACCAGGTCGCGCATAAGTGTGGCAGCGGCCTGTTTCGCGTCGGAGCGCTCGATGTCGTCCCTGACGCCGTCGTGGACCTTAGCCTGGGCGTAGCCGCCCGCCGTCATATCCGTCGTGCCAGTTTGCCCGAGCACGACCTTGGAGGTTTGGCGGTCCAGCCAATCGGACCGCTTCTCGTAGAGTTCATGAGAGCCGGCGATATCGGCCTTGATGAACTCGACCGTCATGGACTGCGGGATTGTCGCGGCGTAGTCGACGCCGATATTGGCAACCGCCTGCAGGAGGATTTCCTTGTCAGCGTCGGTTGCGCCTTCGCCCCATTTGCCGAGGCGCAGCGGCTGGCCGTAGGCCTCGCAGAAGATCGCCCAGTCCTTCGTGGTGAAGGCCTTGAACAGATAGTTCCAGCAGACGGCGCGGGCGATGCCGCCACGGATCGGCAGACCCGACTTGGCCTTCGCCTGGTGGAAAACCCATTTGTACGGGGCAAGTGGCTGGTCGCCGCCGGGGTCACGAAGCAAGGGCGTCTCGCCATCCACGTCGTCGAAGCGGAACCAGCGCGGGTCGCGCCATTTCAGCTCCTTCGGCTCCCACTGGCTTTCTGAGGTCTCCCAGATGATTTCGGTCGCGGAGAAGCCCTTGCCGATCGCGTCGAGGATGTCGATCAACTCGGTCTCGAAGGCGTCGCGCTCGAAGAAGGCGCGAACCATGTCCGCGTTCTCCACGTCCTCGGGCTTGTCGCTGGCCGCCTCAACAGTGATGTCCAGTCCGGCGACCTGCCGCTTTCGGGTGCCGAGCACGCCGGCATAGTGCAGATCGCGTTCCTCCATGTCCTCGGCGAGGGCAAGGTAGGCTTCCGGATCGCCGTTGGCGCTGGAGCGAAGCAGGCGGGCGAGCTTGCCGGGTGTCAGGCCCGACGCCTGGTGCTCGGTATTCGGCCTGCGCACGCCGGTCATGGTGGGCGCCGCCTGCTCCTGCTTGAGCGCGGCCGTGCTGATCGGCCGGCCGTATTGGTCGACGAGCTGGGTGGCCATCAGATTGTTCCTCTCGATCGGCGCAACGCGGAAAGACGCGACGGGGCGCCATCGTCGCGGTCGGTATTCGGGGTGTCGAACTTGGTGGCGGCGCGCGGCGCGGCCTTGTAGCCATATTGCATTTGAGGCCCGCCGGCCGCCTCGATGGCCAGGGCGAGTGCCCAGAAGCGGTCGGCGTGGCCAGCTACGGTGCGCTCGGCGGTAAACCGTATGTTGCCGGCAGCAGTGACCTGCTTGGTGACGGAGCGAAGGTCGGCGCGGATGTGCTTATCGAACGGGATGCGGATCCGGCGCTCCTCCATCTTGGAGCGGACAGGATAAGCCAGGGCCTCTTTCACCGGCGCCGTGAATGTCACCGCTTCGACAGCATGCGCCCCGAACTTCTTCTGGGCGTCGTCGGCCCATCCGATGCCGAGGCCCGTAGCGTCGATACAGATACGGACGCAACGCTCAAACCACGGCCAGAGAACCTTCTCCTGGTCTGGCTTGCTCATGTTCTGGAGCGTTTCAATGTGCCGCGTATAGAGGACGTCTCCGAGCCTTTCGACAACCCAGAGCACCGTCAGGTCTTTCTTGCGGCCGATATCGACGCCGGCATAGAGTTGCCGCCCCTCGATGGTGGACCAGTCGAAGTCCGTCGGGTACTCGCAGGCTGCGATTAGATCATATTCCAGGAAGGCTGCGTCGTCGTCGGCCGGCTGGCACATGTATTCCTGCAGGAAACTCTCTTCGTCCGCGCAGCCCGCCTTTACCCAGTCGAAATACTCCGCCTCGGTCATCTCCTGCTGTTCGGCGTCGGGCGGCAAAGATTGCTGCAGCTTGTACAGAAAGCCGTCATCGAGAGCGTTCTGCAGGGTCACCGTGTGCAGGCTGATCCGCTTCGGATTGCCGCCCTCACGGATTTCTCGGACGAGCTGGTTGAAGAAGTTGTGCGAGCCGCGATGGGTGGAGATGACCTCCATCGAGCCGCCCCACGTGATGCC
Source organism: uncultured Shinella sp. (assembly GCF_946479415.1). The sequence goes on along the minus strand of NZ_CAMLFY010000036.1, from coordinate 24,402 downwards.
GGGATAGGCGATCTGCCAAAGCTTGCGAGGATCAGGATGCAGGGCAAACTCGTCAAGCACACGGCCGCCTCGCTTGCCAGCCTGCGCGTCAGCGTTCGAACTCATCGAGTTGATGCGCAAGGCATTGGCGAACCGCAGCACGTAGGCTGTCTGTTTTCCCTCCGGGTCAAGCGCCTGCTCTCCGAGATCCTGCGCGGCCAGCTCAAGGATGCCGGACCACAGTTTGCAGTCCTCAAGGAAAAGACGCGCCTGGATATCGTCACGGGACGATACCCACTGGTCCCGCTTCGCACTCACGAGCGCCGTGCGCGAAACCGTGGCGTATGCCGTCGACCAGGACAAGCCGATCTGGCGGCCCTTCTCCATCAGCTTCAAGCGGGCATTGTCGTTTACCCACTTGGCCTGATAGGGCAGGAAAATGGCGTCGGGATTGGATGGGACGATCAGTGCGCGGCCCATCAAGCGACCCCGAGACGCCGATTGATTTCGTCCATGGTTTCTTGCGAAACGCCCTTGGCGCGGCCGACGGTTTCCACGGCTTGCTTCGCCCGATCGGCGAAATCTTTCTCGACTTTCTGGCGTCGTGAGGTCGATATGCCCTGTGCCTGGGTGGCCGAACGCAGCGCATTGGCAAGCGACATGGCGCCCTTCGGATCGATGCCAGCTTCGCCACTCTCCGTGAGAAGCTCGAAGATCAACGTCTTGATCGCTTCGGCCGCGATCAGCGTGAGGTCGTCGGATGCCTCAGCGTCAAACTTGCTTGCGAGTGTGCTGGCGATATCCCGTGTCTGGTTGATGCGCTGCGTCATCTGCGCGAGGTTGAGCGAGTACCTGTTGAAGGCTGAAAACGATGGAATTGGGAACTCCAATTCACCACGGTGTTCACGCTGCACGCCTTCGAGCTTGCTGACAAAGTCCTTGTAGATCTCGGTCTGCGTGCGCTCGCGTTTTTGAAGTTCCGCCGCTGCCCACGAGATGATCGGCGCGCACTGCTCTGGTAGCAGATCGATGTTGGAAAGTCGGCCGCGTCCCATAGCAGTCACACCAGCGACGGCCGGTTTACGCCCTCAAGGATCGACCGGCGCTCGACGTGCTCCAGGCCAGCCCGACGAAGCTCTGCGACCAGTACCGTACCGGCCTCGGTCACCGAGATCGCCCCGATGTCGGTGAGGAACCGCAGCTGCTGGCGCACCCAGTCGCGAGAACGACGATGGCCAAAGGTTTCGAGCACACTATGGAGCAGGCTTTCGTTCAGCCGGTTGTCCGTCTGCTTTGCCAATTCCTTCAGTATGACGAGGCGGGCATCTCGTGCCAGATGCTCGTTGAAGTCGGTCATGCTGCACCTTTCATGAGGAAGTCCTGCACCTGAAGAACGGTGCGCGACATGCCGATCTGGTTTTCCTCCATCCGGCCTAGTTTCCCGGAGAGCTGCTCCAGGGCGAGGCGTAGCTCGTACACGGCCTTGGCGTCGGGGAGGTGTTCCATTCCGATTTCGATGGCTTGCGTTCGCGTTCCGAGGGCTGCGACCGCCTCCATCAACGCCTTCTTTTCCTCGGCATCCTGCTTGCGAAACTCGGCCAGTTCGCTTGCGGTCTTCTTGGCGCCGGAGGAAATGATGTTCCAGGCCGAGGTGGCGACGGCGATGATGAGCGCAGCCAGACCGAACCAATCTTTCAAGGCATCAGTCATTTGCAGCTCCAGGCGCCGGGTGAATTGGGCGGCCCCCGAGGGTTCGCTCGTAGAACTCTCGGGCAACCGCACCGTCAGTTCCCGGCTGCAGCGCGGTAGGCGGCAAGACGGCAACATGCGGCGCAAGCAGCTCGGCGATGCGAGATCTGTCTGCGGCACCCAGCTTCGTTAGGGCATCAGGCACCGAGCGTTGCACATAGGAGATGGCGTCGTCGATCGACTTGCCGGTGAGAAGGAGCCGGGCGCCGTTCTGAAGCGCGGATTGGAGCGCGAGCATATGCTTCTGCTCGATCTGGATACCGGTCCAGCGATAGATGAGGCCGACCAGAAGGGCGACCAGAATTGGCGTGATTGCATCAATGAGCGCAGGGAACACCTGCGCAAGAAACTGCGACAACATCGGTCGTTCCTCTTAGCTTTAGGTTTTGGGGAGGTAGCCTGCGAGCGCGGCAAAGGTCTTGGGGCCAGCGATCCCATCGACGAGTAAGCCGCGAGAGCGCTGGAGCAGCTTCACCGCGCCTTCCGTGCCTGAACCAAAGTCGCCATCGATGGAAAGGAGGTAGAAGCCGGAGGCGGCTAAGGCGTGCTGCAGGCGATCGACCCATTCGCCAGTCGATCCGCGCCGCAGGACGGGGAAGTCGTGGTCCGGCTCAACGGCCTCCGCCGCCATGGGCACGATGATACCCTTGATCTTGGTAAGATAGCGCGCGCGGTCCTCGAGGCCGTTGCGGCCGCCGTTCACCTTCTTCGTGACGGCAACCAGATTGTCGTTGTCGGCGAGCTTGTTGATGTCATTCGTCGACCAGTAGAAAGCCGACGCCCAGCCCGCCCAAGGCCACTGGCCGACAAGCTCGGGCCGCTGCTCGAAGTCTGGGCAGTCCGGTTGGATCGAACGCATCCAGGCGGTGAAGAGGCGGTAGTTCTTGCGGCCCGTCAGTTGGATCGGACCGCGACCTTTGAAGCGTTTTCCGTCCCCGGTCTGGACATTGCCCAGGTCGTTGCGGCCTTCGTAAGCGGCGCCCGAGGCGTATTCCTCGCTGGTGCAGAAGCCGTCGCTCTCATGCGCGGTCTGTGCGAGGTAGTGAGAAATGCGCAGCGGCGTGTTGACGCCGATATACGGCAGCATCTTTGGCAGCATTGCCCCAAACCCCTCTATGACGAGGAGCTGAGACGCGGCCTTCTTGCCGGAGACCTTCGGTGCGATCTTGCGCAGGACCGTGGCGTCGATGCGCGAAGCGAGCGTATTCATGGAACCCCCAGAACGGAAAAATACGCCTTGGCCTCAAGGCGTTCGTCTGGTCGGACAATGGCTGCGCTAAGTGGGAAAGTCAGAAGTGCAGAATTTCACTTCGGCTCAAAAGAGAGAGCCTTGGCGGTCATCCTGCCGCTTGCTGCGGTGCTCGATGACAGTACGGCGAGAGACGCCAGTCATCTGGACGATGGCGTTATTTGAGTAGCCCTTTTCGATCAGTTGGGCAATCAGGGTCGCGCGCTTGCGCCGATCGCCGTTCATGGCAACGGGTATCGTGATATGCTGCGTGCCCCACTTCGCAGCGATTGCGCGGGCCGCGTCTTTCCCGATCAGTTTGGCTAGCCAATGGTCGTCGGGAACCCGATCTGGGATGTAGATCTGCAATCCGGCTTTCTCTGTGCCAAGTAGCAGCGCCGCTCGCTCGCCGGCAACGTCGGCGATTTGATTGAGCAATGGCGTCATCCAGGCGCGGTCGGTGGAATGATCAGCCATGGTGACCTCCGAGCCCAAACGCCGTCTCGATTTCTATCTGTTGCGCAGTGAGGGTTTTCAGACGTTCTTCGCGCTTCACCCGCGTGTGCGCATCGACACCGCCCCGCTTGAGCCGTTTCAACAGGTCTTCACGCTGCTTTCGAATGGCGTTCAAAGTCTCTGTTTCGAACAGAGGAAGCGGGGCGGCGCGCTCGATCATGGGGACGGTTCCCATCTGATCAGGACACCCCTGAAGGTGCCGGCCTCGTGGTTATCCAGCCAGAAGCGCGCCATGTTCTCCAGCGCCGTCGCGCCCGGCCGCGCCGCAAGGTAATGCGCCGGGTGGAAGCCATCGGCCGACGCGAATGCCTCCGGGTCCTCTACGTTGTCGCCGTCGATCGAGATCCACAGGATGCCGCGCGTATCGGACACGCAAATCTCGATCGGCAGGACACCGGTGCAGACAGGGTCCAGAATGATCTTCCGGCAGTCTTTCGTCCGCATCGCTTGATAGAGCTGCACGGCTTCGCCGGGGCGGGCATGGCGCGGGCGATCGGCGCGAACGGTCTGCCGTTTCATCAGTGAAACGATCTGCGGCACGAAGAGGGCCTTGAACGAATATGCAACCATCACGCACCCGCCTTCCGGGCGGCACGAACGCGCTTGCCCAGATCGTTCATGACCGCCTGCCAGTCCTTCGGCTTGATCTCGGTCAGCATCGATGCCGGCCGGCCGAGTACCGCGAAGACGGCCGGGTCAAAACCCTTGCGGGCTATCAGGTCGGCGCCGGGCATCAGGATGCGCCACTGCGCCCAGGCGATCTTCGCGCCATCGGCGGCAAGCCAGTCCTGACCGTTGAGATTGCCGAACATCACGCCGGCCTCACGCTGCATCCAGCTTTTGAGCGCCTCGACAACCTTGCGGGCGTCGTCGGCATCGCGAAGGAAACGTATGTGGTCGATGCCGGTCTGCCGTTTGGCAAAGGCCAATAGCGCGGCATCGTCGCGGTTTTCGACCAGGCCGAGGTTCCAGGCGCCGATCCACAGCGCCTGGAGCTTCTTGGCAAACCGGCCGGTCAGTTGCTGACGGCCGTCAGCACGGCGCGGCACGGCGGTGAAGCCGAGGCGGCGCAGCTCGGCCAGCACGGCATCCTGCTCTACGGGCTTCATCATCGTCAGGCCGGTCTTTCCGGTGACGCGCCGATAGATCCCGCGCTTGTCGTCATCCTCGACGATGCCGAGCTGCTTGAAGCCAACATGGATGGCGGCGATCGTCGAGCTCATGGCTGGTCCTCCCTCATGTCGCGGATTTGGCGAAGGGGCGCAGCGAGCGCGAGCTGCTCGTGCTTCTTTTCGGCTGGCGCCAGTTTCTTTCGAGGCTTTGCCGCCTCCCGCTGCTCCTGGTCGATGCTGTCGAGCTGGCGAAGGATGGACGCGAGGTCGAAATGGTCAGTTGTTTCCAGCTCGATCTTGATCATGGATTTCCCGGCCTTCGTGGTGGCCGAGTGAGACTTCAGCCGAACGGTCTCGCCGAAGTAGATGCTGGTCATGCCGTGATCCTCCGCATAAGCCGAAGGACGGCTTTAATGCCGCGTTTGGAGAGGGAGAGGCCGGGGAATGCTTCGAACTCCGCAATCTGCTCGCCCTCGACAACGCCGGTCATGCCGATCGCGCGCAGCCGGGACGAGACTTCCTCCCAGGAGCGCGCCTCGATGGTGATGCCAATCGGTCGGCCTTCGAAACGGTAGGTGCAGGTGAAAGGCTTGAGATTGTCAGCCACGGCCACCCCCACTTGCTGTACTGGCGGGACCGCGTCCGCAAAACCGAACTCCATGGGCGACCACAAGGCCGCCCGGGTCCACATAGACGTGGCCGATCTGACACAAATCGCCGTTTACCGTGATCGTTCGCGCACCGTCGATGTGAACACCATGTGCAACGAGGAACGCAGAAATAGCGGTCGCAACCTCGTCACCGGTCAGAGTGATGCTGATGCCAGGGCCAAATTCGGTGCGCCCTTGTCCATATCTCACGTCCATCATTCACCTCCTGAAGTGGTGCTGGTGGTGGGAAAGCGGTCGAGCGGCATCGGCATCGGCATGCGGTGAAGAACCGCATCCGGCTCCGGGCGCTCGGCAAGCCAATGCGAAACCGCTTCCGGCGCCAATGTCATGGCGATCTGTGCCGGCAGCATCCGTTGGCCGTTATCAACTACGTCACCGTTCGGCAGTTTGAGATCGAGGACAAACGAGAAGGCAGCTTCCGCTCCGGGCTCGGCATCAGGTTCGACCAGGCTATCAACGGCGGCGATCAGGACGCGGGCCGCTTCATCCAACATGTTCGATGTCTCAGCGAGCGCAACAGCACCGTTCTGCTCGTGGTCGAGCACGGTCAGGACAATGCGTGCCGCGCGGTCGATGGCGATCAGGCCGGCGACGGTGATAAGGCCCATCCGGTCGGTCCAGTTGTTATGCCGGCATACGAGGTAGGCGCTGCTCCAGCCGCCGTGCTGCGACCGACCGTGCGGACGATGGTTGGCGAGGCCAGCGGCGGTTTCGAGGATTTTGCGCTGTGTGAGTGAAGGCTTTTTCATTCGCCGCTCCCATTTCCAGATGCGGCTAGGGCGGAAAGGAGGGCATCATGCGAGGGGCCTAGTAGGGCGTCAGGATCGCCACCAGCCCAGCGGATAACCTGACGCCACGTGTCATCCAGCGAGCGCCGATGAACATTCGCCAAAGGCCGGTTCTTCACTTCGGAGTTCCATTTGGAGACAGCCCAATCTAGCAAGGGACTGCCTCCCACGGATGCGACGGCGGGCAGGTCTTCTTTGCGTTTTGCAATGGCAAAGCGCAGAAGTTCGGTTGCCACGTCACCAAGGTCATCTTCCGACAGCGGCGGGACCTTCGACCAATTGCGGGTGGCGCACTCAAGGAAGCGCACGGCTTCTTCGCGAGAAACGTTCATGACAGGCTCTCCCAGATGGTGGAGGCGAGATCGGTCAGGTTGACCTCGGAGACGGAGTGCGCGCCGCATTCGCAATCGGTCTTGACGACGAAGAAGACACCCCCGTCGCGGTGCTCGATCTCACCGCCGAGTTTTTCGGCCTCGGCGGCGAGCGCGCCGGCCATCTCTTCGATATCGTGGAAATGTCTCATGCCGCACCTGCCGTTTCGATTTCGGTGCGGCTCTCGGCATTGAGGGCGCGGGCGGCGACATAGGACGAGGCCGGGCAGATGGTGGCGGGGATGATCTCCCCGTTGCCATCCACCTGAAACTCCGCCGAGCATGCATAGACGCAATACATGGATGGCGCGCCGGGCTTGCCGAGCGCGTCGATGCGGTTAGCGCCGCAGACCGGGCACCGTGTTTGGGCGCGGAGTTTGTCCGCGCGAACCTTCGCGAGGGCACGGGTCATAGCGTTCGCCCCTCTTCAAGCGCCTCGTCGAGTGTGCGAGTGAGCGCCGGCAGCGCCTCGTCGCGAAGGCTGTCGCATTCCGCGACGACGGTCTGATCGACGTCGTTGTAGGCCGATGCGATTTCTTCGAGGAGCAGCTCGATCTGACCGACGCGGGTCATGCAAAAAGCGTGGGCGCGCTTCGGGGTGAATTTACCCCGAAGACGACGAAAGCCAATTTTTGCGGTGCGTGTGGCCATGGTCCCGCCCTCACGCCCGAGCGAAATCAAGGGAGATGGTTTCCCACTTCGCCTTCACGTCGGCGCGTCGGCCGAAGCGGATGTACTCCTTAGAGCCGATCGGCCGCATGGCGTCGCGGATAGCGTCCATGGCGCGCTTCCAGCGCGGGTCGGACATTTCGTAACGGAGAAGGCGATAGATTTCTGACCGGTTGAGCGTGCCCTCCTGGTCGACATTGAATGCCCTCGTGACGAGCGCCTGAAGCTCAACGCGGCTATCGGCGGACCAGTCGTTGATGCATTCGTCCACAAGGCTCTTGGCGATGTGCAGCTCGGGTCCGAAGTCGATCAGGGTCGCGACCTGCACCTGGACACGATAGAGGCCGTCATAGCTGTAGTACGTCGCGTTGCCCTTCTCGCCCCGCTTCGTGACGCCGTATTCCTGCTCCAGGAGGGCGTCGTAGGAGCCGAGGTCGAATTTGGTATGGCCGAGAAGGCGAGAGAGCGAGGCGCTGGCATCGAGGGCGAAGGCGATGCACTTGCGGACTATCTCGTCTTCAAGAACGTTCGCGGGCTTCACTAGGGCGATCGGTACCCACTTGCCAGTGGCATCCATCATACCGGGCCGACCGTTAAGCTCGATGATCGCCGGCTCCATCTTCACCTGTGCGGCGGCGCGATACATGGCTTCTGGCACGAAGCGCCCGCGCACGTCCTCGATGTACGTTGCGCCTTCGATTTCGATCTGTCGGGGCTCGGTGGGCTTATCTGCGGTGATTACTACGTCCACTGGGGAATTCCTTTTGAAGCTGGTTTGAAGAGTGCGGCACGCCGCCGCTGCACAGGGTTGAAGTCAGTTGGGTTTGGGGAATTGCAGAATGTTGGCGCTGAACCTGCCCGAGGCTGCGGCAAGCCGATCGCGCGCCTGGCGCTCGACGTCAGCCTTGCGGTAGCGCATCACCTCGCGCTCGAGGAGAAACGCAGCCGAGCCAACGGCACGCAGGTGAATGGCAAGCTCACGGGCGTCATCGCCCGTGAGCACCAGTCCCTCGTGGTCGTGGTCGGAGAAGCGGGCGGCGATCTTTTTCAGTTCGGTCGATACGAAGTCGGTCACGATGCTGTCTCCTCGTTGGCGGTAGCGATGCGGCTATGGGGGCACCTGTCACGGCAGGCGCGGTACATGGCCACGCGGTGCGATGATGTCGCCGCGTAGGGCTTGGCCTGCCATTCCAGGCATTCGGTTTTGCGGAGGGTGCCGAGCACAGGGCATGGCACCGTTTCGCCGATGAGCTGCCAACGAACAGCCTCCTCGACCTTGGCCATATTGCCCTTGTAGGCATTGCCGAGCACGGCACTCAGCGTCGGCGCGGAATAGCCGACCTTCTTGGCGACGGCACTCTGGCTGGATTTCGAGCAGGCTTCCGCCAGCGCGACAATCCAGTCCGGAGCCGCGTCGTTCCATGCGGTCGCGGCCTTTTCGACGTAATCCGTGAGAGGGCGAGCGATCGGCGTCATGGCGCGATCTCCTCGGCTTCGACCGGGCCGACGACACGGTTCTGATTCTCGTCGAAGATCATCGTGCTCTTGTAACGGCGCGGTGCTTTTGGCCCGGTATTGGCCGAGCCGAGCAGGATGAAGATGTTTCGGCCGACGCCACGCTGACCGAGCCGCTGTTTTCTGATGATGCCGGCGCGCTCCAGCATCCGGCAGTACTGCTTGGCATGCTGATGGCTGACCGTGACGTCGTCCGTGCTGGCGTCGATGGCGAGATCGGCGACGGTGAAGCCGCCGCGCGAGCGCCGCATCACGTTCCACATGTTCTGGATACCGAGCCCTACCTTGCTTTCGCCGGTGGCACCGGTGGTCAAGGCTGGCGTGGTGCTTTGGCGTTTGATCAGCCGAAAGGGACGCGGCCCCTTTGGTTTCGACGCCGGCAGGCGCGCGAGGAAGCCGGCATTCACCAGCTTGACGAGGTCGAGGCGGACACGGACCAGATGCGATTGGTCGCACCGGCCGCGAACGTCATGGTAGGTGAAGGTGTCCGTCTCGCGCGTGAGGTCGAGGATCAGCGACCACAAATAGTCCATGCCATGGCGGAGCGGCTTGGCGTCGGAGACCGTAAGCATCAAAAGCGTCTTCATGGGCCTACCTCCGACGCGGCGCGCGGCCGGTGAAGATCGAGCCGGAATAGGCCTTGAGGTCCACTTCCAGGAGCTGGTTGGCGCGCGCCCATTGGCCGACCTCGGCGAGCGACGTCACGACACGGGAGGTCACGCCATTCGTCTCGTGCACGATGTGGCCGAGCAGATCATCGGAAACCGATAGCTGGCGCTGGTAGATGCGAGCGAGATGTTGCGCGTCGGTAAGGTCGCAGGGGTTCGCCATGCCAAAGCCGGTGACCCGGTTTTCGCACCGCTCGTAGGCCTTGAGCTTGTCGGGAAGTCGCTCCTCGCCGACCAGCAGGACCGGAATGCGGGCGCCTTTGTAGATGTCGCGCACAAATTCGATCATGTGCTTGTCGATCAGCTTGTCGGCCTCGTCGATGATCAAAAGCCGGTTCGGATCGTCCTGCAGCGTGCGCAGGATTTGGTCCATGAGTTCGATGAAGGTGCCCTTGGGGTTGGCGACACCGAGTTCCGACAGGATCGCTTTGCAGAGCTTCTGCTTGTTCCAGTACTCGAAGACCTCAATGTAGATCGCCTTGAACTTGTTCTGGACATACTGGCTGGCCTTGGACTTTCCGTAGCCGCTCGGGCCGTAGAACAGGCCGAGGCCATCGACGCCGGCCGGGCGGTCGATGATCTTCTGTGCGACGGCCATGCATTCGGCGACGTTCTTCAGGGGCGCCACCGAGCCGAAGCCGGGATTGACAGGTTGTGTCATTGCATTCATCTTTCAGTCCTTCAGTTTGATCTTCAGTACCGCCCCGCTGGTTGCCGCCAGCGGGGCGTTTTCATTCAGGTACGCAGTCCCGGCGCCTGATCGCCGAAGTCTTCCCACATGGCCCGAGCCGCCTTGTATTCCGCGCTTTCGCGGTACGATCCGAACCAGATGAGCTGTTCCGCATCGACCAGTTCGCCGGCAGCGTGCCGCCGCTCGATCTCGAGCGCAGTGCGGAAGCGTTGGGCGGGCGTGGGTTCGGTGCGAATGGGTGTGACGTTCTCGAAGGCGCGTGGCGGCGCCAGATCGGCGAGGACAATCTCGCGCTGGGCATCGCTGGCATGCGACGGCGCGGCCTTCGGGCCCGCATGCACATCGAGAGCGGCAACGATCGCTGGCGTGCGATGCTGTCCCTCGCGCTTTGGCAACGCGATGACGTTGGCGTTCTGGGCTGCACGCTCGGCCGCTTCCCGCTTTGCAAGGCGGATCGTCCGCTCGATGCCGGATGGGCCCTTCTTCAGCTCGCGAATGTCCGCTTTGATCTTCCGCTCGTTTTCGCGCAGCAGCTCGGCCTGCACCTGCTTCTGGGCGCGGACATATTCTGCCGGATTGACGTCGGAGAGTTCGGGGCAGATCGCCATATCGAGAAAGCGGCCGTCCTCCAGGGAGAAGGCATAGACCTTGCCCATGTCGAGCGGATCGAGGCGCACGAAAACTTCCGTGCCGACCATGATCGCGCCCGTGAGGTAGTAGAAGTGGTCGATCTTCAGACCCTGCTTGGTCATGGTGCGCCGGCCGTCCTTGCCGGCCACCGGCATCAACAGGACGTCGAGCGCGCGCTCGTCGACGCGACGGATCTCGGTCGTCGAGGCTGCGGCTACGGCATTGGGTGTCTGATCCTTCAGGCCACCGTGCCCGCGCTCGTGGTATTTGTAGTCCAGCCAATCATCGATATGGCGCTGCAGCTGCTCGGCGGTGAGCGAGACTTCGAAGAGTTCCTTTTCGTCGGCGCCGAGGCGTTGAGCGAAAGACTTCCGTCCTTCGATCTCTTTCCGATCGGCGACCGAATGCCCGATATAGCCCGGCAGCTGCGGGCAAACTTCGTGCTGGAACGTCTTGATGACGCGTTCGACATGCGCCTTCTGCTCGGGGCTATAGGCGTCGGAAACGTCCGGATCGATATTGAGGTTCGCGAACAGCCGCTTGATGGAGACGGCCACGAAATCCGATCCGTTGTCCGTCTTGATGACCTTGGCCACGCCCCATTTGAGAATGGCCTTGCGCATCATGAGACCGACAGCGGATGCGCGGGGCGTCTTCGAAAGCGTGATGACGAGACGGCGTGTGGCAATGTCGATGCAGGCGTAAAGCGAGTGCCGGCCATCGGTGCAGAGCGCATCGACCGGCGAAGCGTCGATCATCCAAAGCGCATTCGGGTCCTTGATATGGCGATAGGTGCCGGTACCCGACAGCTTCATGGCCGACTTGAACTTGTCGGGGTTCGTGATCTTGGTCAGAACGACCTTTTCAGAGGCCTTCAAACCCTTGATGAAGTGCTGAAACGTGCGCCCTGGCGGGAGCGGCTTCAAGACGCCGTTGCGATCGGAGATCTCGTCGCCGAAGCGATCCTTGCAATATCCGCGGATCGTATCGGCCGACAGATGCGGCGCCGAGGCGATCCAGGCGAGCACGAAATCCCGCACCATGCCGTCGTTCGCCGTGTCGAGGAGGCCGGTACCGGCGCGCGCAGCCGAGCGGTCTACCCCGAGGTCATCTGCAACGCCTTCGGATTTGGCTTTGCGCCAGCGCGCGATCGAGCGCTTCGAAACAGACGGGATGAGGTCTTTGACCCAATCGTCCACCTTGATCATGCCCATCTGATAGCGGTCGCAGAAGATCTGCATGCAGGCCCGCTGGTGCAGCCGCATACCTTTGGCAAACCGATCGAATGCGCCGAGCACGGCAAGGCGTGCATCGCGCTCGTGAGCGGCACGGTCGGTCAGGGAAACGGCTGTCGATTGGGCTTCGGGCGCCGCGCTATCGGCGACTTCGGCGCCGACAACCATATGACGCTGCGCGTAGGCAACCTGCGCCAGCGTGGGCAGAATGTGGTAATCGTATTCCAGCCCGCCGCCGACAGCGGTACGGACGCGGACGTAGCAGGGGTGCGTGTTCCAGCCGGCGCGCTTGGCGAGGCGGATGATGGCGCTTTCGGTCTTCGGCAGCTCGGGCAGCTGCTCCTCGGCGATCTCGCGTGCGGTAAGCCAGATTTTCATGCCGGGCCTGCCCTTTTCGCGGCGATGTAAGCCCGGATGTCCGCCTCGTTCTCCTGGCAGAAGACCAGCGTGGCGCGGACGGCCTGAATGCGCTGCATCAGCATGTCCGCCTCGGCCTGCCGCATCTTCCCGGCACTGATCTGCTTCTGGTAGACGTTCTGGCGTATGCCGATCTCGCGATCGATTTCGGCAATCTGGCCGATGATGGAGATTTTGCTCATGCATCACCTCGGAAGGTGCGGCGCACGTCGTCGATGACCCAACGAATGATGCTGCGGCGACCGGTCAGATGGACGGCGATCAGCGTGGCGCTCAGCGCCCAGACGGTCGTGATGAAGATCATCACCAGCATCACCACTTCGCGCTCTGAAAGCTGGATCATCGCGTGATCCTCGCGACAGTGATGGCGTCAGTGATGGCGTCAGCGTAGCCGAGTGCCACGATGAGGAAGGCGATGATCGCGGCAAATGCCACGATGTCGCGAAATTCGAGGTATCGGAAAAGCTCTCTCAACGTTTGGCCCTCCATTCGGCGTCTGCGGCCTTCTCCTCGCGCTCCAGCTTTTCGAGCAGTTCCCGTGCTCGTTCGCGGCGGAGGAGTGCCTCGTATTTGCTAGGAACGACGATCAGCCCGGCCTCTTCGAGAAGCGTGTTGAAGGCTCGGGCATCACCGGTGACGATCGCCAGCGCGGCAAGGCGCAAGGCGGAAATAGAATGCTGCTCGCGGGCTTGGCTGGCATAGGCGTCAAGCATGGCCTTCGAGACATTGGCCTTCGTGACCTCTGACATCTCGGTGGCGATCTGCTCGCGGGTCTTGCCGCTGTTCTCCATCGTCAGCGCGACCGCCTTCGCCAGTCGACCGGCCAGCGACCACGCCTTGACCTCCTCGCCGTCGAAGCGATCGACGACGGGGGCTGGCTTGAGTTCGCTGAAGAGATCGACCGTGAAGGGGTCGCGCTGGCGGGCCATCAGTTGCCTCGCTTCGCTTGCCACCGCTCGATCGCGGCGGTGTGGATTTCGAAGAACCGCTCCTGATCCGGCTCCTTCAGGTTTGTGAACCGTTCGGAGAAGGTCTCCCAAGGCGCCAGAGCGGCCTTCGGCAGCTTGCCGTCGATGATAAACAGCGCGCCCGCGACGTTGCTGGCGCCTGCCGGCTGAGACAAAAGCAGGTCGGCAATCGCCACCTGCCGGTCCGCCGTTTCAGCGGCAAGCGCCAGCAATTCGGATTGATTGTCGGCGATGGCATGAAGCGCGACCCGATCGACAACCGCGCCGTCGATCCGGGCAATGCGCAGGTAGCGTTTTACCGCATCCTTGTTGAGGCCCAAGGCGCGCTGTGCAGCCTCGGAGAAGGTGCCAGCGAAGAGTTCGGAATGCTCGTCGAGGGCCTCTTCCGAATTAGGGGCAAATTTGCCCCTAATTGCCTTTCGCCCTGGCCGGATCATGCCGGAGGTCGTTTCGTAGATGCCACGCCAAGCGGATACGTTGATTGCGCGATCGAGAACCGAAAGCTCGCGGCGCATAATCTGCGCACTAATTTGGCGGAGTTGCAGCGCGGCGTCGGTGCTGAATTCGGCGGGCGATTGCACGAAGGCATCGATATGGATGAGCCCGAGCTGCTCGACGGAGAGCATGCGCCGCAGGCCCTTAATCAGCCGGAAGCGCTCGCCGAATTCGACGACTTGAATAGGAGTGTGCTGTCCGTGGATGCGCATGTCGTCACGGATTGCAGAAACCCAATCCGGATCAGGCTTGCGATGATTCGGCAGGACGTCGATTGAGGCAAGGTCGATCGCGCGCAGGCTACCCGTGGTAGGCTGCGGAATGATGTTCACGCCATGCGAGATTTTAGACACAGCGTTCATGCGACCCTCTGTGCGTTGTCAACTGCACGTTGGGCTTTTGCGCTATCGCGGGGCGCCGGCTTGCTGCTAGTCTCCTCCCCATCGTGACGACCGAGCGTGTAGCTATCGGGAAACATCTCGCGGAACGGAACGCCAAGAGCCTCGGCAATCGCCTCGGCCCCTTTGCGGCTCGCGCCAATGATGCCCTGGCGGCAAGCGCTCTCGTTGAGGCCCTTATCGCGTGCGATCCCCGTCAGTGTTTTGTTCTGGCGGAGCAGCTCGTCTTTGATGGCCCGGCGATCCCACTTCTTAGTGGTCGTCATGGTGGCTCCCTGTTTTTCTGACCTCTGCGAAAGGTCGTTGGCGTGGGTGTCGGTGTTCAAACGGCGTTCAAACAATGTTGCAACGACATATTCGCTGAAAATCGCGAACAAATCAATAATAGTTCGCGAAAATCGACGTCAGACTTTTCCTACCTCGCGAAATATCGCGAGTAGCCGAAATGTGTAGATAAATCAGCGATTTATGGGAGGTTTGCGCCCAAATTTCACACTCTGACCGAGCGTCAGAGTTAGGGAGGGTTCGTGAAAGAAGGCTTTGATGAAGGGTTTGGCGCGAGACTTCGCGAGCTGCTAGGCAATGATTCGGTAAACGCGTTCGCGAAACGCTGCGAGGTGCCTGAGGCGTCGATGCGCGCATATCTCGAAGGAAAGGTGCCCACGGCAGATCGGGCGTTCAGAATTGCTCAAAAGGCCGATGCTGACTTTGAGTGGCTCGTCGCTGGCGTGATGGCGGGTGTGGCCCGAAACACGATCACGCGGGCGCCCGATCGCAACGATCTAGATATCGTGGCAACGGGTGATGGCATGACATTTGCGGTGGAGATGAAGGGCCAGATATCACCGGAATTCGCCCTAGTTCCCCGCCTCGATATTGAGGCATCTGCGGGCGATGGCCGCCTTGCAGAAACAGAAGACCCCTTGGAGTATCTAGCGTTCCAGCGCGGTTGGCTCAAAGCCAGGGGCATCAACCCTGAGAGGGCGAGGATATTAACAGCTCGCGGAGACAGTATGGAGGAGACCATCCGTGACGGGGACGTCCTGCTGATCGATACCTCCATCGACCGCATCCGAGACAACGCGATCTACATCGTAGTGTACGGCGATATGGTGCTTGTGAAGCGTGTGCATGGCCGTATAAATGGCTCGCTGCAGTTGATTAGCGATAACCCGCGCTACCCACCAGAAGAGGTTACGGCGGCGGAAGTCGATCAACTCAACATTGCCGGCCGCGTCATGTGGTTCGGGCGAACGATTTAGAGAGGGCTGATGCGTAAGGCTGTGTTTTTGTTGCCATTCTTTTTGGCGGGATGTGGGACCTACAGTACCGTGCCGGATGAGCCCGATTTGGTGCTTGTGCTGAACGGAGATTACAAGGCTATCGCTGATTGCGCCGTGCCAGCCTTCCGCAGACAATACGATTGGACCAGAACGGACCTAGACAGTCAGAAGCGGGTAGAGTTCTCGCGCGGTGGATCGGGTAATGTCACTGGCATCATTAGTTTGGAGCCCGAGGGCGCCAACCGCACGCGTGTTACTTCTCGTGTGCAGCGGGCAATTTACGGGGCTGATTTTTACGCCAAAATTCACCGGCCGATTTTCGAGGCCTGCGCCTCATAGTGCCATTTGAACTTGCGCGGCCGATTTCCCTCAAATCGCGCCGCGCGCGCCACACTCCCCGGATTTCCGGGCGCTTCCCGCTAATTCCCGATTAATACCGCATATTCCCGGCTGTGCCATGTGTTCTTGCGGGTTACAGGAACATTTCACCGCTCGCCACCGTCGGCTGCATCGTCGTCGGGTTGACCAACGCGGCGTTTCGAAATCTCGGGCCGATCTATGCGCATGATATCGGGCTGTCCGTCACGGCCATCGCGAGCTTCATGAGTGCCGGCATCGTCGGCGGCGTGGTGCTGCAATATCCGCTCGGCATCTATTCCGACCGGCTCGACCGGCGCCTGATCATCCTCGTCGCCACACTCGGCTCGGCGCTTGCCGCGCTCTATCTCGCCTTCTTCGCCGGCGGCGACGAGTGGCGTAACCTCGTCGGCATCTTCATCTTCGGCGCGTTCGCCATGCCGCTCTATTCGCTGTGTTCGGCCCATGCCAACGACCATGCCGGCGAAGGCGAACATGCGCTGGTTTCGGCGGGCATGCTGTTCTTCTGGTCCTGCGGCGCGATCATCGGCCCACTCTTCGCCTCGGTGCTGCTGCAGTTCTTCGGGCCGCAGGCGCTGTTTCTCTATACGGCCGTCATCCTCGTCGCCTTCATGGCCTATACGGCGCTGCGCATCAGCGCACGCCCGGCCGTGCCGGCCGGCGCGCGGCGCAACCGCTTCCGCAACCTGCTGCGCACCTCCTTCTTCTTCAACAAGCTCGCCGCCTCGGAAAAGGACCGCAACGGTCAGCCCTGAGCCTGCGGCAATCTGGTCGAACACCGCTTATTGCTGAGCCCTGCCCTCAGGTTTAGAAGCGGGTGACGCACCGGAGGGATTGCCATGCTGACACGCCGCACGCTGATGAAGGGCGCACTCGTCGCCGGAGCCTATGCCGGCGGCGTCAGTCTCGCGGGACGCTTCGGCGGCTTTTCGGCGAAGGCCGAGGCGAAGACGACGCTCGTGGCGCGGCACTCCGAGGCCCTGCTCACGGACAAAGGCCCTACCCGCGGCGTCATGACCTATGGCGACGGCGAAATACCGCCGGTGCTGCGCATGCAGCGCGGAAAACCCTTCGCGCTCAGGCTCGACAACAGGCTCGCCGAGCCGACGACCATCCACTGGCATGGCCTCAGGATCGACAACAGGATGGACGGCGTGCCGTTCCTCACCCAGCCCTATGTCTATGGCGGCGACGGGTTCGACTATGCCTTCACGCCGCCCGATGCCGGCACCTTCTGGTATCATCCGCACTGCAACACATTGAAGCAGATCGGCCGCGGCATGACCGGGCTGATCGTCGTGGAGGATCCCGCCGATCCCGTCTTCGATGCGGAGATCGTGCTCAACCTGCGCGACTGGCGGCTTGGCGGCGACGGGCAGTTCATCGCGCAGTTCAAGCCACGCGACGCCGCCCGCGCCGGCACCTTCGGCACGGTGCGCACCGCCAACTGGCGGCAATCGCCGCAATATGACGCGCCCGCGGGCGGACTGGTGCGCCTGCGTCTTGCCGCAACGGATGTCACCCGCATTCTCGCGCTGAACCTCGACGGAGCGGAGGCGCAGGTGATCGCTTTCGACGGCAACCCGGCTGCCGAACGTTTCGCGCTCGATCACCTGATGATCGGCCCCGGCCAGCGGCTCGACCTCGTGCTGCGCATGCCGGACGCGGAAGGCGCGGTCGCCGCGCTGATGGATCTGCGCGGCACCAAGCCGGCGACGCTCGCCACCTTCCGCGCCATCGGCACGTCGCTGAAGCGCGATATCAGCGACCTGCCGGCGCTTGCCGACAACCCGCTGGCCGAACCCGACCTCTCCACCGCCACCGAGCT
The DNA here is from genome assembly GCF_946479415.1 of uncultured Shinella sp. The sequence continues at coordinate 6,813 of NZ_CAMLFY010000036.1, read as the reverse complement.
GCCGTTCATCCTCAGCGCTTCCGCCGAGGAACGGCCGAAGGACGGAATCTGCGGTTCGCTCGGCTACAATTTCTGGGCCATCAACCGGGTGCCGTGGGCCGACGATACGGGCGATCCGACCGCGCCGCTCGCCGAGATGAAGGCGGGCAAGACCTATATCTTCAATGTCGAGAACCCGACGCCGCAGGTGCATCCGCTGCATCTGCACGGCCTTTCCTTCCGGCCGATGAATTCCAACAAGCAGACGATCCGCCCGCATTTTTCCGACACCTATCTCATCCTGCCGGACGAGAAGGTGCAGCTGGCGCTGGTGGCCGACAATCCGGGCGACTGGGTGTTCCATTGCCACATCATCGAGCACCAGAAGACCGGCATGACGAGCTATGTGCGCGTAACCTGAGGTTTCCGGCGGGCAAATTTTCGATTGTGGCAAAACCGTGGACCGTCTAAAGCTGCCCGATCATAAAAATCAAGAAAGTCCGCCCGAGCCCGTCATGCAGATCATCGAGACCACCGCAGCCCTTCGCGACGCCTGTGAGACGCTCGCCCGTTCCGAGTATCTGACCATCGACACGGAGTTCCTGCGGGAAACGACCTTCTGGCCGGAACTTTGCCTGATCCAGCTCGCCGGCCCGGAGATCGAGGTCATCGTCGATCCGCTCGCCAAGGGTCTCGACCTTGCGCCCTTCTTCGAGCTGATGGCCAATACGGCCGTGCTGAAGGTCTTCCACGCCGCGCGGCAGGATATCGAAATCATCTTCAACCGCGGCAATCTCATTCCGCATCCGATCTTCGACACGCAGGTCGCGGCGATGGTCTGCGGCTTCGGCGACAGCGTTTCCTACGACCAGCTCGTGCAGAAGATCAAAGGCGAGCATATCGACAAGTCCTCGCGCTTCACCGACTGGAGCCGTCGCCCGCTTACCGACAAGCAGCTCGAATATGCGCTGGCCGACGTCACGCATCTGCGCGACGTCTATCTGGCGCTGAAGGAAAAGCTCGAGGAGGCCGGCCGCTCGCTGTGGCTCACCGAGGAAATGGCGGTGCTGGAATCGCGCGAGACCTACGACCTGCATCCCGACGATGCCTGGAAGCGGCTCAAGATGCGCGTCAAGAAGCCGATCGAGCTGGCCGTCCTGCAGAAGGTCGCCGCCTGGCGCGAGCGCGAGGCCCGCGGCCGCAACGTGCCGCGCTCGCGCATCCTGAAGGACGACACGATCTACGAAATCGCCCAGCAGCAGCCGGCCGATGCCGAAGCGCTGGCGCGCCTGCGCACCATTCCCAAGGGCTGGGAGCGTTCGCAATCCGGCACGGCGCTGCTCGAGGCCGTCGGCGAGGCGCTGGCGATCCCGAAGACCGACCTGCCCCGCCTGCCGCGCCAGACCCATGTTCCGGAAGGGGCAGCATCGGCCAGCGAAATGCTGAAGGTGCTGCTGAAGATCGTCTCCGAAAAAGAAGGCGTCGCCGCCAAGATCATCGCCAATTCCGACGATCTCGAAAAGATCGCCATCGAAGGCGAGGCCGCGGAAGTCGCCGCCCTGCATGGCTGGCGCCGCGACCTCTTCGGCGAAACCGCGCTCAACCTCATCGGCGGCAAGGTGGCGCTGCGCTTCGTCGACAAGAAGATCGAGGCGGTGGAGATCTGATCTTCCTGCATCGGAATGCATATGAAAAAGGGCGGCCATGGCCGCCCTTCGTCTTTTCCGGCACCGAAACCGTTCAGAGAATGAAATCGCCGCTCTTCAAGGTGACGAGCGCATCGATGGTGATGGTGAAATCCGCCGTGCCATCGCCGTTCAAGTCGCCCTGGATGAGGGTATCGCCACTCTTCTGCACATAGCGCAGTTCGCCGGCGACGTCATGGAAGGCGGCCGTGCCGATGAACTTGAAGGCCTGGTTGCCGGTCGCGCTTGCCGTGCTGTTCGCATCGATGTCGGAAAGGTCGATACGGTCTTTCGCCGCCTGGCTGAAATCGAGGATCTTGTCGCCGTTGGCCGCCGTCCTGGATTCGAAGACGAAGGTATCGGCACCACCGCCGCCTTTGAGGATGTTGGCATCGGTGCTGGCGATGATCGTATCCTTGCCCGAGCCGCCGGTCGCGTTTTCAAAATTGCGAATGTGGAAATTGCCGTCTGCCGTCTTTACGGTGCTCTGGCCGTTCAGGTCGATCGTCAAGGCGCTGGTAAAGGCCGAGAAATCGACGGTGTCGGAATCCTTGTCCGTCGTCTCCGTCACGCCTTCGCCGCCATCGGCGGTGACATTGCTCTTGTCGACGAGCGGCTTGAACTTGATCGTATCGGCATCGCGGCCCAGCGATATGAAGTCGGCACTGCCACCGAGGGTGACAATGTCGTTGCCGCGCCCCATGCTGGCATATCCGACCCAGGTGTTGGCGCCGGTCGTCAGCTTGTCGGCCCCGCGGCCGAGATCCATGCTGCCCACTTCGCCGTTTCCAACCACCGTGACCGAATCGTCGCCCCTGTTCAGACCGATGAACGTCGCCCAGTAGCCGATGGTCACCTTCTCGACGCTGGACCCGCCGGAGAGGGTTTCCACCTCGGCGTTATTCAGGGTGATGGTGTTGGTCCCCTTGGTGCCAACCTCGAGATGTCCGATGAAGACGCGGTTGGTGTCGGTCGTGCCCGTCGTATTGTCCGTGATGGTCACGTTTGCATTGCCGCTCACGCGAAGGATGCTCGCCCCCCACGATTTGTTGCTCAGCGTCAGGTTGACGGTGCGCAGCGGCGCATCGGTCGGCGCCCAGAGGCTCATTTCGTCGAGCCAGCGGTCGAACCACTGATAGGTATCCTCGCCGACCGTGAACTTCGTCGAGCCGTCGAGCGTCCTGCTGATATTCGAATTGATGGTACCCACAACTATTTCCTCCTGTTAACGCCAGTCTGTCAAAGGCCGCCGGAAAAACTATTCTGTTCCGAGCCGCTCCTGCATGACCAAATCCCCTCGTGCGCAGCTGTATAGCTCGCCCAGGCAACGGCAACTGCCGTTCGATAGCATCGCTCTGTAACCGATTGAATCGCTAGTCTTGTGGAAATGCGGAGGGGGCGAGCCAATTCTTCGCACGGCAAGTCGATATGCCCGCTCGTCTTGCGATGCGAAAATCCCCATCTGCGACGACACAGCAAAACAGGTCGTCTCGTTTTACGGCTCGCACCCTCTTTAGAATTCCGTTAACGATTAAACAAGAATTCCCTAAAAAATCAAGTAGAGCCGAGGTAGCGGCGAACCTGCCTGAGCGTACACCGAGTACTCCATTCGGCGGAGGACGCGGCGCCGGAAACCCGCCTAAGCGTGCAGTTTGGCCCCTTTCGTGATCCGGTCGACCATCTTCTTCTCGGCATGAACGGCGATACCGACGAGCTTGGCATTGTTTGGGTCGAACTCTGCAAAGACGGCCCGATTGGCGCCATCGTGGCCGGTCGAGAACATTTCCTCGATATAGACGGAGGCCGGGATCTGTCGTTCCAGGGCCCGGGCATGGATCTTCGACAGCGTTGCACCATCCGTGGAAAGCACGATGATCGGCTGGATGCTGAGCGCATTGTAGACATTGCCGGCCGCGTCGCGGTAGGCTTCGCCGATCAGTTCCGGCTTCTGGCCGATGATGCCGCTGGACAGAAAGGCGGTGACATTGAGCTTCTGCCAGACCTCCAGATCCTCACGCAGGACGACGGCGAACTTGGTATCGAACATGCAGGTATACTCCCGGAAAAAGGCTGCGGATCAGTCCGCCTCCAACGCGATAGCAGGCGCGATGGAAGGCCCGCTTGAACGTTCGTGCACGCAAGCCAGCGACCGCATCGTCGTCGCACCGGAGCTCGCCGGCATCGAGCGCATCGAGGCACGTTTCCGCGGCAAGGGTTTCGAGCCGCACCGGCACGATACCTACGCGCTCGGCGTTACCCTGGCCGGCATCCAGACCTTCCGGTATCGCGGCGAAGCGCGCTTCAGCCCGCCGGGCAATGTGATCGTGCTGCATCCGGATGAGCTGCATGACGGCGGCGCTGGCACCGAGGACGGGCTCACCTACCGCATGATCTATATTCCGCCGGAGCGTTTCCTTGCCGCCACCGCCGCGCGCGGCCGTGCCCTTCCTTTCGTCGCCGCCCCCGTCGTCGGGGACCCGCGACTGGCGGCGCTGCTGCTGGAGGCCTTCGGCGGCCTGGACGAGACGATCGAACCGCTCAAGCTGGACGACCTCATCACGGAGATTGCCGGCGCCCTGCTCGACCATGCCGGTGCGCCGGAAGCACGGACCGGCCGGCTCGCTCGGCCGCAGGTACAGCGCGCCTGCGCCTTTCTCAGGGAGAACCTGTCCCGGCAGGTCAGTGCGGCGGAGCTTGAAGAGGTGACCGGCCTCGACCGCTTCGCACTCTCCCGGCAATTCCGCCACCTCATCGGCACGAGCCCGCACCGCTACCTCGTCATGCGGCGGCTGGAACGGGCGAAGGTGCTGATTGCGGCCGGCGAAAGCCTTGCGGAGGCGGCCTTCGCCAGCGGCTTTGCCGACCAGGCGCATCTCAACCGCCATTTCAAGAAAGCGCTCGGCATGACGCCCGGCCGTTTTGCGGCCCTTGCCGGGCACGCCGCATAATCCCCCCTTCCCGTCACGAAAGCGACAAGCAACTGTCAAGCAGCGGTCATGCACCACGCCTATCTAGCGGGGTGCTTTGCAAACCCACGAGGACGGTTATGACCAAACATCTTTTGACCACCGCTGCTCTTTGCCTCTTGATGACGACCGCTGCCCTTGCCGCGGAAAAGGAATTTCCGGCCACGCTGAAGGCCCATGCCATCCTGCCGGCCAACACCATCCTGGCGGCCCCGGCCGATGCCGCCGACTATCTGAAGACCTCGGGCAAGTTCTCGACGGCCGATCGCAAGCGCGTCGATGCGCTCGGCACCGTCATGGGCAAGGACGGCGTGCGCGAGACCGGCCTTTCGCTGCCCTTCGACGGCCAGCCGATGCAGGGTTTCTCCGGTATCAAGGCCATGGACGACGGCTCGTTCTGGACGCTGTCCGACAACGGTTTCGGCAACAAGCTGAACTCGACGGACGCGATGCTGATGATCCATAATGTGCGCTTCGACTGGGACAAGGGCACGATGGAGCCGGTCAAGACGGTGTTTCTCTCCGACCCGGACAAGAAAGCGCCCTTCCCGATCGTCATGGAAGGTGCCGAGAAGCGCTACCTGACGGGCGGCGATTTCGACGTGGAGTCCATCCAGCCCGTCGCCGACGGTTTCTGGATCGGCGAGGAATTCGGCCCCTATATCCTGAAGTTCGATCTCGAGGGCAAGCTGACCGAGGTGATCGCCACCGAGGTCGACGGCAAGCCGGTGACCTCGCCCGACAATGCAACACTCGCCGTGCAGGCCGATCCCTCGAAGAAGATGCCGGCCTTCAACCTCAAGCGCTCCGGCGGCTACGAGGGCCTTGCGCTTTCGAAGGACGGCGCAAAACTCTACGGCCTGCTGGAAGGTCCGATCTGGGTCGACAGCGAGAGCGTCGAGCAGGCCGATGGCCGTCCGGCGCTGCGCATCATCGAACTCGACGTTGCGTCCAAGGCGTGGACCGGCCGCAGCTGGCTCTATCCGCTCGCCGAAGGTGGCGAGGCGATCGGCGATTTCAACATGCTGGACGAAACGACGGCCCTCGTGATCGAGCGCGACAACGGTGCCGGCACGGCCGACAAGGCCTGCACCGATCCGAAGGACCCGAAGCCGGACTGCTTCGCCACCGCCTCCAAGGTCAAGCGCATCTACAAGATCGCCATGACCGATGAAAACGTCGGCAAGGCCGTGCGCAAGATCGGCTATATCGATCTCCTGAAGATCGCCGACCCCGACAACAAGAAGCGCCAGGGCGGCGGCGACGGCTTCTACGACATGCCGTTCGTCACCATCGAGAATGTCGACCGCGTGGACGCGACGCACATCATCGTCGGCAACGACAACAACCTGCCCTTCTCGGCCGGCCGCGCGCTGGACAAGGCCGACGACAACGAATTCGTGCTGCTCGACGTCGCTGATTTCCTGAAGGCCGAGTGATCGGCCCGAAACAAAAAGGGCGGCTCAGGCCGCCCTTTCCTTTTCGAGATTGCCGGTTTCAGAGAATGAAATCGGCCGTCTTGAGGGTGATGACGGAGTTCAGCCAGACCATGAAGTCCGCATTGCCGTCGCCATCGACATCGCCCTGAATGTAGGTGCGGGTGCCGGTCTTGGCGTAGCGCAGCTCTCCCGCATCGCCGTGGAACGCAGCGCTGCCGATGAAGGTGAAGGTCTGGTTGCCGGAGAGGCCGCTGTCGGCGTCGATGGTCTTCAGATCGATCTTGTCGCCTTCGGACTGCTTGAAGTCGAAGATCGTATCCTGGCCGCCGGCGGCGACCGTGGAGTCCTGCACCGATGCGAAGACGAAGGTGTCGGCCTCCGTTCCACCATAAAGCTTGTCGCTTCCGACGCCGCCGTTGACACGGTCCTTGCCGGCATCGCCGTAAAGACTGTCATTGCCTGCACCGCCGTACAACTGGTCGTCGCCCGTGCCGCCGTTGAGTTTGTCGTTGCCGTCTTCACCAAGGAGCTTGTCATTGCCGGTGCCGCCATCGAGCACATCCGCGCCGATGCCGCCGCGAAGCGTATCGTTTTCACTGCCGCCGGACAGCGTGTCGTTACCGGCTCCACCGGACAGCGTATCAATGCCGGCTTCTCCATACAGCCGGTCGTTTCCGTTGCCGCCATCAAGCAGATCGTCGCCAAGCCCGCCCGAGAGCTTGTCCCCGTCGTCGCCGCCGTAGA
>NZ_CAMLFY010000035.1 GCF_946479415.1 uncultured Shinella sp. | reverse complement strand
AGCCCGGTCTGCATCTCAGCGACCTCCAAGTTTCAGATTGTTGATGGAAAGCAGAAGATCCGTCGAAATGCCGATCAGGCCCGACGGCTGGAAGGCGGAAAGCGAGTCGACGCTGCCCGTGGGGTTTTCGAGTTCCCACATCGAGGTGAACCGCTCAAGGAACTTGCCGACCTTCGACGGGTCCTTGAACTCGTCCAGTTTCAGCACGTCCTCGTAATAGGCGGCCTGACGGTCGATATCGGTGGCGGCGAATTCGGCGGGAAGCTGGAGCGCCGTGCGCACGACCTGCGCGATGGCGTCGTCGGCGATGATCGAATAGCCCGAGGTGATCGAGGGGGCCATGCGCTCAAAATAGAGCGCCAGGCGCACACCCGTATTGTCCTCGCCGGCGCTGATCTCCAGCGTCTGGCGGGTATACTTGTCGACCATGCCCTTCTGGGCACTTTCCATCAGCGTGGCGACTTCACCGTTGCGGGCGAAGTTCAGCGATTGCGCCAGTTCCTTGTAGCGCGTGTCGGTAAGCTGGTTGGCGAAGGCATCCTTGTTGTCGACACCCTCGGTCAGCACCTTGCGCATGAAGGCCTTGGCATAGGCCATGTCCTCCAGGCCATGCGCCTTCATCACGTAGTTATACAGCCTGGTGTCGGCGAAGAAGTCGTCGATCGATTTCACGTCGCCGATCTTCTCGAGGTAGTATTCCGTCTCGCGCTTGACGTCCGGCTGCTCCGAAACGCGCTTCAGCGACGTCTGGAGGTCGGAGGAAATCAACTGGTAGCTCGTATAGGTGGTCGTCACGATAGCCCGCCGATCAAGGTGCAAGAGGGCGCGATGGCCCGTTATGAGCCATGATCCTGCGGGCTTTTGCTTGTGCGAACCTGATCGGTAAACCGGCCGTTAGGTACAGCTTCACGCAAGGCTGGAACCGTATTTCCAGAAGGGTCAGAATTGTGTCGGGACCCCTGCGCTCATGAATATCATCATTGGTCTAATCGTTACGGTCGGCTGCGTCTTGGGCGGCTTCATGGCCATGGGCGGGCATCTCGCGGTGCTCAACCAGCCGTTCGAGCTCATGATCATCGGCGGCGCGGGCGTCGGCGGCTTCATCGTCGCCAACACGATGAAGGTCATCAAGGAGACCGGCAAGGCGCTCGGCGAGGCCTTCAAGCACAAGGTTCCCAAGGAACGCCACTATCTCGACACGCTCGGCGTGCTCTACAGCCTAATGCGCGACCTGCGCACCAAGTCGCGCAACGAGATCGAAGCCCATATCGACAATCCGGACGAGTCGCCGATCTTCCAGTCGGCCCCGACGGTTCTTGCCAACAAGGAACTGACGGCCTTCATCTGCGACTACGTCCGCCTCATCATCATCGGCAATGCCCGCTCGCACGAGATCGAGGCGCTGATGGACGAGGAAATCCAGACCATCACGCGCGACAAGATGAAGCCCTACCAGTCGCTTTCCACCATGGGCGACGCTTTCCCGGCCATCGGCATCATCGCCGCCGTTCTCGGGGTTATCAAGGCGATGGGCAAGATCAACGAATCGCCTGAAGTTCTCGGCGGCCTCATCGGCTCGGCGCTCGTCGGCACCATGCTCGGCATCTTCCTGTCCTATTCGATCGTCACGCCGATCGCGACCAACATCAAGGTCGTGCGCGAGAAGCAGAACCGTCTCTACATCATCGTCAAGCAGACACTGCTCGCCTACATGAACGGTTCCGTGCCGCAGGTGGCGCTGGAATACGGCCGCAAGACCATCTCTTCCTACGAGCGCCCGTCGATCGACGCAGTCGAGCAGGAGATGATGAATCCCGGCGGCGGCGGCGACACGAAGGCGGCCTAAGCAATGAGTGGAGCGACCGTGACCGCAGCCCCGTCCCTCGACCCGATCGTGCTGGCACGCCTCACCGGCAAGCTTGGCGATACGGCGACCATTTCGAAGATCTGCGCCACCCTGGGCGACGTCTTCGCCGAATTCCTTCCGGACATGCTGGAAAGCGAACTCGGCTTCGAGGTCGCGGTCTCCTATGCCGGTTTCGAGACGGGCAAATACGGCCCGCTCGTCGAAGGCCTCGGCGGCGCCATGGCGATGTGCGACGCGTCGCTGCGCGACTGGTGCGATCGCTTCACGCTGATCTGCGACAGCCCGATGATCATCACGCTCGTCGAGAACATGCTCGGCGCCGTCAGCGACAGCATCGAGGACCCCGAAGCGCGCCCGCTCTCCAAGATCGAGCTTGATCTCGCCGCGATGATGTTCGACCGCATCTCCAGCGTGCTGAAGACCGCCGTTTCCGGCGCGAACGGCTTCGAGCCGTTCCTCAGCCATGCGCACAATGCCGAAACGCGCAAGGCGATCGAAGACGGCTCGGAAAACGAGCACGTCGCGATGGTCAACATGGCCGTCGGCATCGGTCCGGTTCTTTCGACCTTCCACGTCGTTATTCCGCAGAGCGTTCTCCTGAAATCGACGATCTCCGCACCGAAGGCCGCCAATGCGCCGAAGACCCGCGTCGAATGGAGCGAGCGACTGGGCGAGCAGGTTCGCCGCTCGAAGGTGACGCTCGAGGCCCGCATCCGGCTCGAAGCCCAGACGCTCGACACGATCAGCCGCCTGCAGGCCGGCGACATCATCCCGTTCAACGAATCAGGTGATGTGCGCGTCGAGGTCAACGCCAACGGCCGCAACCTCTATGTCTGCGAATTCGGCCGGTCTGGCGCGCGCTACACGGTCAGGGTCAAGGATACGTACGGATCGGAGGACGAGCTCCTCCAGCACATCATTGGATAATTCAGGTATGAAGCCTGCGGGGCGGCGAGCCTCAGGCAAGTTTCGAATGGAATAGTGGTCTTATGGCACCGAAGAAAACACCCATCGCTGACGATCTCATGTCCTCCATCAATGCAGGCGACCAGGAACTGGAGCAGGCGATCGACGACCTGCGCGGCGTTCTTCAGAAGGATGCCACCGGCTCGCTCGGCACCGATCTGGCCGCCACGGATGATCCGCTCGCTGCCTTCGGCGGCGATTTCGGCAGCTCCGACTTCGGCGGCACGGCGGCAACCTCCGATTTCGGTGGCGGCGCAAGCTTCGGCGGTTCGGACTTCGGCGGCAACGACTTCGGCGGCGGCAATGATTTCTCCGCCGATCTCGGCGAAGCGCCCCGCCCGGGCAGCGCGATGGAGTCCAACATGGACCTCATCATGGACATCCCGATCGATCTGCAGATCGTGCTCGGCTCGTCCCAGATGCAGGTTTCCAGCCTGATGAACCTCAGCGAAGGCGCAACGATCGCGCTCGATCGCCGCATCGGCGAACCCGTCGAGGTCATGGTCAACGGCCGCATCATCGGCCGCGGCGAAATTACGGTTCTTGAAAACGACGACACCCGCTTCGGGGTGAAGCTCATTGAAGTGAAGAGTACACGCAAGGTCTGACACCCGGTTAGGGTTCAGGGGGATAATCCATGATGGATTTCGAAAATTTCGGGACGTCCACGGCGCTTGGTTCGCCGCTATCGCCGGTCGAGAAGGCAGCAGCCGTTCTTCTCGCCATGGGCAAGGGCGTGGCCGGCAAGCTGCTGAAATATTTTACACAGAGCGAGCTTCAGGCGATCATCGCCGCCGCGCAGAACCTGCGCGCCATCCCGCCGCATGAGCTGATCGACCTCGTCAACGAGTTCGAGGACCTCTTCACCGAGGGCGCGGGCCTGATGGACAACGCCAAGATGATGGAAGGCATCCTCGAAGAGGGCCTGACGCCGGACGAAGTGGACGGCCTGCTCGGTCGCCGCGCCGCCTTCCAGGCCTTCGAATCGACGATCTGGGACCGTCTGCAGGACGCCGACCCGGTTTTCGTCTCGAAGTTCCTGCTCAACGAACACCCGCAGACCATCGCCTATATCCTCTCCATGATGCCTTCGGCCTTCGGCGCCAAGGTGCTGGTGGAAATTCCCGAGGCCCAGCGCGCCGACATCATCAACCGAACCGTCAACCTCAAGGACGCGAGCCCCAAGGCGACCGCGATCGTCGAGGCACGGATCATCGAGATGATCAATGCTCTGGACTCCGAGCGCAATTCGGTCGGCTCGAACAAGGTCGCCGACCTCATGAACGAACTCGAGAAGTCGCAGGTCGACGAGATGCTGGCCTCGCTCGAAACGGTTTCGACCGAATCGGTCAAGAAGGTCCGTCCGAAGATCTTCCTCTTCGAAGACGTGCTCTACATGCCGCAGAAGAGCCGCGTGTCGCTGTTCAACGACGTCTCCGGCGATATCATCACGGCCGCCCTGCGCGGTGCGACGATGGAACTGCGCGAATCGATCCTCTCCTCGATCGGCGCGCGCCAGCGCCGCATGATCGAATCGGATCTCGCAGCCGGCGATGCCGGCAACCCGCGCGAAGTGGCGATTGCCCGCCGCTCGATCACCCAGGAAGCCATTCGCCTGGCCGCGGCAGGACAAATCCAGTTGAAGGAGAAGGAACAGGAAGCCGAAGCGGCCTGATCCGCCTTGACACGACATCGCCGCAAGCGGAGCGTATCCAGCGGCCCGACTCTCCAGAAGGGGGTGTCGGGCCGTTTGCTTTTGGTGGCTCGCAGCAGCCATGGGGTACGCCATGTCGGACGAAGACAAAGACAGTAAAACAGAGCTCCCGACAGAGAAGAAGATTCGTGACGCGATGGAAAAGGGCAACACGCCCTTTTCACGCGAGATCACCATCTTCGCCTCGACGCTGGCGATCTATCTCTTCCTCGTCTTCTTTCTGCCCGACGGCGTATCGCGCATGAACGAGACGCTGCGCGACTTCTTCGAGCAGCCCGAAGCCTGGAACCTCAAGTCCGGTACCGACGTCATCGCGATCTTCCGCCATCTCGGCTGGGAGGCCGGTGCGCTGCTTCTGCCGATCCTCGCCATGATGATGATCTTCGGCGTCGCCTCCTCCGTCTTCCAGAATATGCCGAGCCCGGTTCTGGAACGCATACGCCCGCAGATGTCGCGCCTCAGCCCGATCGCGGGCCTCGGCCGCATGTTCGGCAAGCAAGGCATGGTCGAATTCGGCAAGTCGCTGATCAAGATCATGCTCGTCTCGCTGATCGTCGGCATCGCGATGCGCGGCAACTATTTCGCCTCGCTCGACACCATGTTCTCCGAACCGGCAACGCTCATCTATCTGATGACGTCTGATATCAACAAAGTCCTGCTCATCATCCTCTTCGCCACCGCGATCATCGCCGGCATCGACTTTGCCTGGACGCGTTACCACTGGTTCTCCGAACTGATGATGACGAAGCAGGAGGTGAAGGAGGAAATGAAGCAGTCGCAGGGCGACCCGATCGTCAAGGCCCGCATGCGCTCGATCCAGCGCGACCGCGCGCGCCGCCGCATGATCACCGCCGTGCCGCGCGCCACGCTCGTCATCGCCAACCCGACTCACTTTGCCGTCGCCCTGCGTTATGTTCGTGAAGAAGGCGATGCACCCGTCGTCGTCGCAAAGGGTCAGGACCTTGTCGCTCTGAAGATCCGCGAGATCGCCGAAGAGAACGGAATTCCCGTTTTCGAAGATCCGCCGCTCGCACGCTCAATGTTTGCGCAAGTCTCGGTGGATAGTGTCATTCCACCGGTGTTCTACAAAGCCGTGGCAGAGCTGATTCACCGGGTTTATGCAGCTTCGCCCCAGACCAGACGGGTAAACTAGATCCGATGAGAAAATGCACCTACTCCGCCGAGCGCGAGAAGATTGTTGCAGAAGCAATCTGCCCGGTCGCCACTGAGCTCAGACTGCTCGATGCCGCCGATCTCGTCTCGCTGTTGCGTTTCGAGTGCTACGGGAACCTGGCCGACCTCGTCTCTTCGGCCGCGGAGCTGTATTTCCTCCCCGGCACGATCAATTTCGGCGCCGGCGGCGATTATCGCCTCGACTGGGATACGGAGCCGGAGGTGACGCTGGACATGGAAATCCGCCCGCAGGGCGTGACGGTCTATGCCAAGCTGCTCTTGCAGAAGGACACGGCCGGCGTGGAGGTCACCCATGTCGCCTTCAACGATCCGTCGCCGGATCCGGACGACAACACCGCTTTCCTGCGCAAGAGCCTTGCCGAATCCCGTTATGTGAAATCAGATCCCGCGGCATCGCAGCACGCCCATTGAGGGCTGCGGGCGGGCGCTAAAGAAACGGCCATGCCTGCATGGCCGTTTTGTTTTGTCAGGTGATGTAACCGAGGCGGATGGCCTTGGCGATGGCCTGGATGCGGTTGACGGCGTCGAGCTTGGTCGTCGCCGTGCCGAGATAGGCGTTCACCGTGTGCACGGAGAGACCCATCTTCTCCGCAATGGCTTCGGAGATGCAGCCGTCGCCGGCCATCTGCAGGCAGGCGATCTCGCGTTCGCTCAGCGCTTCCGACGGCAACAGTTTCTTCTCATCGACCGCCAGCATATCGATCAGGATCTGGCAGCTTTTCATATGCATGTCGACGGTGAGGTCGCTCGAGGGCGCGATGAAGGCGCCGGTGAAGACGACATAGCCATTGCCATGCGTACCGAGACGGACAGGAAAGGCAATGCCCGACCACGGCAGGAGCCGCGCCGGGAGGCGTGCCGTGAAGGGTTCCGCGCCGGTTTCGACGAACTGGTTGTCGCCCGCCCCTTCCCAGATCAGCGGCAACATGGAAGCTTCGAGATGGGTGAGCATCGTCGCGCCGTAGGCTTCGATCAGCGCGCGCGCATTGCCATCGACATTGCTGGCCCAGTTGTGCAGGGACAGCGTCAGCTTGCGTGCCGAGGGCAATCCGTGGCCGGCGACCCGCAGAACTGCGAATTGTTCAGCACCGAGAATGGTCTGCATGATCTGCAGGCGGGAAACGAAGTCCGATGCCCGCGCCGCCTTGGGTGGTCGCGCGATCCGAATTTCCGTTTCCAGGGCAGCGGGGGCGGAAAGCTGGGTTCCCATGGCTGTTCTCCTCGTTCGTTTCGCGCATATATCGACGCAAAACCGCTGCGCACGCTTGCTGCTGTTGCTCTAGAGCACTTCCGGTGAACTCTGGTTCACCTGAAGTGCTCTAGGTTTTGTTTTTACCGCATTATCCGACGCCGAAGCGAACTCGCTTCGGCTGGAAATGCTCTAGACCAGGCTGTTTCGAACGGCCCAGGCGATCGCTTCCGACCGCGTCTTCGTCGCGGTCTTGCGCATCACGCTGGTGATGTAATTGTTGATCGTGTTGCGGGATATGCCGAGGATGACGGCGATCTCGTCGCTCGTCTTTCCCTCGGCGATCCAGTAGAGGCACTCGATCTCGCGCTCCGTCAGGTCCATCTCGCGGTCCTGCCGGGCGATGGCGCCCTTGCAGCAGACGCTGGCGAAATAGCCGGTCATGACGCCGACATCGCGCAGCTTGCTCTGCGAGAGAATGAAGTGCTCCGGAAAGAGCAGCACGAGCGACATGCGCACCCGCCCGACATGAAAGGCGATGGTGCAATATTCCCGGCTGACGCCTGATGGTACCGCGACGTCATCACTGAGATGGGCGAAGCAGGGCTTGAGCAGGTTCAGGCACTTGTCCAGTTCGCTGAGACGGGACTGGCTGGCGACGATGGCGCCGGCAATGGTGCGCACCATGTCGAAGGGCCAGTCCGAAGCGACGACCGCTTCCAGCCCGGCTTCGGGCGACACGTCGTGACGAACGAGAAGATAGTGGGAAGCACTGACGTAATCGGTCAGCGCCTTCAATCCCGAGGAGAGGCCGGCGCGTTCCGCGCAGCGTCCGAGATGTTGAACCAGAAGCTCACGCGCACTCTTACGCTCACCAGACTCGGCGGAGAATCCATAGGATTCCCAGGCCGCGACATCCGACCGGATCGTTTCCATGATAGCCCCCTGTTCCGATTCCGAACGGAGAATTCCCGCCTCCCTTCCGTTAGGAATTCGGAACCGTCCGAACGCATCCCGGTCAGGCCGCATCGGCGAGAATCACCAAGCGAATCAGTAACTAAAGTGTACATCGACCATCGCTAAAAACCACCGCCCCCTTCTCGGGATTTACTTTTGGCAGCTTCTATGGGCCGCAGGAATTCGGGTGATTTGCCTTATGAGAGCGGAACGGATCTGCGGACGGCTTACCGTTTAAGATATTGTTAACTATACAATATCTTAAACACTTCATGATGCATCGCAAAAAAAGACCTCGCTCACTCGATTCAGGATTGCAAAGCGCGGCAGCCCCATACAACCGTCCAGGGCGAAAAGTTTTTTTCGTGAAAGGCCGCATTGATTCCCCTCAAGGCGCAGCCGGCGTTCACACGCGAAAAAATTGCGTCACAGGGGCGGTACAGCGTTGCCGAAAAGCGACATAAGTTTCAAAAACTGCGCATCACCAAGCGCCGAAATGCGAAAGGCGCGACCGTTGCCGGCCGCGCCCTGATTTCGTCTTTTCGTGGAGGCCTCAGGCGGCTTCCTTCTCGATGGACCACTTGCGCAGGATCTTGGCGGCGCGCTCTTCGCTGATCTCGACCATGCGGCCAAGGCGACGCTCCGGGCCTTCCTTGACGCGGCGGTTGAAAGTGCCATCGCCATCGTCGCCGGCATTGAGCAGGTCGTCCGTGCTGTCGAAGCCGAAGTCCGCGCCGAAGCCGTCCATAAGCGTCGCACCGGCACCGCCCATGCCCGTTGCCGGCGAGAAATCGGGCAGTTCGAGGCCGGCCGCATCGCTTTCCAGCGCATTGCCTGCCGCTGCACCACCACCGGTGATCGAGCGGACGGCCGGGCGAAGGCCGAACCAGACCACGACGACCGCGACACCGAGGAAGGCGAGCGCATTGATGATGCCGCCGAGATTACGCGTCAGGGTTTCCATGACGCCCGGACCCGGCACCGCCTCGTCGAGCAGCTGGTGGTCGAGGAATTCCATGGCGTTGATCGTGACGACGTCACCGCGGTCGGTGTTGAGACCGGCCGCAGAGGAAACGATCTTCTGCATGTCGGCGATATAGGCATCGATCTTCGCCTGGTCCGCCGGCTCGCCGACCATGGCGGCAATGCGCCCCCGGTTGACGACGACGGCGACGGAGAGCTTCTCGACCGCAAAGCCGTTGCGCACCGTGGTGACGTTCTTGCTGTTGATCTCGTAGTTGGTCTGCTCTTCCTTCTTGTCGGCCTCGTCGCTGGACTTCTGGCCGTTGGCGTCGCCCTGCGGGCCGCCCTGAGGAATGTTCTGCTCGACCGTCGCGGCCTTGTTGTCGGCCTGCTGTTGCGATTTCTGGCTTTCCCGGGTCACGCGGACCGAACGCTCGACGCGCGATTCCGGATCGTAGACCGTCTCCTGGATCTGCTGGGAATCGGTGTTGAGCGAGGCTGTGACGCTGGCGCGGAAATTGTCCATGCCGAGGAAGGGTGCGAGCGCCTTTTCGATATTGCGTTCGATCTCGCCCTGAACGGTCTGGACGGCCGTCAGCGAACGGTTCACGGCGCCGTTCTCGTCATCGTCGCCGGAGGCGAGAAGCTGACCGGCGGAATCGAGGATCGTCACGCCATCCACTTCCAGGCCCGGAACGGAGGCGGCGACGAGATGGCGGATGGCGGCGGCCGATTCGCGGCCGGCCTGCGCGCTCGCACGGATCATGACGGAGGCCGTCGGAACCTGCTCGGCCTTGCGGAAATTGCCGCGCTCCGGCATCACGATGTGGACGCGGGCGGCGGCGATGCCGGAAATCTGCTGGATGGTGCGGGCGATTTCGCCTTCAAGTGCCCGGACGCGCGTCACTTCCTGCATGAAGGAGGTGAGACCGAGCGAGCCGACCTTGTCGAAGAGTTCGTAGCCGGCATTCGCGCTGCTCGGCAGACCGCGTTCGGCGAGATAGAGGCGCGCCTTGCCCGTCTGGCCGACCGGGACCTCGATGCTGTCGCCAGCGGTGCCGGTGGTGAAATCGATATTGGCTTCAGCGAGTGCCAGGCTGATCTGGTTCACGTCGGACTTTTCCAGTCCGACATAGAGCGTCTCGTAGGCGGGCTTGTTCACCATGATCCCGGCGGCGAGCACAAGGCCGACCGAAACGATGGCGGCGCCGGCCAGCATCGCAAGCTTCGCCTGCCCCAGCGAAGCCAGGTTCTTGTAGACTTTCGTCAACTGTTCCAACAGATTCATTCTGTTCCCGCACGGACTAGGCGCCTCGCCACCCGGCTAACATGCCGGCACTTACCAGACGCATTTTCAATCTCGTGGGACGGAACCGGCACATTTCCGCACGCGCCGACCTGCCCCATGGAATACGCGGACCTAACTGATCCGGCCTGGAGACTAGATGGCGAAACTTGCGCGAGCATGGCGTTGCCGCACGCGCGAAACAGGCCCTCAAATGCCAAACGGCGCCCCAGAGGCGCCGTTCAAACGTGGAATTGCCGTTTCAGATCAATCAGAAGGCTTCGAAATCACCGACGGCCTTGCCGAGCGGCTGCGAATGGCCGTGGCGCATGCCGTTGCTCAACGCCTTCTGCATATCGGCAAGCTTCACCAGGTTCAGCGCCGTCGTGATGTCGATGATGCAGCTCTCGGGAATGCTTGCGGTGATGGTGTCGATGAATTCGGCGAGCCCGCGCGTCTTCTGGACGGCGAGGTCGATGCCCTGAAGCACCATCATGCGCTCGACGGCGTGCTCGGTGCTGTCACCATGCACGGCCGCGAGCTGCGGCTCGATGCGTTCCATCAAATAGGCGACGTCGTGCAGTTCGGACACGATTCGCATCAGGACATCCGGAAGGGCTTCCTCCATGGCAGTCGCTGCACTCAGATACTCGGCTTGCATGGGTTACCCTTTTTCCCCCGACACCGCCGGTCGATGATCGATCGGCAACGCATATAGATATGGTCTTTCCGCTTCCGCCGGGCCAAATCGCCCGCTCAGAAGAATTCGATCGAGCTTTCGACCGGCTTGGCGACCGGAGCAGGCCGCTGTTCCAGCGCCACCGTCTTCTGCGTCTCGACGCCGGTCAGGGCATATTGCCGGGCCCGGCCGCTCGACGGCCAGTATTCCAGCTTGCGGCCATGCTCTCCGCCCGTGCTTTCGCCGACGAGCTTGATACCTTCATCCATCAGGAACTGGCGGGCGAACATGGCGTTCTGCTCACCGACATTCGAGAAGCGAGCGATGGTGCGCGCCCCACCGAAGATCTTGGCCTCCAGCCGGTCGCGACGCGCACCCTGCTTCAGGAGGCCGTTGATCAGAAGTTCCATCAGATGCACGCCGTAGCGCGTGGCGTCGCCGCCGGAAGCCATGGCCTCCGCGGAGCCCGGCAGTAGGAAGTGGTTCATGCCGCCGACGCCAAGGACCGGGTCGCGCATGCAGGCGGCCACGCAAGACCCGAGAATGGTGGTGAGCACCACATTCGGGTCGTTGATGACCTTATATTCGCCCTGAATGACATGGACGCGGCGCGTCCCGGCTTCTGTTATCATTTCAATGCCCCGAACACGGCTTCGATGGCCGCCTTCATCTTTTCGATGGTGAACGGCTTGGCGAGAACATTGTTGGCACCGAGCGCGGCAGCCTTCTGCACCAGCGCGCGGTCGCCCTGCGCGGTGAGGATGATGAAGGCCGCCTTCTTGGTGTTGGGGTTCGACCGCACCGCCTGGAGGAATTCGATCCCGTCCATCTTCGGCATGTTGAAGTCGGAGATGACAAGATGATGCGGCTGCTGGGACATGATGGCCATGCCCTGCGCACCGTCGCCGGCTGCCGTGATCTGCTTGAAGCCGAGCTGCTGCAGGGCGTCACCCAGCAGAAGGCGACTGGTCACCTGATCATCGACGATGAGGACTTTGATTTTTTCAGCGATAGACATTATTCGCTCCCTTCTCTACGGGCCGCAGTGATCTTCAAGATTTCCTCCCCAATGGAGGAGAGCGGAAACTGGTGTTCGACGGCTCCCAGCTCGAAAGCCACTCTCGGCATTCCATATACGACGCAGGTTTTTTCGTTCTGGCCGATGGTCCGCGCCCCTGCATGGCGCATTTTCAGAAGGCCGCTCGCGCCATCCCGGCCCATGCCGGTGAGGATGACGCCGACGGCGTTGCGGCCGGCAAGCTCGGCCACCGAGTCGAACAGCACATCCACCGAAGGACGAT
This sequence comes from uncultured Shinella sp., assembly GCF_946479415.1. Next base: position 27,737 of record NZ_CAMLFY010000035.1, on the reverse strand, counting down.
GACCGTTGACCGGGTCGCGCTCGATCAACCGGCAGCATGGCGCATGCGGATTGGTGATCTGGAGGTGGCGGTCACCGCCCGGCGCCAGATAGATCTTGCCGATCTCGAGCCGCGCACCGTCAGTCGCTTCCTGCACCACGGGCGCGCAGAGACGGTTCAGCCGCTCGGCGAAGCTCTTGGTGAAAGTCGGCGGCATGTGCTGCGTGATGACGGTCGGCGGGCAATTGACCGGGAATTTCTGCAACACCGCGATCAGCGCTTCGACGCCGCCGGTCGAGGAACCGATGGCAATGACCCGGCGGCCCGGCTTGTAGGCGGCGGCGGAATTGAGGCTGGTGGAGGTCGGCGCCAGCGGCGGCGGCTCGGCCTGGAACCGGCGCTGCGAACGGGCGGCGGCCTTCACCTTTTCGGCAAGGTCGCCGAACGGGCGGGCATCACCCGGCTGCGGTTTGCCGACGCAATCGAAGGCGCCGATTTCCAGCGCCATCAGCGATGCCTCGGCGCCGCGATGGGTGAGCGTCGAAACCATGATGACCGGCATGGGCCGGAGCTTCATGATCTTGTCGAGGAATTCGAGCCCGTTCATGTTCGGCATCTCGATATCCAGCGTCACGACATCGGGATTGAGCTGCTTGATGGCGTTGCGGGCTTCCATGGCGTCGCCGGCCTGGCCGATGACGTTGACGTCTGGATCGGAATTGAGCACGGCCGTGATGAGGCCGCGCATGGTCGGCGAGTCGTCGACGACGAGTACGCGCGCTGGTGCCATTATGCGCCCCTCCTTTGCTTGCCGGTGTAGCGGTAGGTCGTGATGCCGATATTGTCGAACTGGTTCTTGGCCTCGCCCGAGACACGCTCGGAGTGACCGATATAGAGATGTCCGTTGTCGCCGAGCATGCCGGCGAAGCGTGACCAGATCTTCATCTGCGTCGGCTCGTCGAAATAGATGACGACGTTGCGGCAGAAGATGACGTCGAACGGTCCCTTGAACGGCCACTGGGCCATCAGGTTCAGCTCATTGTAGGTGATGAGTTTCTTCACCCGATCATCGACCTGCCATTTCTGGCGGCCGCCGGCATCCACTTCCCGGAAGAACTGCTTGCGCATGGCCGGATTGACGGTTTCCAGCGCGTTGGCGTCATAGGCCCCCGCGCGGGCGATCGCCAGGATCTTCGGATCGATATCCGTCGCGAGAATGCGGAAATCGTAGTCCGCGACATTCGGCATCATCGAGAGAACGGTGAGCGCGATCGAATAGGGCTCCTGCCCGTCCGAACAGGCGGCCGACCAGATGCGCACCCGGCCGCCATTGCGGGCACGGGCAAGCAGATCCGGCAGCACGTCGCTCTTCAGATGGTCGAAGTGGTGGTTTTCGCGGAAGAAGCGCGTGAAATTCGTCGTCAGGTGCGACAGCATTTCCTTGCGCGCCGCCGCGCCGGCGGGAGAAGAGACGAGCGCGCAATATTCGCGAAATCCCTTGAGGCCAAGCTGGCGGATGTGTTTCGACAGGCGCGAATAGACGAGCGAGGCCTTGGTCTCGTTGAGGTAGATGCCGGCGTCCGCATAGATCATGGCCGCAATCTCGGAAAGGTCCTTGCGGGTCAGCGGGTATTCGCCGCTGGCAAGGCACTCGTCCGGAGACTGTCTGCTATCGATGGCCGGGGAATAGGTCATGCGGCTTCGCTTTCCGAATGCGGGAACAGGGCATCGAGTTCGATCAGGCAGATCATGCGGCCCTCGATGGCGAGGATGCCGCGGGCATAGGCCTTTGCCGCCTCATGGGCGATGTCGGGCGTCGGCTGCATGTTGTCTTCGGTCAAGGTCAGGATATCGGAAACCGCATCGACGAGCAGGCCCACCACCTTCGTTCCGACCTGGGCGACGATGATGACGTGGCGAACGGTCGGCTCGGCAGGTTTCATGCCGAGGCGCAGCGACAGGTCAACGATCGGCAGGACGGCGCCGCGCAGGTTGATCACACCCAGCACGTAGGAAGGCGCGTGCGGCATCGATGTCGCCGGGGTCCATCCACGGATCTCCCGGACCGACATGATGTTCACGCAAAACTCCTGATCGCCGATCCTGAAGGCGATCAGTTCGCGTCCGTGACTGAGATTGTTGACCGCATATGTCATTGACTATCAACCGGTGGCAGCAAGCGAGATATCTTGTCTCAGCGACTGGCCGCGCGAGGCGGCAACCACCGCATCGACGTCCAGGATGAGGGCCACGCGCCCGTCGCCGAGGATGGTCGCGGCGGCGATGCCCGGCACGTGGGTGTAGTTCGCCTCCAGGCTCTTGATGACGACCTGACGCTGGCCCTGGATCGCATCGACCATGAGGGCGCGCTGGCCGCCGCCTTCCGATTCGACGAGGAGGGCCACGCCATCCATCGGATTGGCCTGCGTGGCGCGGAAGTTGAGGATCCGGCCGACATCCACCAGCGGGCAGAACGAGTTGCGGATCGAGATGAGCCGCTGCGAGGCGCCGAAGGAATGGATGGCCGAGGCTTCCGGCTGCAGCGTCTCGACGATGGCCGTGAGCGGCACGACGAGCGTCTGGCCGGCGACCGTGACCACCATGCCGTCGAGGACGGCGAGCGTCAGTGGCAGGCTCATGGTGAAGACGGAGCCCTGGCCGGGCTTCGAGGAGATCGAGATGCGACCGCCGAGCGCCTGGATCGAGCGCTTGACGACGTCCATGCCGACGCCGCGGCCGGACAGGTCCGACACCTTGTCGGCGGTGGAGAAGCCGGCGTGGAAGATCAGGTTGTCGATTTCCTCGTCCGACAGGTTGGCATCGGCCGCGATCAGGTCGTTGTCGATGGCCTTCTGGCGCACCTTCTCGCGGTTGATGCCGGCGCCGTCGTCGGCCAGTTCGATGACGATGCGGCCCGAACGATGCTTTGCCGTCAGGCGAACCGTGCCTTCCGGGTTCTTGCCGAGGGCTTCGCGCTTCTCCGGCATTTCGAGGCCGTGGTCGACCGCGTTGCGGATCATGTGCGTCAGCGGCTCGGCGAGCTTGTCGATGACGGTCTTGTCGACTTCGGTGTTCTCGCCTTCGGTGATGAGGCGGACCGACTTGCCGGTGATGTCGGCGATTTCGCGGACGGTACGGGCCATGCGCTGGAAGACCGGCTTCACCGGCTGCGCGCGGATGGCCATGACCGAATCCTGGATCTCGCGGGTGAGCTGCTGCAGCTCTTCGAGACCCATATTGATCGAGGACGTGCCGTTGGTGTCGTTCTCGACTACGCTCTGCGAGAGCATCGCCTGGTTGATGACGAGCTCGCCGACGAGGTTGATCAGGCGATCGACGCGGTCGAGATCGACGCGGATCGTCTGACCGGCGGCAGCGGCCTGGTTGGCCTGGGCGGCACTTGCGGCCGAGGCGGCAGCGGATGCCGCCTTGTTGTCGGCAGCGCGGCTTGCGGCCTGCGCAACCTTGGTGGCGGTTTCCGCGGCGGCAACGGCAGCCGCAGCGTCGCTTTCGATGATCGGCTCGTCACCGGCTGCGGACGCACCTTCGTCGAGCATCGACAGGTCGAAGGGCACCGGCTGCATCGGCTGCTCTTCGTTTTCCGTCACCTCACCGACGATTTCCTCCTCGATGGTCTGGATATCGAGATCGCAATCCCACTCGGCGAATTCGAAGACGGAGCGCACGCCGTCCTCGCCCTTTTCGGTGGTGACAGAGATCTTCCAGGAGAAATAGGCTTCCTCCGGATTCATCTTGTCGAGCGTGGGCAGAGCGTCCATGTCGCAGTAGACGCTCATCTCGCCAAGACGAGAGACGTCGCGCAGCAGGAGGACAGCTTCGTTGCCCTTGGCGTAGAGGTCCTTCTTCGGCTTGAAGGCGATCTGGATGGTCGGCACGTAGTGGCCGGCCGGCTCTTCGTCGAAATCGCCGAAGGAGAAGGGGATGGGCTGGAAGCCTTCGTCATTGACGGCAGGCTTTTCAACCACCACCGGCGCCGGTGCGGGGGCGGCCGTCTTAGGAGCAACGGCTGTGGGCTTCGGGGCCGGAGCTTCGGCGGCGGCCGGAGCCTCGCCATGAGCGAGCGCTTCCAGCTCGCGGATCAGGGTACGGCTGCGCGCTTCGTCGACGCTTCCGCCGTCGCGTGCCGCATTGGTCAAGTCCGCCAGAACGTCGGCGGACTTCAGCATGACCTTCAGGACATCCTGGGTCGGCTCCAGCTTATTGGATCGAACGCAATCCAGTGTCGTCTCGAACACATGGGCGAAGGAAACGAGGTCATCGAGGCCGAATGCACCGGCACCGCCCTTGATCGAATGCACGGCACGGAACACGGCGTTGACCGTTTCCGGGTCGCGATCCCCGTCGTTCAGCTTCAAAAGACCGGATTCCAGTTCGGCGAGCTGCTCCTCGCATTCCTGGAAAAAGATCTCTTTGATTTCGTTCATATCCATCGGGAGTAATCCTGGCTGAGGGATTAGGCGGTAACGCGCTCGATTGCGTCGATCAGCTTGGTCGGATCGAAGGGCTTGACGATCCAGCCCGTCGCACCGGCCTGACGGGCGCGGTTCTTCTTCTCGGCATCGCTTTCGGTGGTCAGAACGAGGATCGGGATCGCCCGGAACTTCTCGTTGCGGCGCACGCCTTCGATGAAGCCGAAGCCATCGAGGCGCGGCATGTTGATATCGGTGACGATAACGTCGGGATTGGCATTCTCGAGGACTTCGAGGCCCTCGACGCCGTCTTCCGCCTGGATCGTCTCGAAACCCGCATTGTTGAGGGTCACGAGAAGCATGTTCCGGATTGTCCGGGAATCATCCACGGTCAAAACTTTTTTCTTCATTGCCCAGCCTCCTGTGCCAGCAAGTGATCAATATTCACGCCGATAAGTTGCATTGTCTTCATGAAAGGGTCGGAAACCTTGCCGAAGGTGAAAGGCTTGCCTTCCTCCTCCCAGCTCTTGGCGCCGGCCATCAGAACCTGGGCACAGAGCGCGCCGACCCGCTCGACCGCCGAGGCGTCGATGACCAGCGGGTTGCCCTTGAGGCCCATGAGCTGCTGGTGCAGCGCCGTCGCCTCGTTGAGATCGAGCACGGGGGCAAGGCTTAAACTTTTCTGAGCGGCTTTCTTGCTCGCCATTACCGGGTTCCTTGTATGAGCCAGTTTCGGGGGCTGCGTCTGTCTGAGGTCATCGTTCCCCCGTTCGGCGCGGGCGGCAGGCCGTCTTCCGAAGCCAGGCTGCGCGTCGTGGAGAACCAGTGTCTGGGCTGCCGCTTCGCCATCTCACCCTCCAAAGCCGACGGCACGCGCCGTCAGGAAATCGAGGGGAGCGGCATCCGTCGCCACAGGCTCTGCAACAGCGCGCGGCATCACCGGAGCCGTGCGGACCGGGCGGGCATCACGCTGCGCGGCAACGCGGAATTCGCGGATCGTGCGGCCGAGTTCGAGGATGACGGTGTGAAGGTCCTGCCCTGCCGCGCCTATGCGGCCGGCATCCGATGCATCCGCTTCCAGCGCGCGGCTGGTACGGCCGATCTCGGCCGTGACGCCATCGAGCCCTTCGGCATCGACGGCGCTTTCGCGAACGATGCCGGTGATGGCGTTGTTAATGCCCTCGACCTGGCGCACGATGTTGCCGATCGCATCCTGCGTGCGATGAACATGCTCGACGCCGGTCTCGACCTGCGACTTGGTGCTGGTGACGAGCTGCTTGATCTCACGCGCCGCGTCCGCAGAGCGCTGGGCGAGTGCCCGCACCTCCTGTGCGACGACCGCAAAGCCGCGACCGCTATCGCCGGCGCGGGCCGCCTCGATGCCGGCATTGAGCGCAAGCAGGTTGGTCTGGAAAGCGATTTCGTCGATGACGCCGATGATCTGGCCGATCTTTTCCGCCGACGCCTCGATATCGGCCATCGCCGACATGGCTTCGCCGACGATATTGCCGCTCTGCGTCACCGAATCCTGCGTCGCAAGCGCAGCGGACTGGGCCTTGCGGGTCTCATCAAGCGTCTGGCGCACACGCCCGACGATGGCGCCGAGCGCATTGGCGGTTTCGATGAGGCTTGCCGACTGCTCGGCCGAACGGGCCGAAAGGCTGCCGGCACCGGACGCAAGCGTGCCGACGAGGCGGTCGCTTTCCATGGCGCGATCAGCGGCGGAAGCCAGGTGCTTCTGAATCTCGTCGAGCGCGCCGTTCAGCGTGTCGGCCATGTCGCGCCACGCCTCGGGCATCTCGCCGGAGACGCGGGCGGAAAAATCGAGGGCAGAGAGGCTGCGGATCGTCTCGCCGAAGACGCGGTCGAGTTCGGCGCGGTCTTCGCGGCGTTGTTCGCCCAGCGCCCGGCCATGGGCGTGGCGCAGTTCGTTGAAGCGCAGCGAAACGCCGATTTCCGCATCGACCATGGCGGTGCGGATGAAAGCGGAGACGAGCTCGGTCAGTTCCTTGCGGCGCGCCTTGCCGGCGCCGGGCAGGATGGATTTCGGCCAGTATTCCTCGATCAGGCCGGAAACGACCGTTTCGACGACGACCGAATGGCCGGCGATGCGCCAGCGCGGGTCGAGGCCCATCTGGCTTTCGCTGTCGGAGAGGATCTTGACCCGCTCGGCATAGAGGCCGTCGAAGCGCGCGTCGGTCAGGACGCTCCAGTGGGAGCTCTGGAGGTCGTGCAGGCGGTCGATCTGGCGCTCGCTCTGAAAGTGGCGGGCGGCATCGGGAAAGGTCTGGAAACGCTGGAAGAGATCGCGCAGCGCCGTTTCGACATGCCGTTCGAGCGTCTGGCGGTGGCGGCGGAGCGTTTCGCCCTGGGCCGCTTCGACGCCGGCAAAACGCAAACGGTCGCGCAGGCTGGCTGCCTGTCCCGTTCGAGCGTTTTCTGCCGGCATTTCCTGCACCAGTATGCTCCCAAACCAACGATGCCCGGTTGCCCGAAGGGGCGACCGATCGAATTTTCGCATGGAGGAGAGGTTGGTGACCCAAGCCGTGCTCACGAGCGGTGCGCTGCCGGAAATCCGGCACAGGCGCGGCCACCCATTGATCCATGATCAAATTCTGTGAAACTCGAATACCGGCTCTGATCCGGTACGGCGGGTCGGCATCATGCCTGGGTGAGAAATGGCGAATTTCCCATTCCGACGTGTAGAGCAATGTTTATGGTTAATTCCTTGCCTGAAGGTTAATAATTTATAGCTTGCTTCTGAGTTCGCTAAAATTAAAACGAACCGCCGTAACGTCAGCTACACGCAAGCTCGCGCGCGTAGGGTGCCGCCATGTCCTGACAATGATGTCAGAGGGAAAGAGCAATGATTGTTCTGGCATTGGGCGCTACCGTGATTGCTTCCGCAACACTCGCAGCCATCTATCTTCTTCTCGATATCGACGCGGACCGCACACCGGCCAAGGCGCGGGTGTTCTAAGTCCCGCAGGCGGCCGGGATCATCCCTTGTCGGCAAGCGCGCGCCAGCGCGCCGCATAAGCCGCCGCGCGCGGTGGCAAACCGTCCGCAATCCACACAAGCGCCGGCTCCGGGGCGCTCCCTGCCGCAAGGCAGGCGGCGCCGATGCTCGTGCCCGTCGCGCTGCCGCCGGCCAGCACCTCGCGGCCCGTCGCCACCCCCAGCATCATCAGGAAAGCCCTGTTGGCCGCAAACGGTCCCTCGACGATGACGGGACCATCCGCGCCGATGAGATCAAGGCAGGTCGTCGTCATCAGCGCGAGGTGGAAGGCGATCACGGCCTGTGCCTCGTCGTCGCTCAAGGCTTCGCGCGGAACGGTCCATCGCGCCTTGCGGCCGGGATAGGGTCCGGATTTCTCCGGCATCGACGGCAGCAGCATGGCGTCGCGATCCAGCACGGCGGCGATGGCGGAGGCCGGGAGATCGCCGGACTTGCCACCAAGCATCGAAAACGCCCGGCCGCCCATGAAGCGGGAGGATGGCACGGGATCACCGAGTGCGTTGACATTGATCAGCGTGTCGCGCGCCTCGTCCAGGGCGACAGGTTTTGCGCCGATCGCCATGACCACGACCCAGGTTCCGGTGGAAACCACCGCATAGGGCGCCTTGCGCGTCAGCACATAGGGCAAAAGCGAGGCGTTGGAATCGTGAATGCCGCAATGGACCGGTACGTCGGGCCTGAGACCCGTCGCGGCCGCGATGTCAGCGCGGATCGGACCGAGCGCATCGCCCGCCTTGCGCACCGGCGGCATCAGGTCCGTCCAGCCCTCGTCTTTCACGAGGCTGGAGAAGCGGCCGCTCAGGGGTTCCCAGAGATCAGCATGGCAGCCAAGCGAGGTGACCTCGCTGGCGGCCACACCGGTCAGGCGGAAGGACCAGTATTGTGCATACATGAGGATGTGGCGCGTTCTGCCGAAGGCTTCTGGGAAACGCTTTGACTGCCAATAAATCTGCAGGCCGGCATTGAGGCCCATCGGCATGATCGGCGTGCCGCTCTCGGCGAAGGGCGGACGGATTTTTCGATAGGCCTCCGCAGCCTCCTGCGGGCCTTCATGCTCGTAGTCCAGCACCGGCAGGACAAGGTTGCCGTCTTCACGGACCAGGGCAGCGGTCGCGCCATGGGTCGTGACGGCGATGGCGTCGATCGGGCGTTCGCTGTTCAGCGCGGCGAGGCTCTCGACGATGAAGGCCCAGAGCTTTTCCGTATCGAAATGCGGATAGGGTGCGGCGTTGACCACGCCGTTCGGCATGGTGCGCGCTGCGACCTCGCGAAAGCTCTCGCCATCGACCAGCACGACCTTGGCATTCGTCTTGCCGATATCGATGACGGCAATGGTCTTCATCGGCTCAATCCATATGGAAGACGGTGACGAGCGGCACGGCGAGAGGCTCGTTGTCCGGCTTCGTCTGCATGATATCGGCCATATGCGCCCACCAGCGTTTCATGACGGGATGGTTTGGCAGATCGGCCATGGTGTGGTCGTCGCGCCGCCAGAGCACGCCGAAGAGCAGGTTCGTCTCCTCGTCGAGATGGATGGAGTAGTCGGAGACGCCGGCCTCCTTGAGGAGCGCTGAGAGTTCCGGCCAGATCGCATCGTGCCGCGCTTTGTATTCGGCCGCGCAGCCGGGATTGAGCCGCATGCGAAACGCATATTTCTCCATGGCTCAATGGCTCCTGCGGCCACGAAAGCGGCGATAGACGATCGGCAGCGCGATCACCGAAATCAGCAGCAGGCCGATGAAGATCGACATGACGATGCCGGGCACGTTGAGCAGGCCGAAACCGAAGGTCACCATGCCCATGATGAGGGCGGCCAGCACAACGCCGGGAATGGTGCCGGAACCGCCGAGGATGTTGACGCCGCCCAGCACGACCATCGTCACCACTTCCAGCTCCCAGCCGAGCGCGATGGAGGGGCGCGTTGAGCCGAGGCGGGCCGTCAGGCAGATCGAGGCGATGGCCGCCATCAGGCCGGTCAAGAGGAAGAGCACGAATTTCACCCGGCCGACACGCACGCCGGAAAACAGCGCGGCGGTCTGGTTATTACCGATGGCATAGACGGCACGGCCGAAATTCGTCTTGTGCAGCACGACGCCGTAGATCACCGCGAGCGCCACGAAGAGGCAGAATTCGAAGGAGAAGACCCACCAGACATAACCCTGGCCGAACCAGGAGAAGCTGGCTGGATAGCCGGTAAAGGCCTGATCGCCGAGGATGAGGAAGGAGAGGCCCCGGAAAAGACTCATCGTGCCGATAGTGACGACGATGGAGGGCAGGCCGAGGCCGGTGACGAGCAGGCCGTTGAAGGCGCCGCAGAGGAGACCGGTCGCAAGGCCGATCATGACCAAGGCGGGCGTATCGAAGCCGAGCTGCACGGCATAGCCCATCACCGTCGAGGTGAGCGCGATGATCGAGGCGACGGAGAGGTCGATTTCGCCTGATATGATGACCAGCGCCATGGCGAAGGCGATCATCGCCTTTTCGGTGAAGTTGAAGGTCGCGTCCGACAGGTTCCACGGATCGAGAAAATAGGGTGAGGCAAAGGAGTTCACGAGAAAGATCGCCAGCGCCACGGCGACCAGCAGCGTCTCCCAGCTCTTGATGAGACGCGCGCCGCGACTTTCCAGCCGGTCGGGAATGTGGCGCGTGATTGTCTGGACGTCAGCCATGGGCGGCCTCCGCTTTCCTGAGAATGACCCGGCCCTTGCGCTTTTCGGCACGCGCATTCACCGCGACGGCAATGATGATGACCGTGCCCGAGATGGCCATCTGGGCGAAGGGCGAGATGTTGATGACGGGCAGCGCATTCTTGATGACACCGAGGAACAGCGCGCCAAGCACCGCGCCGCCGACCGAGCCAATGCCGCCGGCAATCGACACGCCGCCGATGACGCAGGCCGCGATGATATCGAGCTCGAAACCAGCGGCGATATCGACATAGGCGACGGCATAGCGCGAGACCCATAGATAACCCGAAAGGCCGGCCAGCGTGCCCGACAGGCAATAGGCGAGGAAGCGCGTGCGGCCGACGTCGATACCGGTATAGACGGCCGCATGGGGATTGCCGCCGAGCGCAAAGAAGGCGCGGCCAAGCGGCGTGCGGCGCATCACGACGACCATGATGGCGATGATGACCAGCGACAGCCAGGAGAGCAGCGGGAAGCCTAAAATGCTGGCGCGCGGCAGGGCCTTGAAGGCATCGCTCATCTGGTGCGCGTTGATCCAGGCGCCGCCGGACAGAAGGAAGATCAGGCCACGGTAGATGGTGAGCGTGCCGAGCGTCACGACGATCGGCGGGATATCGAGCTTCCATACGAGCAGGCCGTTGATCGAGCCGAGCAACGCGCCGAGACCTACGGCGACGAGGATGATCAGCGGCACCGGCAGGCCGGGAAAGGCGGCGTTCAGCATGGCCGCCGCCATGCCCGACAACGCAAGATTAGCAGCCATCGACAGATCGATGCAGCGCGTCAGGATGACGGCCATCTGGCCGAGCGCGAGGATGATGAGGATCGACGTGTCATTATAGACATTGGCGAGATTGCCCGGCGCCACGAAGGGCGGGAAGCGGACTGCGATCAGCGCAAGCAGCGCGATAATCGCGACGACCAGCAGCATTTCGCGATTTTTAAGGAGAAGCTTCATCACGCGGCCTCCTGAATGCCGGCGGCGGCGCGCACGAGTTTTTCGGCCGTCAGGTCCGCGCGCTCGAAGCGGCCGGCGATGCGGCCCTCGCGCATGACGATGACGCGGTCGGCCATGCCCATGATTTCAGGGATTTCCGAGGAGACCATGATGACGCTGAGGCCGGAGGCGGCAAGCTCGCTCATGAAGGCGTGTACAGCGGCCTTGGAGCCGATGTCGATGCCCTTGGTCGGTTCATCGAGGATGATGACCTTCGGCCGGGTCGCCAGCCATTTGGCGATGACGACCTTCTGCTGGTTGCCACCGGAGAGCGTGCCGACGTCCTGATCGAGCGAAGCGGCGCGCAGATCGAGCCGCGCGGTATATTCCCGCGCCAAAGCGAATTCTTCCGCCATGCGCAAAAAACCGGAGCGCGAGGTGCGCGACAGCGAGGGCAGCGTGACGTTCTGGAAGATCGGCAGGCCGATGATCGCGCCCTGGCGGCCACGCTCTTCCGGTACGTAGACGATGCCGGCTTCGATGGCTTCGGCCAGCGAGCGGATGACCTTGATCTGACCATCCAGCTTGATCGCGCCGGCGGACGGCTTGGTGATGCCGATCAGCGACTGCATGAATTCCGAGCGACCGGCGCCGACAAGGCCGTAGAAGCCGAGGATTTCGCCGCGGCGCAGCTCGAAATTGATGTCCTCGAATTCCGTCGGGTGACGATAGCCGGAGACTGTCAGCACCGGCTCGCCGATGGCGACCTCCTGCTTGGGAAAGACCTGCCCGACATCCCGGCCGACCATCTGGCGCACCAGGTCGTCCTGCGTGGTCTCCGAGATCAGCCCCTCGCCCACCATGCGCCCGTCGCGGAAGACGGTGTAGCGGTCGGCGATGCGAAAGATCTCGTCGAACTTGTGGGAGATGAAGAGGAGCGCCTTGCCATCGGCCTTCAGCCGGTCGACGAGTTCGTAAAGCTCGTGGATCTCCTTGTGCGACAGCGCCGCCGTGGGCTCGTCCATGATGACGACACGCGCATCGATGGAGAGCGCGCGGACGATGGCAACGAGGTGCTTGTTGGCGATGCCGAGGTCGCGCAGGCGGATCGACGGGTCGAGATCGGCGCCGACGCGCGTGAGCAGCGCGCGGGCATCGGCATTCATCTTCTTCCAGTCGATCAGGCCGAAGCTGCCGCGCGGCGCATGGCCGAGAAAGATGTTTTCCGCGACCGACAGCTCGTCGAACAGCACGGTCTCCTGATGGATCGCCGTCACGCCCGCCTTCGCGGCGGCATTGGCGGTGGGGAAATAGGTCTCTGCGCCATCGACGCGGATGGTGCCCTCGTCGGGCTGGTAGATGCCGGTGAGGATCTTCACCAGCGTCGACTTGCCGGCGCCGTTCTCGCCGACCAGCGCCGTCACCGAGCCGGGATAGAGCGAGAGCGAAACGTCCGACAGCGCGCGCACGCCGGGAAAGGATTTCGAGATCCCCTCGAGCGCGACGGCGGGCCTGGTCCGCGATATGGTCGTGTCCTGCAGCAAGTTTTCGTCCACCGCGAGTTCGGGCAATCGTTTGAATGAAAGCCCCTCCCCAACCCCTCCCCACAAGGGGGAGGGGCTTAACCTGCGGCCCTTTCAACGCCCAAATCAGGCAGTGAGCAGGCCTCTTGCTTTCTCCCCCCTTGTGGGGGAGATGCCGGCAGGCAGAGGGGGTCTTTTCATGTCCGCAAGATCAGAAGATCTTGGCGAATTCCTCGACGTTCTTGGCATCGTAGATGAACGGATCGGCCATGGCGCCTTCGTTCTTGTCGTCGAGCTTGACTACGCCCATGCGGCCCATCTTCAGCTCGGCGCCGGGCTTGGCCTCCGCGCCGCCGATCAGGTCGTTGGCGATCATCGTGGCGGAGTAGCCGAGATCGATCGGGTTCCAGATCGCGAAGGACTTGGAGGCGCCCGACTTCACATGGCCAGCCATTTCCGAGGGAAGGCCGAGGCCGGTGACGTTGATCTGGCCGATCTTGCCGGCGTCGGTGACGGCCTGGGCGGCAGCGACGATGCCGACGGAGGTCGGTGCGATGATCGCCTTCAGGTTCGGATGCGACTGGATGAGGCCTTGCGTCTCGCGATAGGACTTGTCGGCCAGGTCGTCGCCATAGACGGTCGCCACGACATTGATGCCCTTGTAGTTGCCCAGCACCTTGTTCATTTCCTCGATCCAGACGTTCTGGTTGGTCGAGGTGGCGGTGGCAGAGAGCACCGCGACGTCGCCGCCATCAGGCAGGTTGTCGGCGGCAAGCTTGATGATCATGTTGCCGATCAGCGGGTTCGACGACGGGTTGAGGTGCATCATGCGGCCTTCAGGGGCGACGCCCGAATCCCAGGAGATGACCTTGATGCCGCGGTCCATGGCCTTCTTGAGGGCCGGTACCAGCGCGTTGGTGTCGTTTGCCGAAACGGCGATGGCGTCGACCTTCTGGGCGATCAGCGAGTTGATCACCTCTATCTGGCCTTCGGCGGTCGTCGTCGTTGGGCCGGTATAGATGACCTCGACATCGCCGAGTTCCTTGGCGGCTTCCTGCGCGCCCTTGTTGGCGGCTTCGAAGAAGCCGATGCCGAGCGCCTTCACGACAAGCGCGATCTTCTTGGTTTCCGCCTGCGCGGTCGCCATCATCGCGACCGAAACGGCCGCCGTCACAAGTAAGGTTTTCAGAATTTTCACGTCATTTCCTCCCAGTGAAAAATCAACCCTCCGGCCTCATGCCGATGAGGATGCAGTCTCCGATTTGGCGCCCGCCTGAACGTTCGCGACGATCAGGTTGACCCCGGCCTCCTCCAACATCGCGGCGTCCCTGTCCTCGATGCCCGAATCCGTGATGACGGTGGCAATGCGCTTCAAGCCGCAGAGAATGAGACTGGAGCGCTTGCGGAACTTGGTGGAATCGACCAGCACGACGAGCTCGTCGGCCTGGTCGATCAGCTTCTGCTCGGCCTGGATGAGCAGCGGATCGGCCTCCATCAGGCCGAGCGGGCCGATACCCTGCGCGCCCATGAACATGCGGCGCGCATAGAAATTGCGCGTCACGTCATTGTCGAAGGGGCTGAGTACGATGTTCTGCTCGCGGTAGATCGTGCCGCCGGACAGCATGATCGTGTTCTTCGAATGCTTCAGCAGGTGCTCGGCGATGTTGAACGAGTTGGTGAAGACCTGCATGCGGCGGTTGGTCAGGAAGTGCACCATCTGGAAGGTGGTCGTGCCGCCGTTGATGATGATCGGATCGCCGTCTTCGCAAAGCGCCACCGCCTCCTTGGCGATCGCCTGCTTCTGGCGGGTGTTCAACGTCTCGTTGACCGTGAAGGGCCGGCCGGCAAGGCCGACGAACTGCGGGGGATGCAGGGCCTCCGCCCCGCCGCGCACCCGGCGCAGCTTCTTCTGCACATGCAGCGCCGCGATATCGCGGCGGATCGTCGCCTCGGAACTGTCCGTCAGGTCCACGAGCTCAGGCACGGTCACGACCGGCTTCTCCTGAACCGCGGACAGAATGATCCGATGTCTTTCCTTCTCGTGCATGGCTCCTCCAGTGCTCGCAATGCTTCCATCAGGATCGCGCACTGTCAATCACAATCAATCATATTTTTTCATTGTGCAGTGCAATATGATTGTTTTTGAGCGTTTCTGATTGACATCGGCAAAAATCCCGTGTGATCTGAAAGCATGCCGTCGAGCGCCGCGCCAGGTGCTGCCACGAGAAAATACCGGGAGGAAATGCCGATGCTGGACAAGAACCAGGGCGCTCGCCTTGCAAACCTGTGGGATGACGCCAAGGCGTCGGCCATGAGCGAGCCCGAACGCCTGCTCTATCGCTCCAACCTGCTCGGCTCCGACAAGCGCATCACCAATTACGGCGGCGGCAACACCTCGGCGAAGGTCATCGAGAAGGATCCGCTCGGCGCCGGCGATGTCGAGGTGCTCTGGGTCAAGGGCTCCGGCGGAGACGTCGGCACGATCAAGATGGACGGCTTTGCCACGCTCTACATGGACAAGCTGAACGCGCTGAAGGGCCTCTATCGCGGCCTCGAGCACGAGGACGAGATGGTGGGCTATCTCCCCCACTGCACCTTCAACCTCAACCCGCGCGCCGCCTCCATCGACACGCCGCTGCATGCCTATGTGCCGAAGAAACATGTCGACCACATGCATCCCGACGCAATCATCGCGATTGCCGCCGCGAAGAACTCCCGCGAACTGACGCAACAGATTTTTGGCGACGATATAGGCTGGCTACCCTGGAAGCGCCCCGGTTACGAATTGGGCCTTTGGCTCGAAAAGTTCTGCCTGGAAAATCCCAAAGCGCGTGGCCTCGTACTGGAAAGCCACGGCCTTTTCACCTGGGGCGATACGGCCAGGGAATGCTACGAGACCACGGTCGAGATCATCAACAAGGCGATCGCCTGGTTCGAGGGCAACAACACGGCGCCGGCCTTCGGCGGCGCGGTGAAGCCGGTTCTGGCACCGGCCGAGCGCCGTGCGGTTGCTGAAAAGCTGATGCCGGTCATTCGCGGCATGATCAGCAAGGACGAGAAGAAGGTCGGCCATTTCGACGACAGCAGCGCCGTGCTGGATTTCGTCACGGCAAAGGACCTTGCCCCGCTCGCGGCGCTTGGCACGAGCTGCCCCGATCATTTTCTGCGCACGAAAATCCGCCCGCTGGTCGTCGATTTCGATCCGGCCAATCCTGATGTCGACAAGACGCTGGCCGGTCTCGATGAGGCCGTCGCCGCCTATCGCGCCGACTATGCGGCCTATTATGAGCGCTGCAAGCGGGCCAATAGCCCCGCCATGCGCGACCCGAATGCGGTCGTCTATCTCGTGCCGGGCGTCGGCATGATCACCTTTGCCAAGGACAAGGCGACCGCGCGCATCTCCGGCGAATTCTACGTCAACGCCATCAATGTCATGCGCGGTGCCTCCGGTGTATCGGACTATGTCGGCCTGCCGGAGCAGGAAGCCTTCGACATCGAATACTGGCTGCTGGAGGAAGCGAAACTCCAGCGCATGCCCAAGCCCAAGAGCCTTGCCGGCCGTATCGCGCTGGTCACCGGCGGTGCCGGTGGTATCGGCAAGGCGACGGCGAACCGGCTGATGGCGGAGGGCGCCTGCGTGGTGCTCGCCGATATCGACGAGGCGGCGCTAGCCGAGGCACAGAGCGAGCTTGCCGGCCGCTACGGCAAGGATGTCGTGCGCTCGGTCACCATGAACGTCACCGACGAGGCGCTGGTCGCAAAAAGCTTTGCCGATACGCTGGTCGAATTCGGCGGCCTTGATATCCTCGTTTCCAATGCCGGCCTCGCCTCCTCCGCCGTCATCGAGGACACGACGCTGGAGCTGTGGAACAAGAATATCGGCATCCTCACGACCGGCTATTTCCTCGTCTCGCGCGAAGCCTTCCGCATCTTCCGCCGCCAGAAAGCGGGCGGTAACGTCGTCTTCGTCGCCTCCAAGAACGGCCTTGCCGCCTCCCCCGGCGCATCGGCCTATTGCACGGCCAAGGCCGCCGAAATCCACCTTGCCCGGTGCCTCGCGCTCGAGGGCGCCGCCGAGCAGATCCGCGTCAATGTGGTGAACCCGGACGCCGTGCTGCGCGGCTCGAAAATCTGGTCCGGCGAGTGGAAGGAACAGCGCGCGGCGATCTACAAGACGAATACGGAGGGGCTGGAGGCGCTCTACCGCGAGCGCTCCATGCTCAAACTCTCGGTCTTCCCGGAGGATATCGCCGAGGCCATCTACTTCCTCGCCTCCGACATGTCGGCGAAATCGACCGGCAACATCGTCAATGTCGACGCGGGCAATGCCCAGTCCTTCACCCGTTGAGGAATTTCTTGATGACGATGATTTCCAAGGATGTGGTGGCGCGCGAGAACGACAAACGTATCGCCGACCTGAAAAGCGACTATGAGCATCTCGGCGCGCAGCTTGCCCGCCGCGGCGTCGATATCGATGCGGTGAAGACCAAGGTCGCGGCCTATGCGGTCGCCGTGCCCTCCTGGGGTGTCGGCACCGGCGGCACGCGTTTCGCCCGCTTCCCCGGCGATGGCGAGCCGCGCAATATCTACGACAAGCTGGAGGACTGCGCCGTTATCCAGGAACTGACGCGCGCCACACCCACCGTCTCGCTGCATATTCCGTGGGACAAGGTTTCGGACCTGAAGGAGCTGAAGGAACGGGGTGCCGCCCTTGGCCTCGGCTTCGACGCCATGAACTCCAACACCTTCTCCGACGCGCCGCAGCAGGAGCATTCCTACAAATACGGCTCGCTGTCGCACGCCAACGCCGGCACGCGCCAGCAGGCCGTCGAGCATAATCTGGAATGCATCGCCATCGGCAATGCGCTCGGCTCCAAGGCGCTGACGGTTTGGATCGGCGACGGCACCAACTTTCCGGGCCAGGCGAATTTCACCAAGAGCTTCGAGCGTTATCTCGATGCGATGAAGGATATCTACAAGGGCCTGCCGGGCGACTGGCGGCTGTTCACCGAGCACAAGATGTACGAGCCGGCCTTCTATTCGACGGTCGTGCAGGACTGGGGCAGCAATTACCTGATCGCCCAGGAACTCGGCCCGAAGGCCTATTGCCTCGTCGATCTCGGCCACCATGCGCCGAACGTCAATATCGAGATGATCGTCGCAAGGTTGATCCAGTTCAAGAAACTCGGCGGTTTCCATTTCAACGATTCGAAATATGGCGACGACGACCTCGATACCGGGTCCATCGATCCCTACCGCCTGTTCCTCGTCTTCAACGAGCTCGTCGACGCGGAGGTGCGCAAGGCCGAGGGCTTCGCGCCGGCGCATATGCTCGACCAGAGCCACAATGTGACGGACCCGATCGAAAGCCTGATGCGCAGCGCTACCGAGGTCTGCCGCGCCTATGCGCAGGGCCTCATCGTCGACCGCACGGCGCTTGCCGGCTACCAGGACGGCAATGACGCGCTGATGGCGTCTGAAACGTTGAAGGTCGGTTTCCGAACCGATGTCGAGCCGATCCTCGCCATGGCACGGCTGGAATCCGGAGGGGCTATCGACCCGGTCGCGACCTATCGGGCGGCCGGTTACCGGGCAAAGGTCACCGGTGAACGGCCAGCGGTTGCAAGTGGTGGTGGCGGCATCGTCTGAGCCGCCGAGGAGAAGTTTTCGAACCCTCTTGCTTTCCGGAAAACGGCTGCCAGATTGAGGCGTGGCAGCATGATGCTGTCAAAGGGAGCACACCATGGGCATTGAAAGCATTCTTATTTTCCTCCTCATCGGCGCCATTGCGGGCTGGCTCGCAGGCTTGATCGTCTCGGGGTTCGGTTTTGGCCTCATCGGCAATATCGTCATCGGCATCATCGGCGCGTTCATTGCCGGCTTCCTGTTTCCGCGGCTCGGTTTTTCGCTTGGCGGCGGGGTCCTTGCCGCGATCATCCACGCGACGCTCGGCGCGGTGATCCTCCTCGTGCTGATCAAGATCATCAAACGCGCCTGATTTGGCGCAGAAAGCCGAAAAGGCCGTGGCGACCCCGCCACGGCCTCTTCGTTTCAGTTGACGCTCACCGGCTTGGAGCGCATGCGCGAAACGGTCTCGCGCTCCGCCCGCTTGCAGCGCATCGGCGGCAGGCCGCGATCCATCAGCGCCATATCCTCCAGCACCATCTCGCCCATCTTCTTGAAGGCGCTGTCGAGCGCGCCGGCGCGGTGCGCCGAACGCACGAAGCCCTTCAGATTGCGCACCGGATGATCGACCGGCAGCGGCTCCTCGGGATAGACATCGCTCGCCGCGACGATATGGCCGCGCTCCACCGCCGCCATCAGCGCCGGGAAGTCCACGACATCGGCCCGGCTGAGCAGGATGAACGCCGCGCCCTTGCGCATCGCGGCGAAGGCCTCGGCATCGAGAAAACCCTTGTTCTCGCTGGTCACCGAGGCGACGACGAAGACGAAATCGCTCATTCCCAGCACTTCGGAGAGCGAGGCCGGCTCGACGCCCGCCTCGCGCAGGATCGACGGCGGAAGCCAGGGATCAAAGACGCGGATTTTCGCACGGAAGCCCGTGAGGACCCGATTCAATGACCGGCCGAGATCGCCGAAGCCAACGATGCCGATCTCCGAGCCCGACAGAAGCCGCGCCGAGGCATTGCCCTCGCCGCCCCAGAGTTCGCGACCCTCACGAAAGGCGACATCGGCATCGATCACGCCGCGCGCCAGGTTCAGCGCCATGGCAAGGCCGAGCTCAGCGACCGGCTCGGCGAAGACCTGCCCCGTCGTCACGACATGAATGCCGCGGGCAAACAGGATTTCGTAGGGCATGTTGTTGAGGAGATTGCTCTCGACATTCAGGATGGCGCGCAGATTGGGCATGCGGCCGAGCGTTTCCGCCGAAAGCGGCGGCTGGCCGATGATATAGCGCGCCTCCGACAGTACGGCATCACCGAGCCCGGCGATATCTTCAGGATCGGCCTCGATAATGCGATAGGTGCGGCGCAGTTCCGCCTCGGTCTGGGGCGTGAAGATGAGATCGAGCGTGCGCGGCTCGGGCGCGCTGATCACCAGCGGCAGTGTATCGTCTGTCATGGCTCCTCCGAATATGCGTCCACGCTGTGGTAGCACGGGCGTGAGGAGCTTGCGACTAGTACCCCAGGCCGCGTAAAGCGCGCACGCTGGACGGCGGCAGGGCCGTGCCGCTTGCGGTTATGCCGTTCTGTTCGCAGACATACATGTTGCGCGGCATCCAGCGGAAATCGCGGTCGCGCGCATAACCCACCGTCGGTTCGCAGGCCACCTGCCCCTTACTCTTGTATTCATCGGTGGCGTCGCTCGGCGTCACGCCGGGCAGGTCCTTGAAAACCTGCGCCTGGCCGCCGGCGGCGGACAGAAGGAGGGCCAGAAGGGCAAGGGTGGCTCGTGTCTTCATCGTTTCACCCGGCTGCAGCCGGCCTTTCGCAATCCACAAAGAGATACCCCCGGCCGGCGACATGCGCTATAGGCCTGCGAGCATTCCAATTGGTTAGATGGGGTTTTTCATGGCAAGTGCAATCCGGTATCACGAAGGTGACATCTCGGCGGCCGATGCGGCCCGCTATACGGGGGCGATCGCCATCGATACGGAAACGCTCGGCCTCATTCCGCGCCGCGACCGGCTCTGCGTCGTCCAACTCTCCTCCGGCGACGGTTCCGCCGATGTCATCCGCATCGCCGCCGGCCAGAAGGAAGCCCCGAACCTCGTCGCGATGCTGGAAGACCCGAGCCGCCAGAAGATCTTCCACTACGGCCGTTTCGACATCGCGGTGCTGTTCCACACCTTCGGCGTCACCACGACGCCGGTCTTCTGTACCAAGATCGCCTCGCGCCTGACGCGCACCTATACCGACCGCCACGGCCTGAAGGAAAATCTCAAGGAAATGCTCGACGTCGACATTTCCAAGCAACAGCAGTCGTCCGACTGGGCGGCTGAGACCCTGTCGCAGGCACAGCTCGAATATGCCGCCTCCGACGTGCTGCATCTTCATGCCCTGCGCGACAAGCTCATGGCCCGCCTCGTGCGCGACGGCCGGCTTGCCCATGCCGAAGCCTGCTTCACCTTCCTGCCGACGCGCGCCAAGCTCGATCTCATCGGCTGGGAAGAGACCGACATTTTCGCCCACAGCTGAGTCCTGCCGTGCAGAACGGACAGCAGCACCAGACCGGCCCGACGCTGGAGCCTCTGCGCCGGTTCATTCGCGGCCGGCTTGCCGCCTTGCCGCCGGGTCTTTCGGAATTCATCCTGTTCGGCTTGAAACAGGCCTGGGCTTGCCTGTTCGGCGGGCTGATGCTCGGGCTGATCATCCTCACCAAGCTCGTCTGGCAGCCGGACTGGCCGCTTCATCGCTATGACGCGCTCTTCCTGATGGCACTCGCCATTCAGGTCACGTTCCTGCTTTTGAAGATGGAGACGCTGGAGGAAGCGAAGGTCATTCTCATCTACCATGTCGTCGGCACCGTCATGGAGATCTTCAAGGTCCATATGGGCTCCTGGACCTATCCCGAGGCGGCGCTGATCCGCATCGGCGGCGTGCCGCTGTTCTCCGGTTTCATGTATGCCTCGGTCGGCAGCTACATGGCGCGCGCCATCCGCATCTTCGATATGCGCTTCACGGATTATCCGCCGTTCTGGACGACGGCGGTGCTGGCGATCGCCATCTACGCCAATTTCTACGCGCACCACTACCTGCCCGATATCCGCATTCCGCTCTTTGCCGCCACCGTGCTGCTCTTCGGGCGGGTGCGCATCCATTATACGGTGGAGACGAAGCCGCGCTGGATGCCGCTGGTGCTGGCCGCGTTCCTCACCAGCATCTTCCTCTGGATCGCTGAAAACATCGGCACGGCGACGGGTGTGTGGCTCTATCCCGGCCAGCATGTCTGGCACATGGTGTCCTTTAACAAGCTTGGCTCGTGGTATCTGCTGCTCTATGTCAGCTTCGTGCTGGTGACGATCGTCTGCCGGCCGCAACCGCCCGAGCCCCCCTCAAATCCGGTAGGCGCAGGCTTAACGCCCGGTTAACGGGCGGGCAGCTATCCTTCAGGTCGATTCTGGAGGTTGCCATCATGTTGACACCCCTGCAGAGCGCGCAGTCCACCGCCGCCGTATCGGCGCTGCAATCGATCGTCACGACGATCGAGGACCGCCAGCGCGAGGAAGCGGAAAAGGCCAGCGGCCGCAAGAAGGACGACCTCGTCCAGCAGGGGCAGCTGCGCCCTGACGATGCCGCGCGCCAGGCCAATGCCCGCATCAACGAACATTTCTTCGGCAACAGCATTCAGGACGGCGACACGCTCGCCAAGCTGATCTCCCGCTTTTCCGATGCGCTCGGCATCGCCCAGCAGGAGGGTGAGACCGCCCGCAACTTCGCCCAGCGCCTCGCCGACCAGCTGACCCTTGTCGATGCCGTCGGGCTTCCCTCGAAGGGCAGCGATATCAATGTTTCGCTGCGGGCGCTCGGCACGACGCTCGATGCCGTCAAGCAGGCGATGAGCGGCCCTTCGGACGATGCTGGCGCCAATCTCGTCGCGCGCCTGGCGCTTGCGACGGGCGTTACACAGGGCGATGACGAAGCCGACGCCGACTACGAGCAGCGCCTCTCGGCGATGCTGACCCGCCAGCGCGGCGAGCTGCCGGCCGATACGGCAACGATCGAGAAGAAGACCGGCCTGACCGATCTCGGCCTGCGCGCCAGCGATCTCGTGGCGGCGATCCGCAACCCCTACGGCGAGGAAGCGGGGCGCGTGAAGGATGCGCTGGCGGAAAAGGCCAAGGACGAAAAGGCGCTGACGCCGGAAATGCAGAAGGTGCTCGCGCGCCTGGAAGACGCCGCGAACCCCAAGACGATCGAGGAGCTGAAGCTCGAGCGCACCAAGCGCGATCCGACCCGCGTCGAGGATGCCGAAACGCGCAAGGAGCGCGAGGACACGATCCAGAAACTCGAGGCTGGCGAAAAGCTCGAAGACATCAAGGATTTGCAGGACGCGATCGGCCGCGCCCATGAGGATACTGCCAAGGGCAAGACGGACGGTAAAACCGGGACCAAGCCGTCACAGGATGCCGTCGATACGATCCAGCTCCTTGCTTCCGGTGCGGAGGCAACCGAGGCCGTTGAAAAGGCGTCGGGAAAACCCGATGACACGCTTCTTGCGCACAAGGACGCGCCTGCGGAAACGACGGGCGAGGCCGTGCGCAATCTTGATGCCGCCGGCACGAGAGAGAAGGATGAGCGGGAGGACGCAAAGAAGGAAATCTTTGCCCTGCGTATCGACGACAACGGGATTTACGACCTGATCACGCGCCAGCTCGTGGCTTAAGCTTCCGGCTTCTTCCTGACGATACCGAGCCTTGCGATCACCTCCGGCGGAATGCCGTAGCGGCGGATCGCGTCCTTCTGGCTGCGCAGGCCGCACATTTCGCGCTGGATGAAGAAGGCCCAGACCTTGTCGGCCGCGTCGTTCAACAGGTCTTCGCGCTCCGGCTCGCCGCAGCCGGCGGCAAGACGCTCCGAGAGCAGCGCGATCGCCTTCTCTACCCTCAGCCCGTGCCGGCCGAGCGAATCCGCCCGCTCCGACATCAGCTCGTATTCGAGGATATTGAGCCCCGTCTCCTTGGTTAAGGAGGGGGCGAGCGCCTGCGGCGGGCGTACCGTCATCTTTCGTCTCCGTCAGGACTTCAAGATGGCGCGGCGAAGCCCGAACGGCAAGACCTCACACCGCGCGGGCGCGCACCTCTTCGAAATGCCAGTCGACGAGCAGCTTGCCGTCGCGCCAGACCGGCTGCAACAGGTTGCGGCGGCCGGCGAGCTGGTCGACGCGCGCACCCTCAAGGCCGATATAGCCCTCGACCACCGCCTGGCGGCCGGCCTTGGAGGCCTTCAGGTTCATGGTCGCCGGACGCTTGTAGACGTCGTGCCAGACACCGGCGGAATCCTGCCGTGCATTGGCCTTCATGGCGAAGGAATAGGTGTCGCGGTTGACGCGCTGGAGCAGGCCCGCGCCCATGCCGAAGGCGATGTTTTCCGCCGAGAAGCCGAAGGCCTCCAACCGGCCGAGAATGAGGCCGATATCGGCGGGCGAGATGCCGTCGCCCTGGATGACGCGCACGCTGTTGTCGAGCACCTTGTAGCCCTTGCCGTTCAGATGCGTGCCGAAGGCATAGGCAAGCTGGCGCAGCACCTGCACCGGGGTTTCGACCGGATCGCCGCTGTCGGGGCGCACGACGAGCGTGCCGCCGGCCGCCTGCACGCGGTCCTTCAGCTCTTTGCCCCAGATTTCCGAGACCGCGTTGTTGATGTCGTAGCTGTCGGAGACGACGGCATAGAGGCCCTTGCCGCCGAACTTGTCGATCATGTTGCCATAGGCCTCGGCTTCATGCTCCTGGCCCCAGGAGGTCATGGTCGAATGCTCGGAGGCGGGAATGGAATAGCCGGCCATGTCGGCACCGTAATAGCGGCGCGCATAAAGCACGGCGCTGACCGTATCCGTGCCCATGAAATTGACGAGATGCGCCGCGCCGCCGATGCCGGCCTGTTCGAAGCTGGTCGTGCCGCGCGCGCCGAAATCATGCAGGCGGAAGGGCAGGACGCTGGCCGGATCGTCGCAGGTCTTCTCCAGGAACGGCTGGATGATCTGCTTCACCTTGCGAGAATTGGAGGCGACCGTGCTCGGATACCAGATGGCGCGCAGCAGCGCCGTCTCGATATAGGAACTCAGCCAGTAGCAGGCCGGATCCGTGTTAACGACCTGCGCCACCGGCACGCCGCGGCGCACCAGCGTGCCCTCCGGCAGCGCCTCGATGAGCAGCGGCAGGTAGCCGCCGTGTTTGTTGACGATATGCGTCCAGCCTTCGCGGTTGAACGGCAAGCCATGCGCCGTAACGATCGCCTCGGCCTCATCCACATCCTGCATGGTCACCGGTTTCGACAGATATTCCTTGAGGAACATCTGAAGACCGAAGAACAGCACTTCAGCATGGTCCGAATGGCCGCGCGCCTCGACATAGGACGAGATGGCGCGCGTTTCCGGCGGATATTGCAGGTAGTGGCTGAACTTGTAGCTATCGGTGTTGAGGATGAGGTTGGTGAGGTTCATCGAAAAGTCTCCGCCGCATCCGCGGCCCGCTTCACCGGCGGCCAACAGTGCGGGCAAGATTTACTTGAGCTGAGCATAAGGGGCAAGGGCCGTCGAAACGGACAATCCGGGGAGGTTTGCTGCATCTGCGAGGCTCTTTGGAATACGTTAGGAATTCGTTAACCATAAAATGCCAAATGTAGGAGCCAGAAGTTGTTCGGAGTCCCGGGAACACCGGTCCGGCACAGTCAAGCGGTTCAGTGCCTTCCGGTTTACCCGTCGCCTCCGCGTAAAGAGCCCGGTTCGTCCGGGCCAAAGCATCCCCTCGCAGCGTCGCGCATGATGCGCCATCCGACGAACGATGGAACATTGGCAAGCCTTGCAGATGCGGCGCATCGGCAGGTGGCGAACAGGAGGCAGGCATGCTGCCGCGCGTGGCACCAACGACCGGGACGACCCAGCCCACCCCAGCCCTTGCGGCCGGGGCAGCGGTCGATGCCGCCGTCAAGCCCCCGCTTTCCGCCGCCGCCCTTGCCAATCTGCGCGCCGAAGTCGTGCTGCGCCTCATCGAGACGCTGCTGAAGCACATGCCCCGCACCGGCGAGGCAAGCCCCAATCGCGATCTGCTTGAGACATTGCTGACCGTCTTGAAGACCTTGCCCGGCCGGGAAGGCGAAAGCGGCCGCAAGCTCGCCGACCTCATCGCCAAGCTGCCGCCGGAAATGCGCCCGGCCGTGGAAAAGCTGATCAGCACCGTCCTGTCGGCCGTGCCGACGCGCACGCTGGTGGAAATCGTGCGAAACCCGAACGGCCCGGAAGCGCAGAAACTCGCCACCCTGCTGGCCACGAACCTGACGGCCGAAGATCGCCACACGACCGAAGGTCACACCGCCAGCGCCCAGAAGCCGGCTGCGCTCACGGCACAGCAACTCGCCGTCGTCGGCCGTCACAGCCTGCAACAGGCCGCCCAGATGGCGCAACTGCTCAGCGGCGATGCCCGCACCCTGCAGGCCATGCTGAAACGCGTCTTCGACTTCGACGGCGGCAGCAAGCCGCGACCGGTGACCGGCCAACCGGCTGAAACGATGGCATCCACCGGGAAGATCGAAAAAGCAGCGACGCCCCAAAAAGCCGAAAGCGCAGTGAAGACGGAAACCGCAGCGACTGCGGCAAAGGTGGAAACGACCGGCAAGGCCGAAACGCACCCGACGACGACGGCGCGGTCTGAGCTTGCCGGGACTATCCGACAGCCGAACGAGACCCCTGCCCTTCAGCGGACGCCCGAGGGACGCCCGCTCACGACCGCGCCTGTCCCGGCGCTTGCAGACGACCACCCGCTGGTGGACGCGATCGAAAATGCCAAGCCCCAGCAGGTCGATGCACAAGAGCCCGAGGACAGCGCTTCAACGACGGTCAGACGCGAGGAGCCTTCGGTAAGGCAGCCGCTCACCAACACCGCCGGCCAGGCCCTGGCGCGCAGCGTGCTGCAAGCCGTGGCCCGCGACCTGCCGCCTGCCCTTCTGACGGAAGCGGTCATTCACCTCGTCGAAAATCTCTCGCCCGAGGAGGCGACGTTCCTGCGCACGCTTCTTGAGCGCCCGCTCGACTTCGTCCTGCCGCCGGACGCCGAATTGAAAGAGACCGGATTGCCGCCTGTCGCCGAGCCTGAAGCGGAGACGATCGCAGCCGCCGAACAGGATGTGGACATGGCGAGCGCCGACGTCCCGGAGGAGATGGCGCGCCTTCGGCCCGATCCGACGCAAACGGCCTCCGTGCCGGCACGACCGGCGCCGGTTCTCGCCGAAGAGATCCGCCCCGCCCAACGCCTTGCGGAAAATGCCACGGCCCAGACGCAGGCCGCCGCGCAGCCCGATCTTGCGCTGCCGACCGTGGTGGCCCGCGAAGGTGTTCCACTCGCCTTCGTGCCCTATCTGCCGGCGGAGGAAGACCTCGAATGGTCGGAGAACCGCGAAGCTGACGAGGATGAAGCCACCGACGATGAGGACGGCACGGCCGACGATCAGGACAGCGGTGAGGAGAATCCGGACGATACGGCCGCAGACGGCAACGAGCCGGAGACGCCGGACATGGCCCGCCGACGCGAGAAGACAGCCGAGATGGTCGGCGTCCTCGAACCCGGCCTCGTCTTCTACCAGAAGCTCGGCGACTACTGGACCTGAGCCACCAATATTCCAAAACAAAAAGCCCGCGGAGATTGCTCTCCGCGGGCTCTTCATTTCGTAAGCGAAGGCTTACTCGGCGTTGCCGCGGTTCTTCAGAGCCGCGCCGAGGATGTCGCCGAGCGAAGCGCCCGAGTCGGACGAACCGAACTGTGCGACGGCTTCCTTCTCTTCAGCGATTTCCAGGGCCTTGATCGAGAGCTGGATCTTGCGATCCTTCTTCGAGAAGTTCAGGACGCGCGCGTCGACGGTCTGGCCGACCGAGAAACGCTCTGGACGCTGTTCGTCACGGTCGCGCGACAGGTCGCCGCGGCGGATGAACGAGGTGAGGTCTTCGTGGTTGACGAGCTTCACTTCGATGCCGCCATCGTTGATCGCGATGACTTCAGCCGAAACGACGGCGTTCTTGCGCAGGTCGCCGGACGTGGCGGCATCGCCGACCGAGTCCTTGCCGAGCTGCTTGATGCCGAGCGAGATGCGCTCCTTGTCGACGTCCACATCCAGAACGACAGCCTTGACGACGTCGCCCTTGTTGTATTCCTCGATGACCTGCTCGCCCGGACGGTTCCAGTCGAGGTCGGAAAGGTGCACCATGCCGTCCACGTCGCCGTCGAGGCCGATGAACAGACCGAATTCGGTCTTGTTCTTGACTTCGCCTTCGACTTCCGTGCCAGCCGGGTGGCTGTGCGCGAAGGCCTGCCACGGGTTCTCGAGGGTCTGCTTGAGACCGAGCGAGATGCGGCGCTTCGTCGGGTCGACTTCGAGAACGACCACGTCGACTTCCTGGCTCGTGGACAGGATCTTGCCGGGGTGAACGTTCTTCTTCGTCCAGGACATTTCGGAAATGTGGATCAGGCCTTCGATGCCCGGCTCCAGCTCG
>NZ_CAMLFY010000034.1 GCF_946479415.1 uncultured Shinella sp. | reverse complement strand
GGAAGATGCCGAGCCGCATCGTCCGGCCGCCAATCAGGTGCTCTACAATCTCGCGCGCCGCGGCATCGAATTCGATCTCCTGCGCTGGAGCCAGGTGCAGGGCATTCCGATCATGGCCTATTCGCCGCTCGACGAAGGCCGCCTGCTCGGCCATCCCGTTCTGGAGGAGATCGGCCGCATCCACAATGTCGGCTCCGCCCAGGTGGCGCTCGCCTTCCTGCTCACCAAGGCCGGTGTCATCGCCATCCCGAAATCCGGCTCGCCGGAGCGCGTGCGCGACAATTTCCGCGCCTCGGAAATCCGCCTGACCTCGGAAGACCTGCGCCTGCTCGACGACGCCTTCCCGCCGCCGACGCGGAAGCGGCCGCTGGAAATGATCTGAGCGGCAGAAACAAAAAGGGCCTCACCGTCTCCGGCAAGGCCCTTTTTTCTTTATCGGCACACAGGTTTACATGCCCTGCGGACCACGGTTCATAGCGGCAATGCCCGTACGGCAGACTTCGGACAGGCCGAGAGGCTTCATGACGGCCACGAACTGGTCGACCTTGGACGACTTGCCGGTGATCTCGAAGATGAAGTGATCAATGGTCGCGTCGACGACCTTGGCATGGAAGGCATCGGCAAGACGGAGCGTTTCCGCGCGCATCTCGCCGGAGCCGGTTACCTTGACCAGCGCTACTTCGCGCTCGATCGGCCGTTCCTGACCCATCGTCTTGGCGCGGACCGTGAGGTCGACGACGCGGTGAACGGGCACGATGCGCTCGAGCTGCGACTTGATCTGCTCCAGCACGCTCGGCGTGCCGCGCGTCACGATGGTGATGCGCGACAAATGCGATTCATGCTCGGTCTCGGAAACCGTGAGGCTTTCGATGTTGTAGCCGCGGCCGGAGAACAGGCCGATGACGCGGGCAAGGACACCCGGCTCGTTGTCGACGAGCACGGAGAGCGTGTGGCTCTCCACGACCTGGGTTTCCTTGGCGATGAAGTAGGCAGAACCGGTGGGTTGAAGGTGTGCGTTCATATCAGTGTCTACCTTTTCATCAAACGAGCTGGCGGCCCTTGGCGTCGATCGCGTTGGCGACCGCTTCGTCCGTGGCCTCGTCGGGCAGCAGCATTTCGTTATGCGCCTTGCCCGAGGGGATCATCGGGAAGCAGTTGGCGAGGTTCGCCACGCGGCAATCGAAGATCACAGGGCGCTTGACGTCGATCATTTCCTGGATCGCGCCGTCGAGATCACCGGGCTTGTCGCAGGCAATGCCGACGCCGCCATAGGCTTCCGCCAGCTTGACGAAGTCGGGCATGGCTTCCGTATAGGAATTCGACAGGCGGTTGCCGTGCAAGAGCTGCTGCCACTGGCGAACCATGCCCATATACTGGTTGTTCAGGATGAAGATCTTGACGGGCAGGTTATACTGGACCGCGCAGCTCATTTCCTGAATGCACATCTGGATCGAGGCGTCGCCGGCGATATCGATGACGAGGCTGTCGCGGTGCGCGACCTGCACGCCGATCGCCGCGGGGAAGCCGTAACCCATCGTGCCCAGACCACCCGAGGTCATCCAGCGGTTCGGGTGCTCGAAACCGTAGAACTGTGCCGCCCACATCTGGTGCTGGCCGACTTCCGTCGTGATGTAGGTGTCGCGATCCTTGGTCAGCTCATAGAGCCGCTGAATTGCGTATTGCGGCATGATCACGTCGTTGCTCGCCTTGTAGGCAAACGAGTTGCGTGCGCGCCACTTGGCAATCGACGTCCACCAGTCGCTCTGAACCGCCTTGTCGTAGTCCTTGGTGCCGGCCCGCCACAAGCGAACCATGTCTTCCAGGACATTGCCGACATCGCCGAGGATCGGAACGTCGACGCGGACGTTCTTGTTGATCGAGGACGGATCGATGTCGATGTGGATTTTCTTCGAGTTCGGCGAGAAGGCGTTCAGACGGCCGGTGATGCGGTCGTCGAAGCGTGCGCCGATGCAGACCATGACGTCGCAGTCATGCATCGCCATGTTCGCCTCGTAGGAACCGTGCATGCCGAGCATGCCCAGCCAGTTTTTGCCGGAGGCCGGATAGGCGCCCAGACCCATCAGCGTGGACGTGATCGGGAAACCGGTGATCTCGACCAGCTCGCGCAGCAGGCGCGAAGCTTCCGGACCGGAATTCACGACGCCGCCGCCGGAATAGATGATCGGGCGGCGGGCACCCTTCATCAGGCTGACGGCCGCCTCGATGGCGCGGGCATCGCCCGAGACCTTCGGCTGATAGGACTTCTGGATGGGTGCGGCCGACGGCGGCGTATAGGTGCCGGTGGCAAACTGCACATCCTTCGGAATATCGACGACAACCGGGCCTGGACGTCCGCTCTGCGCGACACGGAACGCCTCGTGGATAATGCGCGCGAGGTCGTTGACGTCCTTGACCAGCCAATTGTGCTTGGTGCAGGGACGCGTGATGCCGACCGTATCGCATTCCTGGAAGGCATCCGAGCCGATGAGCGTGGTCGGAACCTGACCGGTGAGGCAGACGAGCGGGATGGAATCCATCAGCGCATCCTGCAGCGGCGTGACGGCATTCGTCGCGCCCGGACCCGACGTGACGAGCATGACGCCGACCTTGCCGGTGGAGCGGGCATAGCCTTCGGCCATATGGCCTGCGCCCTGCTCGTGGCGAACGAGAATGTGCTCGATATCGTCCTGCTGGAAGATTTCATCGTAGATCGGGAGAACGGCGCCGCCCGGATAGCCGAAGATATGCTCTACGCCATTGTCTCTCAGCGCCTGCAAGACAATTTCCGCGCCCGTCATCTGGTTTTCTGTTCCGCTCATCGGTTTCCCGTCCGTCTCTTTCGTATTTTGGGGGTCATTTATCGAATTTCTGGGCATAAAAAAAGGCCCCTTGGAGGAGCCTGCTTACCGCGCATGGGTGCTTTCGCCGGATGGTTACACCATCCTGCCCATGCGCGTTCCCACCACAAGAATAATAGCCGCCAGATTTTTCATGGGGCGAAGTGTTAGCCACAAAGGCAAGGCACGTCAACGCCTTTCGGGATGTTTCGAAACGGAACGCAAATGGCACACCGCCGAAATTCGCGGCCGCAGGGTGCTTCTCCACGAAACGTCTTATTAATGGGAAACGGCTAGAATTCGCCTTTGATGGCAAGGAGTGCCGTGATTGCTGAACAATGATTTGCAAAGCTCCATTGTAGCGGGCGAACAGGAACGCCGGGATGACGCGTTGCACGGCAACCGTCTCATGGGCCGCGTCGTGGCCTGCAACGGTTCACACGCCACCATCAGCGCCGTCGCCGAGAGCGGTCAGACGGCACTCACCGAACTCTGGGCCGTCGGCCGGCTCATCTCCATTTCCGTCGGCCGCAATCGCGTCGTCGCCCTCGTCTATTCCATGTCCACCGACCAGCAGAGCTGGGTGGAAAACCGTGACACCGTCTTCCGCATCGAAGTCGAGCTTCTCGGCGAAATCCATGTCGGCCCGAACGGCCGCGAAGAATTCTCCGCCGGCATCACCGATTATCCGCATCTCGGCGCCATCGCGCACCGTATCCGCGCATCCGACCTCGCGAAAGTCTACGACACCGGCAAGAACGACGTCTGCGCCATCGGCAAGCTGACCCAGGATGAAAGCCTCGACGCGACGATCCATGTGCCCTCCATGCTGGAGAAGCATTTCGCGATCGTCGGCACGACCGGCGTCGGCAAGTCGACCTCGATCACGCTTCTGCTGCACAAGGCCATCCAGGCCGATCCACGCCTGCGCATCCTGATTCTCGACCCGCACAATGAATTTGCCTCGGCTTTCGGCGACCTTGCGGTCGTGATCGACACCGATACGCTGGACCTGCCGTTCTGGCTGTTCCGGCTGGAAGAATTTGCCGAGGTCATCTTCCGCGGCCGCCCGCCGGTGGCGGAAGAAATGGATATTCTGCGCGACCTGATCCCGGAGGCCAAGCGCGCCTTCCGCGGCTCCAGCGACAACGGCCTGATGCGCCGCGCCAGCGAAAAAAGCTCGGTAACGTCGGATACGCCGGTGCCCTTCCGCATCGCCGACCTGCTGGCGCTCGTCGATGAGCGCATCGGCCGCCTCGAAGGCCGGGCGGAGAAGCCGCATCTGCGTTCGCTCAAGGTCAAGATCATGTCGGCGATCAACGACCCGCGCTACCATTTCATGTTCTCCTCGAACACGATCACCGACAC
This sequence comes from uncultured Shinella sp., assembly GCF_946479415.1. Next base: position 35,854 of record NZ_CAMLFY010000034.1, on the reverse strand, counting down.
GATCCTCGACACGATCGCCCGCATCTTCCGCATTCCCGGCGAAGGCAAGCCGGTGACGACCTTCCAGCTCGCCGGCATCCCCTCCGAGGTGGTCAATTCCGTCGCTTCGGTTCTCTGCCGTATGGCCTTCGAAATCGGCCTGTGGAGCAATGGCGGCGTGCATATGCTCGTCGTCTGTGAAGAAGCGCACCGCTACGTCCCGGCCGATCCGAAGCTCGGTTTCGTTCCAACCCGCCAGGCCATTGCCCGCATCGCCAAGGAAGGCCGCAAGTACGGCGTTTCGCTCGGCATCATCACGCAGCGTCCCGGCGAACTCGATCCGACGATCCTGTCGCAGTGCTCGACGATCTTCGCGATGCGCCTTGCCAACGATCACGACCAGGAAATCATCCGTTCGGCGATCCCCAACTCCTCCTCCTCGACGACGAGCTTCATCTCCTCGATCGGCAATGGCGAAGCGATCGCTTTCGGCGAAGCCGTCGCGGTGCCGATGCGCATGCGCTTCTCCCGCGTGGAGGCAAGCCGCCTGCCCAAGGCGAACGGCACCGGCGTGAAGATGACGGAAGAGACGCCGCAAAGCGTCGACCTTCGCAACATCGTCGCCCGCATGCGCGCCATTACCGGGCCGGATATTTCGGGCTTCCAGAATTCCTATCTCGCCAACCAGAGCCAGGGCGCCGCATTGCCGACCGGCTATGAGGACGCGCCCTACGAGGACGAGGAAGACTATATCGACACGCTGCAGAACACGGCCCCCGCACCGCGCCCGGCCGCAGCCGCACCGACACCGGACCCCTATCGCCCGGCCGCCGCTGCGCCGCCGACGCACGAACCCTATCGTCCGGACATGCTGCCGGGTGCCGCCGGTGCTTATGACCAGTCCACGCAGGAGCGGTTCGAGGCCATTCGCCGCGAACTGACGACGGATCAGCCGCGCCCTGCCGCCGACCCCTACCGCCAGCCGCCCCGCCCGGCCTTCGGCGAACAGCAGCAGGAAACACCACGGCGCGAAGGCTCCATCCGCGAACAGCTTCTCAAGAAACCGCTCAGCAGCCTCATTCGCCGCTAATTCACCGCGAGAGGATCGATCCGCTGCCAGCTCTCGTCGAGCTGGTTGCGGAACCAGGTCATCTGGCGCTTGGCATATTGCCGGGTCGCGGCCGCACCGCGCTCGATCACATCGGGCTCGCGCATCTCGCCCGCCAGCATCGCCGTAATCTGCGGTACGCCGATCGCCTTCATCACAGGCATGGCCGGCGAGGGGTTTTGCGCAAGCAGCGCTTTCACCTCGTCCACCGCGCCCGCCTTGAGCATCATCTCGAACCGCCGGTCGATGCGCGCGGCCAGCACCGCGCGATCCGGCAGCACGACGATCTTTTCCGCGCGTTCCGGATCAATCACCGCCGGCCCTGAAGCCGACTGGAACGCCGAAATCGACTTACCCGTCGCCTCGATCACCTCGAGCGCCCGCACGATGCGCTGCCCGTCACCAACCATTAGCCGCGCCGCCGTTTCCGGGTCACGTTCCGCAAGCTCCCGGTGCAGCGCCTCGGCGCCCTCGGCCGAAAGGCGCGCCCGAACTCGCTCGCGGATATCCTCGGGAATAACAGGCATATCCGACAGGCCGCCCGTCAGCGCGCGAAAATAAAGGCCGGTGCCGCCGACGAAGACCGGCAGTTTGCCGCGTCCCTTTAGTTCTCCCACAAGCGCGGCCGCCTCGCGCAGCCAGTCGCCGGTGGAATAGGCGGCGCCGGCCGGCACATGGCCGTAGAGGCGGTGTTCGATACCGCCCATATCCTCGGGCTGCGGACGCGCGGTCAGAACATTCAGCGTGTCATAGACCTGCATGCTGTCGGCATTGATCACCACGCCATCGTGCTCAGCCGCGAGCCGCACGGCAAGCGCGGACTTGCCGCTGGCCGTCGGGCCGGTTATCAGGATCGCGTCCCGCTTTCGATCAAGGTTTTCCATCATGGCTTTCGTTGCCACGCTTGTCGCCAATCCGTCAAACCCTGTTCTGACCGTCGCACTCGCCGAAAAGGCCGCCGAGGCCGTCAACGCATCCGGTCTCTACTGGCTCGCCGACGGCATTGCGTGCGACATCGCCCTGCGCGACGACAGCGATCCGGACGAGGCAGACAGCAAAATTCGCGCCCTCATCGGCGGCGCGCCGATCGATCTGTCCGTGCAGAACGCCGAGACGCGCCGCAAGAAGCTTCTGATCGCCGACATGGATTCGACGATGATCGGCCAGGAATGCATCGATGAACTGGCGGCCGAAGTCGGCCTCAAGGACAAGGTCGCGACGATCACCGCCCGCGCCATGAACGGCGAGATCGCCTTCGAGCCAGCGCTTCGCGAGCGTGTCGCCCTGCTGAAGGGCCTGCCGGTCTCCGTCGTCGACGAGGTCATCGAAAAGCGCATCACGCTGACGCCGGGCGGTCGCGAACTCATCGCCACCATGAAGGCCAAGGGCTATTACACCGCCCTCGTCTCCGGCGGCTTTACCGTGTTCACGAGCCGCATCGCCGCCACGCTCGGCTTCGACGAGAACCGCGCCAACCTCCTTCTCGACGCCGACGGCAAGCTGACCGGCGAAGTCGCCGAGCCGATCCTCGGCAAGCAGGCCAAGGTCGACGCGCTGAACGACATCGCCACGCGCCTCGGCATTACCCCCGACGAGGCCATGGCCGTCGGCGACGGTGCCAACGACCTCGGCATGCTGCATCTCTCCGGCGCCGGCGTCGCGCTGCACGCCAAGCCCGCCGTCGCAGCAGAAGCAAAGATCCGCATCGACCACGGCGACCTCACCGCGCTGCTCTACCTGCAGGGCTACCGCAAGTCCGATTTCGTAACGGGCTGAGCAACGCAGAGGCCGCTGAAGCGATGCTCCAGCGGCCTGATTCATTCTTTCCGAAAGTGCCGGCAAGCCCCTGAAGGGGCTCGCACTTTCGCGTCAGTCGATCCGAACCGTGACATAGCGCAATGCACCGGTGCGGTTGGCGATCATCATGAGCGCATTGCGGCGATCTTCCGACTTCAGCTTGTCGACGCGGGTCTTGACCTCCTCGGCTGTGCTCACCGTCTCTTGGCCGATTTCGACGATCACGTCGCCCGGCACGATACCGCGCTCGGCCGCGGCCGAATCCGGCGCGACTTCGGTGATGACGACGCCCTTGACGCTTTCGACGATATCGAAGGTTTTACGCGCATCCGCATCCAGGTCGCCGATCGCCATGCCGAGCACCAGATCGGCCTGGGCGGGCGCGGCCTTTTCGCCGGTCTCGGGCGTCGTGCCCTCGTCCATCGTGCCTTCGTCCTGCGTCACCTCATCGCCGGCATCCGCCTGCTTCTCGCCGTCCTCAAGACGACCAAGCGTGACCTTGACCGTGATCTCCTTGCCGTCGCGCAGCAGCAGAACATCGACCGCCTTGCCGACGGGGCTTTCGGCAACCACGCGCGGCAGGTCGCGCATTTCGTGCACATCCTTGCCGTCGAAGCGGGTGATGACGTCGCCCGTCTGGATCGAGCCGTTGTCGACCGGGCCGCCCTTGATGATGCCGGCCACCAGCGCGCCCTTGGTCTCCTTCATGCCGAGGCTTTCGGCAATGTCGTCGGTGACGGGCTGGATGCGCACACCGAGCCAGCCGCGGCGGGTCTCGCCGAACTCGCGCAGTTGCGTGAAAATGTTCTGCGCCAGTTCCGTCGGCACGGAGAAGCCGATGCCGATCGAGCCGCCCGAGGGCGAGATGATGGCGGTGTTGATACCAATGACCTCGCCATGCATGTTGAACAGCGGACCGCCGGAATTGCCGCGGTTGATGGCGGCATCCGTCTGGATGAAGTTGTCGTAGGGGCCGGCATTGATGTTGCGGCCGCGCGCCGAAATGATGCCGACCGTCACCGAACCGCCAAGGCCGAACGGATTGCCGATCGCCATAACCCAGTCGCCGATGCGCATGGTGCGGGAATCGCCGAAGGGCACGGCCTTCAGGGGCACTTTCGGCTCGACCTTGAGGAGTGCAAGGTCGGTCTTCGGGTCGGTGCCGACGAGCTTTGCCTTCAGCTTGGAGCCGTTGGCGAAGTTCACCTCGATATCGTCGGCGCCCTCGATGACGTGGTTGTTCGTCGCGATGAAGCCCGAGGGGTCGATGACGAAGCCGGAGCCCAGAGAATTGACCGTCTGGCCCTGATTGCCGCCCTCGCCGCCTTCGCCCTTGAAGAATTCGTCGAAGAAGTCTTGGAAGGGGGAACCTTCCGGCACCTGCGGAATGGGCGCCTTGTCGTCGCTCTTGACGTTCTGCGAGGTGGAAATGTTGACGACGGCGTCGAGCAGGCTCTCGGCGAGGTCGGCCACGGATTCCGGGCCGTTGTTCGCCGGCTTCACCTGCGCGGCGGCCGGTACGGCGAGTGGTCCTGCCACCAGCGAGAAAGTAACCGCGAGCGCGAGCGCCGCCTTGGCTACGCTGGACGTCGTCTTCAAGGCCATATCGGGCATCCCCATTCGTTCCGGATCTCATGGCGAGTGTTTGCCCCGGATACGGCAAAAATCAGTCCGCCACGCTGAATTGTTGTGAAGTCATGCCCGTCTTCGCGGGTTCCTGCAAGGGCCGCGTCATGCGCCCCGGATGAACCAGACCATCAGCACACCAAGCCCGATGGCAAAGAGCCCGCTCGCTCTCAGCTGGTTCTCGGGAACCTGCGGCAGCATTTCCGCCATGCGCCGCAAAACCGAAGGGGCCAGTGCGTACACCAGCCCCTCGATGATCAGGAAGAAGGCGATTCCCGTAAGGAAATCGGCCATGTCGTCAGTTCGCCGTCGCCGGCGTGGTGGCCGTGCCGGTCGTCGTGCCCGTCGTCGTGGATGCGGCAGGCTTGGTGCCGGCAGCATCCTCGAAGTAGCGGAAGAACTCCGACTGCGGCGACAGCACCAGCGTGGTGTCGGACGAACCCATCGCCGCCTGATACGCGCTCATCGACCGGTAGAAGTCGAAGAAGGCCGGATCCTGCGAGAAGGCCTGGCCGAAGACGCGGTTGCGTTCGCCGTCGCCTTCACCGCGCAGGATTTCCGAGTCGCGCTGGGCGGCCGCGATGAACTCGACGACCTGGCGGTCGGCGATAGCGCGGCGGCGCTGGCCGGCTTCGTTACCGCGGGCGCGGATGAGTTCGGCTTCCGCCAGACGCTCGGCCTTCATGCGGTCGTAGGTCTGCTGCGAAACTTCCTGCGTCAGATCCGTGCGACGGATACGGACGTCGGAGATCGTCAGGCCAAGGTTGGAGGCGTCGTTGGTCAACTCGCCACGAACCTCACGCATCATCGAGGCACGCTCTTCGGAAAGAGCCGATTCGAAGCCACGCAGACCGTAGACGCGGCGCAGGGCCGAATCGAGACGGGTGCGCAAGCGCGATTCCGCCGATTCCCGGTCACCCGAGACGGCTTCGCGGAAGCGACGGGCGTCGGTGATCTTGTAGACCACGAACGCGTCGACCTCGTAGAACTTGCCGCCCGAGACCTGGACGCGGATATCGTCGAGATCGAAGCGCAGCGCCTGGTCCTGGATGTACTGGACGCTGTCGGCATCCATGAAGCCGAAGGGCAGCTTGAAGTAGAGGCCGGGCTCGGACTTGACGTCCTGGATCTGGCCGAAGCGGATGACGATCGCCTGCTGGCGTTCGTTGACGACGAACACCGAGGAATAGGCGATGAACAGGAGAACGCCGATGGCGATCAGGATGGCTGGCAAACGGTTACCCATTACTGCGTACCTCCTGCCTGCTGGCCCGTCGTGCGGCCCAGTTCATTGAGCGGGAGGAAGGGAACGACGCCCTGCCCGCCCTGCTTTTCGTCGATGATGACCTTCTTGGAGTTCTTCATCACGCCTTCCATGGTTTCAAGGAAGAGACGCTTGCGGGTGACATCGGGCGCTGCCTTGTACTGTTCGTAGATGGAAAGGAAGCGAGCCGCCTCACCTTCCGCTTCCTTGACGACACGGTCCTTATAGGCGGCCGCCTCTTCCCGGATCTGCGCGGACTGACCGCGGGCAAGACCGAGCTTCTGGTTGGCGTACTGGTTCGCCTCTTCGACGAAGCGGTCTTCGTCCTGCTCGGCACGCTGCACCTCATCGAACGCATCGGCCACTTCGCGCGGCGGGGCCGCGTCTTCAATGGCGACGGTGTTGATCGAGATGCCGGCGCCATAGGCGTCCATGGTCGCCTGGATCGTCGTCTTCACGCCTTCTGCGATCGCCTGACGGTTATCGCGGAAGATGTCCTGCGCCGGACGGCGGCCGACGACTTCGCGCATGGCGCTTTCGGAGACCTGCTGCAGCGTTTCGGCGGGATATTCGAGATTGAACAGGTAAGACTGCGGGTCGGTGACCGAATAGAGCACTGAGAACTGCACGTTGACGATGTTCTGGTCGCCGGTCAGCATCAGGCCGGAGGCGTCGGAATTCGACGAGGCCGTGCGGCGGCCGATATTCTGCTGCTGCTCGGTGATCTTGACGAGTTCGACGGTCTCGAAGGGCCACATGTGGAAATGCAGGCCCGGCATGGAGATTTCCTGCTTGGGCTTGCCGAAGCGCAGTTCGACGCCGCGCTCATCCGGCTGGACGGTGTAGATGGAGTTCATCAGCCAGAAGACGCCGAGAAGCAGCAGGCCGATCACAACGGCGCCGCCGTTGAAACCGCCGGGCATGACGTTCTTCAGCTGGTTCTGGCCACGCCGGATGATTTCCTCAAGGTCCGGCGGGCCGCCACTGCCGTTGCCGCCGCCACCGCGGGGACGGTTCGGACCCTGCCCCCATGGCCCCTGATTGTTTCCACCACCGCCGCTGCCGCCGCCACCCCAAGGGCCGCCGCCGCCATTCTGATTGCTCCAGGGCATCAATACCTCTTTCTTTCATGTCCCCTTGGCGCATCTCCGCAAACCGCGAAAATCCGCCATCGATCTGTTGCTGAGCGTTTCGCGGATTGTTTCGCCGCGCAACGCTAGGTGAACCCGTTATAGGTATCCCTCGGGCACCTTTCAACAAATCCACGACGGGATGCGCGCCCGTGCGGCAAAATAGTTCGTGATCGACGCGATTTGGGGCTTCAGGCCGGGGTTTTCCGGCGCCAGGTGACGAAGCGCATGGCGTGGCTGTCCTTCTCGCCCTGAGGAATGGGCTCCTCGACGACCTTCTCGAACACGGCGGGATCGATTGTAGGAAAGCGCGTGTCGCCATCGACATCCGCCTCGACATGGGTGACGTGCAGGATATCGGCGCGGTCGAAGACCTGCGCATAAATCTGCCCGCCGCCGATAACGCAGACCTCGTCAACGCCGAGTTTTTCAGCTTCGCGCCGTGCGGAAACCAGCCCGCCGTCAAGCGAGGAGACCACCTCGGCACCGGGTGCGGAAAATGTCGTATCCCTGGTGATGACGATGTTCGGGCGTCCCGGCAGCGGCCGGCCGATCGAATCCCAGGTCTTGCGGCCCATCAGCACCGGCTTGCCGAGCGTCAGCTGCTTGAAGCGCTTGAGGTCGGACGGCAGGCGCCACGGCAGGTCGCCGTCGCGGCCGATAACACCGTTTTTCGCCACGGCGACGACGAGGACGATCTTGGCTTGGCTCATGCGGCTTCCCGGAAATCAGACGGCGATCGGCGCCTTGATGGATGAATCAGCTTCATAGCCGATCAGGGTGAAGTCCTCGAATTTGAAGGAGAAAAGGTCCTTTACATCGGGGTTGATCTTCATGAACGGAAGCGTTTTCGGCTTGCGCGTCATCTGCGTGCGCACCTGCTCGAAATGGTTGGCATAGATATGCGCATCGCCGAGCGTGTGCACGAAATCACCCGGCTGCAGCCCCGTCACCTGCGCCACCATCATGGTCAGCAGCGCGTAAGAGGCGATATTGAAGGGCACGCCGAGGAAGATATCCGCCGAGCGCTGATAGAGCTGGCAGGAGAGCTTGCCGTCCGCCACATAGAACTGGAACAGGCAATGGCACGGCGGCAGCGCCATCTCGTCGACGAGCGCCGGGTTCCAGGCCGAGACGATGTGGCGGCGGGAATTCGGATTGCGCTTGATGCTGTCGACGACGGCGACGATCTGGTCGAGATGACGGCCGTCATGGGTCGGCCAGGAGCGCCACTGATAGCCATAGACAGGCCCGAGTTCGCCCTTCTCGTCGGCCCACTCGTCCCAGATGGTGACACCGTTGTCGTGCAGATAACCGATATTGGTATCGCCCTTCAGGAACCACAGGAGTTCATGGATGATCGAGCGCAGGTGCAGCTTCTTGGTGGTCAGGACCGGGAAACCTTCCGACAGTTCGAAGCGCATCTGATAGCCGAAGACGCCACGCGTGCCCGTGCCGGTCCGGTCTCCGCGGTCGGAGCCGTTTTCCATCACATGGGCGAGAAGGTCGAGATATTGCTGCATGGTCGCCGCCGATTCGTTGTCCAGCATAGAATACTAGTGCGCGAACGGCGGCGACCAAAGGGCGAAATGGGATTTCCCCGTTTTCCCCAAGGCTGTGTGTTGTTCAGGTCGAGCCTTTCTCAGGCCAGCGCACCGAGTTTTCCGAGTTCCTTGGCCGTCAGATAGTAGAAGGTGACACGCGATTTCGAGCGGTCGTCGGCCATCGCCTTGCAGACGGCCTCGACCGCCCTGTCGGCGGCGTCGCCCGTGATGCCGAATTTCTTGCCGCACCACTTCTCCTTGACGCGGTCGAGTTCAGCAGGGTCGGAGCAGGAGACCAGAGAGGAGTCGCGGCTGCGCAGCGCGATGCCGAGATGGCTCACGATCTTCTTGACGATGGCCTCGTCGGCACCGCTGTCATATTTGCGGACATCTGCGAGATAATCGGTCATGCTGTCTCCTCCACGGTCCAACGCGGGCGCCGCCGTCATGGCGAGCCTGCCGCCCGACCATGTTTTCACGCCGATGTGGCAAGTCAAGCGCGAATAAACGCCTGCATTGCGGCGTCAGGAGCAACCAAGCTCACCCAAGGTTACGGCTGCGTGCATTTTTGCACTTTCTGAAGGAATCTCGCGTAGGCATAGTTGCAAAAGGCCTGTGCGGCAGGCCCAACCAAACGATGGTCTGCGCCAGGTGAAGCAACTCGAGGATCAATCGCAGCGCTTCCGGCTTGCCTATGGCACGGCCGCGCTTGTTGTCGGCATCCTGACCGCAGGTTGGGGGCTCATCTTCGCCTATATGCAGGCCTGGTCGCTCGCGGTGATGGATGCGGCGGTGGTGGTGACCGCCTTCTCGAGCTTTGCGCTGACGCGTCGTCATCAGCTTTCGGCCGCACTCTTCCTCTCGCAATTCTCCTTCCTCGCGATCATCGTCGTTTTCTGCCTCCTGTTCGACGTGCCAAGCGTCATAGCGCCGCGCGTCTCGCACCTCTTCCTCCTCGTGCTGGCCCTGCTCGGCTACATCAACTATCAGCGCGAAAACTCGCGCCTCCAGCTCGTGCTCATCGCCCTGTGCCTTGCGTCTTTCGTGTTCTTCGCCAGCACGAACCTTACCGTGCCCTTCGCCGACCCGATCGCCGACGCGTTTCGCGTCTACGGCTCCTGGCTGAATACGATCGTCGCCGTCATCATGCTGTGCGGCGGGCTTTATGCCATGCAGAGGGAGTTCGCGCGCAACCTCGACCAGGCCCGCGATCTCAAGGCCGCGCTGACGAACCGGGAATTCGAACTGTTCTACCAGCCACAGGTCGATGAAAGCGGTCTCTTGACCGGCGCGGAAGCGCTCCTGCGCTGGAAACGGCCGGAAGGCGGCTATGTCTCGCCGGCAGATTTCATTCCCATCGCGGAAGCCGCGGGCTTCATGCCCGTCATCGGTGACTGGGTCTTCAATGAATCCTGCAAGACGCTCGTCTTCTGGCAGCAGGATATTGCGACGCGCGACCTCACGCTCTCGGTAAATGTCAGCGTCGATCAGTTCATGAAGGACGATTTCGTCGAAACGGTGCTGGCGCGCCTCACGGCACTGGAGATCGACCCGACGCGCCTCAAGCTGGAGCTGACCGAAAGCATGATGGCCGATGACGTCGATCTCATCGTGCACAAGATGGCCGCGTTGCGCGCCGCCGGCATCACCATATCGCTCGACGACTTCGGCACCGGCTATTCCTCGCTCAGCCACCTGCGCCGCCTGCCGATCCACGAGATCAAGATCGACCGCTCCTTCGTGCAGGAAGCGCCGGGAAACAAACGCAACCAGCTGCTGCTGAAAAGCATTTTCGATATCGCCCACACGCTCGACATGTCCGTGGTCGCAGAGGGTATCGAGACGAAGGAACAGTTTCGCCTGCTGCAATCCTTCGGCTGCACCGCGTTCCAGGGCTATTATTTCGGCCGCCCGCTGCCCCTGCCGGCCTTCCAGGCGCAATGGGCCAATGACGGCGCGCCACCGCTTGCCGAGACCGCCTGATCCACAGGACGATGCAAACTTCCGCAAATCCTTGTCACAAAGCCCTTTTCTTGGGCGGCGGGAATGCCTATATGTGAGGTGCTGCCTCGGCAGCTATGGCAATAAACGGGCGGTGTAATAAACCCATTGGACCCGGGGGCGGTACCCGGCGCCTCCACCAAAAACCGGTCGACCCTTGACGGACCGGCTTTTGATGGGGGCGAAATAGGATCGACAAGGGCGTAAAGATCGACTTTTTGCTCGGCATTGTACCACCGTTATCGGGCTAAACTTGTAGTTGCAAACGACAACTATGCGGAAGCTCGTCTCGCTGCTTAATCGCGGTGTGACACTTCACTCAAAGTCCTGACGGGTCGCACCGGCAGGCGGGGTCCGAAGGCACCTGGCAACAGAAGCCTTCACCTTCTCCAATCCCTTGAAATGGTCTATAGCTGTGCCAGATGACTCGTGCCGGAAGGTGTGAGTAGATATGCAATGCCTGATACAAAGGCAGCAGAAAGAAAGACAGGAACGGATGGCGCAAGACCACATTCGCTACGACATTCTCGCCCAGGACGCGCTGCGCAGCGTCATCCGCAAGGTTTTGTCCGAAGTCGCGGTCACCGGCCATCTGCCCGGTGAGCACCATTTCTTCATCACCTTCCTGACGAACGCCCCCGGCGTGCGCATCTCGCAGCACCTCAAGGCGAAATATGCCGAGCAGATGACGATCGTCGTGCAGCACCAGTTCTGGGACCTCAAGGTCACCGAGAGCCTGTTCGAAATCGGCCTCTCCTTCTCCGATACGCCGGAAAAGCTGGTCATTCCGTTCAACGCGATCCGCGGCTTCTACGACCCCTCGGTGAGCTTCGAGCTGGAATTCGACGTGCCGGCCGTCGAGGAGGAGGAAGAGCACTCCGCCGAGATCACCGCCTATCCCGCCGCCCCTGAAAAGGCCGAGGATAATGGCGACGAGCCGACGCCCCCGACCGGTGGCGACGACAACAAGGGCGGCTCGGTCGTCTCGCTCGATTCCTTCCGCAAGAAGAACTGAGTTTCCGATGAGCGGCGACGTCGTCAATCTTCGCCAGTTCCGCAAACAGAAGGCCCGCTCCGACAAGGAAAAACAGGCCGAGCAGAACCGGCTGACCTTCGGTCGCACGAAGGCCGAGAAGACATTGACGCGCGCCCTCAACGAGAAAGCGGAAAAGACCCTCGATCAGGGCCGCCTCGAGCAATCAGAGCGGCCCGACGAGACGAAGGACTGAAAGCTTTTCAAGCCTTTGCCGGGAAAACCGGAATCGATCTCCCAAACCCTTGAATCGATGCACAAGGCATGATCCGCAAATATTCCACGACGCTACACGGGCACCGCACGAGTTTTTCGCTGGAGCCAGCCTTCCACGACATGTTGAAGGGCATCGCCGACGGGCGGGCGCTGCCGCTGGCCGCCCTCATCCGCGAGATCGACGACACACGCGCCGTGGACGACAATCTCTCCTCGGCGCTGCGGCTCTATGTGCTGGAATGGCTGAAGGAACGGGTCGCCGGCAGCCCGGTCAGTTGACTCCCGGCAGGCCATCGAAATTCAGCTGGCCGCCATCGACCGGCGGCAGATCATCGCCGCGCTCGACACCCTCGCCGGGCGATACAAGGCGGCGCTGTCTGGCTTCATCCTCGGCCTTTCGCGCCTCCTCGGCCGCCCGCTGTTCGGCAAGCCGGCGTGCTTCCTGCTCCGCCTCCTTGAGACGCCGCTCGTCATCCGCAGCCTTGCGGCGCGCACGTTCGGCATCCTCGGCAGCGGCCCGCGTGGAGCGTTCCTGTTCCAGCCGCTCAAGCGCTTCCGCCCTGCGGCGGGCTTCCTCCTCCGCCTGCAAACGTGTCGCCTCGGCAAGCGCTGCCCGCGCCTCGGCACGGGAGCGATAAAGGGCGGCTTCGCGGCGCAGGCGCTGCTTTTCCAGCACATTGGCCTGCAAGGTCTCGACGCGCCGGCGCTCCGTCTCGAAACGGCGCAGCGACAGGAAATTGGCCAGCGGCTGCACATCCATCTCGAAACCGGGCGCCTCGACAAGCCCGCGATATCCAAGCACCACTTCGGGCTCGGCTCCTGCCAGTGCCTCTTCGCCCGCCTTGTAGCTGACGGCAAGGCGCGCCGTCATGGTATCGTCGGCGAGATCGACATCTGCATCGCCGGTCAGTGCCGCCCTGGCATCCTCGGCCGTCACGCTTTGAACGCGCAGCTTGCCGCCGGCCAGCGCGAAGGGAATGCGCACGTCGTCAAAGGTGGCTTCCTTCTGCAACACCGCCTCGGCAGCAAAGCCCGCGACCCGCTCCGGCGTCACGTCCCCTTCAATACGATCCGCATTCGCCAGTAGCGCCGGCAGCGCCGCGGTATCAAGCCCATGCAACGTCAGATCCGAAACATGAACTTCGCCGGAGCCGCTTGCACCCTCGACCATGCTCCGGATGCTCTTGCCCGAGGCATCGACGGCCAGCGTCACATCCGCCTTGCCGGTGGCGACGGCGCCTTGCCGCCCGGCCCAGGCGATCTTCGAGAGATCCGCGCCCGTCAGCCGGGCACGCGCCTCGAAGAGGCCGTTCTCATCGGCATTGGCGACCTTGAGACGGCCCGAAAGCCGTCCACCGAGCCAGCCGCCATCCATGTTATCCAGCGTCAGCTCGCCACCCTTCCACTGGAGATTGCCCTTGAAATCCTCCACCGCGCCATAGAGCCCCGGCCAGAAGGAGCCGGCCGACAGCGCAATCGAGACATCGGCGGCGTCCTGGAGCGGCTGCACCAGCGGCGCGGCATTGAGCCCGCCTTCGACGACATCCTGCATCGGACTGGCAATGGCCTCGGCAAGGAAGGCGAAGTCGACCGTATCGAAGCGCAGCGCGCCCGTGCCCTTGAGCACCGTCGCCGCACGATCGAAGTTCAGATTACCGGAAAACGCGTTGCGGTCGGCTGTACCTGTAATGTCCGCGATGGCGATGGCTTCGGGCGTGGTCGCGACCGAGGCCTGCAAGGAGATCGGCAACCCCGCTCCCGCCTGGGGCACGGCGACACCGTTCATCATCAGATACGGCTCGATATCGTCACTTTTCGCCGTGATTGCGAGCGTGCCGTTTAGGAAGCCGTCAGCGGCAAGACCGGCCGTACCCTTCGCCGAAATCGTCGTGCTGCCGGCATTGAAGGCGGCGGAGACCGTTGCCGACCCCTCCGCCGGCTGCGTCACGCGGATGGTGGCGCTGCCATCAGGCTCGGCGTCGAAAGGCAGCGGATCAAGTCCAATCTGCCCGGCGAGCACGACGGATTGCGGGTTGAACAGGCTACCTTCAAGCTCGAAGTTTTTGCCGGCGAGGAGATCGGCCGGCGTTTCCGCCGAGACGTTCAACTCCAGACGTCCTTCGTTGACAGGTCCGGTGACGGTCAGCGTCGCCGGCTTGTCCTCGGCCATCGTCGCGCGAATGGAGAGGTCGGCATTGTCATAATAGCCGGCGCTGGCGACGAAACGGCTGAGAAGCGGATGAGCCGGCAGGTGGCGTGTTAGGAGATCCGCGATCGGCCGCATGGCCTCCGCCTTCAGCTTGATGTCGATGCCGGCGCTGGGCGCCAGCAGCGTCCCGCCGAGGGTCCCGCTGGCGGAGAGGCTCGCCCCTTCCAGGCCAGCAATGTCGAGGCGGCTCAGCGTGAGCAGGCCGTCCTTCACCGACAGCGCCGCATTGACGCCGGAGGCGGTTTCGCCGAAGGCGGTAAAGCGGTCCGCCTTGATGTCCAGCGCCATCGCATGGTCCGCGAGCGTGCCGAGCGACGCATCGCCGGCAACGAGGCCGGTGAGCGCCTGCAGCGATTCCAGCTGCACCTCGTTGCCGCGCAACTCCAGCGAGAGGGTCGGCGCGGCATCGCTGCGGGATTCGCGTTCCAGCCGGCCGTTCAACGACGCGCCGCCAATGGCGATTTCGAGGTTCTCGAAGCGCTGCAACTCGTCGGTCAGATTTACGTCGGCGGAAAAGCCCGCCGTCTTCAGCTTGCGAATTTCGGGATCGACGGAGCCGGCAAGCCAGGCGGCAAGGCCGGACGGCTGGTTGGACGCGATCAGGAGATTGCCGACGAAGCCGCGGTTGTCGCGCAATGTCAGCCGCCCCTTCGCCTCTAGTGCTGTGCGGCCCGGCAGCTGCGCATCCGCCCGGTCGATGCGCCAGCCATCGCCATCAGGCTTCACGTCGAGACGGATTTCGCGCACCGTCGTATCGCCGACCACGACGGCGGGCAGGAAGAGACTGGCGCGGCCGGGCACCTGCGGGATCGGAATATCGGCGGCGATGGCGAGCAGTACCTGAAGCCGCTGGCGGGCGGAAAGCTGCGGATCACGGCCGGTCTTGCCGGTCTCGCCGCTGGCGCCGATGCGCGAAACGTCGATCTGCTGGCCATCGGCGATCAACAGGAATTCCGGCGCGCGGCCGGTATCCAGCGTCGCCTCCCCCGTTACCACATAGGGATCGGCGGCGGGACCAGCTTCGAGACGGTATTCGGGAATGCGCACGCGCTCGTTCGAAAGCTCGAATTTACCGGCAATGCGGATCGGATCGCCCGGCGCCTCGCCCTTGGCGCGCGGCTTTTCGGAAACGGTGAAACCGCCCTGATATTGCGGGCGGAAATCGACCACCTTCAACGCACCGTCGAGATCGGCGGTAAACGCGAGATTATCGGGGACGATGCGGGCGCGCATGGATAGCGCGCCGTTCTCCACCTGCCCGCTCGACAGCTGGAAGGCACCGCTTTCCCCATCGAGCGCACCGCGCCCATCGATGCGCCAGGGACCGGCCAGTGTTTTTGCCGAAATCTGCGCGTCGAGCCCGGTGACGTGGCGCGTGCGGCCCGTCTGCTCGTCGACGAACTCGATATCGCCGCCGGTGATCGCAACGTTTTCGAGAATGACGGTGCGGGCGGGAATATTGGACTTTCGGCCCCGCGCCCAATCAAGCGTGCCGTCCTGGAAGAGCTTGACGCGGGCCTTCGGCTCCTCGATGCGCATATCGAAGATCAGCGCTTCGCCGGAGAGGAACGGTGCAAGCTCCGCGTCCATCGAGAAACGCGCGACCTCGACCAGCGGCTTGCCATCCTCCGGCGAACCGACGCGCACGTCGTTGAGCGTCACGGACGGGAACGGGATGAGACGCGCATCGACGCTGCCATGCACGGTGACGGGGCGGCCCATGATGCGGCTCGCCTCCCGCTCGAAATCCTGCCGGAAACTCGTCCAGTCGATGAAGAGCGGCGCCAGCAGCGCCGCGAAGAGCGCCACGACCACCAGGCCGCCACCGATAAGCATGATCCTAGAAAGCACGCCGCATGCCTCGAATTCCAATGACCCGCGTCAGGATAACGCGAAGTGCCGCTACAGGGTCGAAAAAATCTTGCCGGGGTTGAGAATGTTGTGGGGATCAAGCGCCTGCTTGATCTGCTTCATCAGGGTCACCGAACCGCCGAGCTCCGTCGGCAGGAAAGCCTGCTTGCCTTGTCCGACACCATGCTCGCCCGTGCAGGTGCCATCCATGGAGAGCGCGCGCGCATTGAGGCGACCGACAAAGGCCTCGACCTTTTCGACATAAGCCGGGTCCTTGTCGTCGAAGACCACGCAGACATGGAAATTGCCGTCGCCCGCATGGCCGACGATCGGCGCCAGCAGGCCGTGCTCCTCGATATCGCGCTCGGTCTCCGCCACGCAATCGGCGAGACGCGAGATCGGCACGCAGACGTCGGTGGCGATCGCCTCATAGCCGGGGCGAAGGGCCTTCGAGGCCCAATAGACATTGTGCCGGGCCTTCCAGAGCTTTGCCCGCTCCTCGGCATCGGCACTCCAGTGGAATTCGCCGCCGCCGCATTCGGCGGCAATGGCGCCGAACTCTTCCGATTGCAGGCGCACGCTCTCCTCCGTGCCGTGGAACTCCACGAACAGCGTCGGCTGCTCCGGCAGTTCAAGGCCGGAATAGGCGTTGCAGGCCTTGATCTGCAACGTGTTGAGCAGTTCGATGCGGGCGACGGGGATGCCGAGCTGGATCGTCATGATCACCGCATTGCTGGCATCCTTCAGCGTCGGGAAACCGCAGATGCCGCCGGCGATGACGGCGGGGATGCCTTGCAGGCGCAGGGTCACGGAGGTCAGGACGCCGAGCGTGCCCTCCGCGCCGACGAGAAGGCGCGTGAGGTCATAGCCAGCCGAGGACTTGCGCGCCCGCCGGGCGGTGCGGATCTCCTCGCCCGTCGCCGTGACGGCGGTCAGGGCCAGCACATTGTCCTTCATCGTGCCGTAGCGCACGGCATTGGTGCCGGAAGCGCGCGTCGAGGCCATGCCGCCGATCGAGGCATTGGCGCCGGGATCGATGGGGAAGAACAGGCCGGTATCGCGCAGATATATGTTGAGCTCCTCGCGGGTGATGCCGGGCTCGACGGTGCAATCGAGATCCTCGGCATTCACCTCGATAACGCGCTTCATATTGCTGAAATCGATCGAGATGCCGCCGAAGGGCGCATTGACCTGCCCTTCCAGTGAAGAGCCTGTGCCAAAGGGGATGACGGGCACCTTGAGGTCCGCGCAGAGCCCGACGACCGCCTTCACCTCCTCGGCATTTTCCACGAAGACGACGGCATCGGGAAGCTGGGCGGGAATGTAGGTGGTGGTGTGGGCGTGCTGCGTGCGGATCGCCTCGCCGGTCTGCAACCGCGTGCCAAAGCGCTCGGAAAGCCGGGTTATCGCTTCCGCGATCCCCGTTTCGTTGCGTTGGCCCGTCCTGATATCCGCCAATGCCATGGTAATATCCTCACTCTCTGAGGGTTACTCAGCAAATTGGCGCCCGGCTGTCCAGCCGCAATATCGTTATAAAGACCCTCTCTGCCTGCCGGCATCTCCCCCACAAGGGGGGAGAAAGGCTAGCAGCTTGCTTTTCCTTCAATTTCTTTCGCAGAGCGTGCCGCGCGTTAAGCCCCTCCCCCTTGTGGGGAGGGGTTGGGGAGGGGTTCTCACTCAGCCGCCTGCGGCAGGGCCTCTTCCTTCGGCTGTTCCTTCTCGCGGGTGCGCGTCAGCATTTCGGCATGCTGGAGCTCGGCGGCAAGGCGGCGTTCCTCATCGGCGTGCGGGCTGGTGAAGCGGGCGATCACGAGATAGGCGACCGGCGTCAGATAGAGCGTCACGACCGTCGCAAGGCCGAGGCCGCCCACGAGAACCCAGCCGAGCGAGATGCGCGCCTCCGCGCCCGCCCCGCTTGCCAGCACCAGCGGCACGGCGCCGACGACGGTGGCGATCATCGTCATCAAGACCGGACGCAGGCGGATGTTCGAGGCGTTCTCGATGGCGCTGCGGATATCCTGGCCCTGGTCGCGCAGCTGGTTGGCGAATTCGACGATCAGAATGCCGTTCTTCGCCATGATGCCGACCAGAAGCACGAGGCCGATCTGGCTGTAAATATTCAGCGTCGTGCCGGTCAGGATCATCGCGAAGACGGCGCAGGCCAGCCCCAGCGGCACCGTCACCATGATGATGACCGCGCTGACGAAACTTTCGAACTGCGCCGAAAGCACCAGGAAGATGATGGCGATGGCAAAGCCGAAGGTGATGATGAGGCCGCTCGAATTCTCCTGCAGCGAGGCGGCTTCTGCCATCGGCATCAGGCGTGAACCCTCGGGCAGCAGGGGCTTGGCCATTTCCTCGACCATGGTGAGCGCATCACCCAACGCCAGCCCATCCTTGAGGCCCGCGGAGAGCGAAACGGCACGCAGCTGCTGCTCGCGCGAAAGCTGCGGCGCAACGGCCTTCTCTTCCAGCGTCGCGATGGAGGACATCGGCACGATCTTGCCGTCGCCGGTCTTCAGGAAGATGTTTTCGAGATCCATCGGATCGTTGATGGGCGTCGTGGTGGAGGACAGTTTGACCGGATAGGACTGCCCGTCGACATAGATATCGACGACGCTCGTGCCCTCCAGCATCGCCTGCAAGGCGGCGGAAAGACCCGTGATGTCGATGCCGAGATCGGCCGCGCGCTCGCGGTCGACGGTCACGGAAAGCTGCGCCTGATTGGCCTCGTAATTGAGGCGCACGTTCTGGAAGCGGCCGCTGTCCTCGATCTTGCGCACGAGCTCCGCCGCGGCATTGCCGAGCTTGGTATAGTCGTTGCCGACAAGCGCCACCTGCAGGCCGTTGCCGGCGCCGCGAATGCCGAGACTGTTCGGCTGCTGTGCGAAAGCGCGCACCGAGGGCACCTCGGCGACGGCCTTGTTGATATCCTGCACGATCTGCTGTTGCGAGCGCTCGCGCTCGCTCCACGGCGCGAGCGTCAGCACCATGAAGCCGCTATTGGTCGAACCGCCCTGCCCCGAAATGGAGAAGATGTTGACGATCTCGCCGTCATCATAGAGCGGGCGCAGCTTGTCCTCGATGATCTTCATCTGGTCCTGCGCATATTCCAGCGACACGCCCTGTGGCGCGTTGATGCGCAGCATCACCATCGAGCGGTCCTCGGTCGGCGTCAGCTCGGACTTGATGGTGAAGAACGAGGTGGCGCCCGCCGCCGTGAAGAGCAGCGCGACGATGAAGACTATGAAGGGCGCGCCGAGGCAGGCGCTGAGCGAGGCGCGGTAGAAGCGCGAGGCGGCACCGCCGATGCGGGCGAGGATGCCGGTACGTTCATGCGTCATGTCCTTCGTCAGCATGCGCGAGGCGAGCATCGGGCAGAGCGTCAGCGCCACGAAGGAGGAAAGCAGGATGGCGAAGGCGAGCACGAAGCCGAATTCTCGGAAGAGCCGCCCCGCCTGGCCGGGCAGGAAGGAGAGCGGCACGAAGACGGCGGCGAGCGTCGCCGTCGTCGCGATAACCGCGAAGAACACTTCCAGCGTGCCGAGAATGGCGGCGGCGCGCGGCTTCAGGCCCTGAGCCCGGCGGCGCACGATGTTTTCCAAGACCACGATGGCGTCGTCCACCACGAGGCCGGTCGCGAGCACGATGGCCAGCAGCGTCAGGATGTTGACGGAGAAGCCCGCCATATAGATCGCCGCAATGGTGCCGATCAGCGCGATCGGCATGCTGATCGTCGGGATGAGCGTCGCGCGCCAGTCGAGCAGGAAGAGATAGATGACGAGCGTCACGATCAGCACGGCGACGACAAGCGCGATCTCCACCTCGTGGATCGCACCATCGATGAAGACGGCGTCATCGCTGGTGATTTTGATCTGCGTGCCCTCGGGCAGGATCGTGCCGAACTGCGCGACCATCTGCTTGACGCCGGCGGAGATATCGAGCGTGTTCGACTGTGCCTGGCGGATGATGCCGAGGCCGATGCCCTGCCGCCCGTTCGAGCGCAGCGCCGTCGAGCCCTCGTCCGGGCCGAGCGTGACCATGGCGACGTCGCCGAGGCGCACGTGGTTTTTGAGAATGAGGCT
The DNA here is from genome assembly GCF_946479415.1 of uncultured Shinella sp. Next base: position 16,011 of record NZ_CAMLFY010000034.1, on the reverse strand, counting down.
TTCGAAATCGGACGGCTTGGTCAGGTCGGCCGTGGCGCGAACCGTGATGTCCTGGCTCTGGCTCTTCAACGAACCGGCCGGCACGTCGAAGGCGGCGGTTGCGAGCGCATTGCGCAGGTCAGCGACCGTCAGCCCACGCGCGGCAAGCTTCGCCTGATCGACATCGACGCGAAAAATCTTCTCCTGGTCGCCATAAACGGCGACGTCGGCAACGCCCTCGACGGAGGCAAGGCGGTCGGTGATCTCGTTTTCGGCCAGCAGCGTCAGGTCTTCCAGCGACAGGGTGTCGGAGGTCAGCGCAAGGCGCATGATCGGCTGGCTGTCCGCATCCGCTTTCACGACGCGCGGGTCGTCGGCGTCGTCGGGCAGCTGGTTGGTCACGCGGCCGAGCGCATCGCGCACGTCGTTAGCGGCCTGGTTGATATCGGTCGTGTCGGAGAATTCCAGCGTCACGCGGCTGCGGCCGAAGGACGAGACGGAGGAGATCTTCTTGATGCCCTGCACGCGCGAAACGCCACCCTCGATGACATCGGTCAGTTCGCGGTCGATGGTTTCCGGCGATGCGCCGTCGAAATCGGTGGTGACGCTGATGACCGGCTGATCGACGGAGGGCAATTCGCGGATTTCGACGCCGGTGAAGGCGGCAAGGCCAGCAATGATGATCAGCGTGTTGAGCACGAGGGCCAGGATCGGCCGGCGAATGAAAAGCGCGGTAAAGCCCGCCTTGCCGCCATCGTTCATCCCGCTCGCCTCGCCCGACATCACGTGCCCTCCGCGACGGCAGGCTTATCCTTGGTGGAGCGCTCTTCGGCAGTGCGCACCGCGCCGCCCTGCCGCAGCGTCTGCACGCCTTCGGTCACGACGGCGTCGCCCTCGGCAAGCTCGGCCTTGACCAGCACCTTGTCGGGATTGCGCTGCACGATATGCACGGGCACGCGCTCGACCTTGTCGCCCTTCACGCGCCAGATATAGGAACCGTCGGCGCTCCACTGGAGTGAGAGTGGATCGACGCTCGGATAGAGATCGCCGGCAAAGCGCATGGTCACCTGGAAGGACATGCCGGCGCGCAGCACGTCGTCGGGATTGGCGATGCGCGCGCGGACGCGCAGCGTGCGGCTTTCCTGGTCTATACGGTTGTCGATCGCCTGCACGGTTCCCGTGAAGGTCTCGCCCGGCCGCGCGACGGCCGTGGCACTGACCTCTCCACCAACCTTGACGCTGACAGCGAAGCGCTCCGGCACCCAGTAATCGACGAGGATTTCCGAACGGTCATCGATGCGGGCAATGGCGGTGGAGGTCGTGACATAGTCGCCCGGATTGACGGAGATGATGCCGACCACGCCGCTATAGGGTGCCGTGATATCGCGGCGGCGCAGCGTCAGTTCGGCATTGCGAAGAGCGAGTTCGGCGGCCTTCAGCGCCGTCTGCGCATCCTGAAGGTCGGCCGTGCTGGTGGAGGAACGCAGGTTTTCCAGGCGCTTCAGTTTCTGCTGGGCCGCCTCGACGGTGACACGCGCCTGATCGGCAGCGATCTTCTGCTCGTCGCTGTCGAGCCGCGCGATGACCGCCCCCTGCTCCACCCGCGTTCCGGATTCGACGAGGACTTCGGTGAGGTTGCCGGTGGCATAGGGCGTGACCGTCACGGTGCGGATCGCCTCGCCGTCTCCGATGGCGTTCAGCCGGTCGTTGACGGTTGCCATGGCGACCGGCTTGGTGGCGACCAGCGTCGGCCCGCCGCCGAAACCCCCGCGACGCCCGCCGCCCTGATTTCCACCATCCGCCTTCTCCTCAGAAGCGGGCGCGATGGCCGCAACGAGCGGCGCCGGCAGGCCAGCGGCCGTCAGCACCCCGTTTGCGCCGGGCGCGAAGCGACCCCAGAGCAGAACCCCGGCCGAAATGACGCCAAGGCCGATAAGGAGCTGTTTCCAAACCCGCATGCACTCTCTCTCCGATGGAAGCGAACGTCACATTTTGCAGTGCGACATAGGGCGAGTATCCCGTTTTGGAAATGAACCGGCAATGAAAGAATCGGATCATTACGGAATTGTAAGATTGCGGCCGCGATCTGTTACCGAAATGTAAGAAAACGTGGAGAAATCTTCCCCTGACGCCCCCTATCCGAGCATGGGCGGGACTGGACGCCCCTTTCCCTTGTGATAGCGTTTCTGTCGGCCCACACGCCACGAACTATTTCAGTATTCTTTCATAAACCTATTGAACGAGAGGGGAAACCATGTGCGACGCCTGCATTATTGACTCCGTGAAATCCCGCATGCTTTCGAGACGCAGTTTCTTCCGCGCCGCCGCCGCGGGCGGGGCCGCCGTTGCCGCCGCAAGTTCGGGCGCGCTGAGCCCCGCGCTCGCCCAGGCGCCGTCGAAGGTGACGGACCTGACGCACGAGCTTTACGAGGAGTTTCCGACCTTCTTCGGCCAGCAGCAGTTCTGGCGCGAACAGAAGTTCAATTACAAGGAACACAAGTTCAATCTCTTCGAGCTGCGCGTCAACGAACACACCGGCACGCATCTCGATGCGCCGCTGCACTTTTCCGAGGACGGCACATCGGTCGCCGAAATCCCGGTCTCCGACCTGGTCGTGCCGCTCGCCGTCATCGACATCCGGGAAAAGGCCGATGCCAGCCCGGACGCCCAGCTGACGCCAGACGATATCAAGGCGTGGATCGCAGCCAATGGCGACCTGCCGGAGAAGGCCTGCGTGGCGCTGAATTCCGGTTGGGGCAAACATCTCGGCACCGACAAATTCCGCAATGCCGATACCGAGGGCAAGATGCATTTCCCCGGCTTCCACGTCGAAGCGGTGCAGTATCTGGCGGAAAATTCCAGCGCCGTCGGCATCGCCGTCGATACGCTCTCGCTCGACTACGGCCTCTCGCCGGATTTCGCCACGCATTATGCCTGGCTCTCCTCCGGCCACTGGGGGCTTGAAGGCGCGGCCAATCTGGACCAGCTTCCGGCAAAGGGCGCAACGATCTTCGTCGGGGCGCCGAAAGTGCGCGGCGGCACGGGCGGCCCATCCCGCGTCTTCGCACTCGCCTGATGTCTGCCGGCCGGCGGTTCGCCGCCGGCCTTTCCGGAGGAGACCACCATGAGCACCGTCAAGCCAGCCGAAGACATCGAAGCGGATCCGCGCGTCAAGGCCGTCTTCGACGACATCCGCGCCGTCAGAAAATCGGATTTCGTCAACAATATGTGGCGCTACCTCGCCTTCGATCCGGTGCTGCTGGAGCGCACCTGGGCGGAGGTGAAGGCTGTCATGGCAACGCCCTCGACGCTCGATCCGCTTATCAAGGAAATGCTCTATATCGCCGTCTCCGTCACGAACGGTTGCAGCTACTGCGTCCACTCCCACACCGCCGCCGCCAAGGCCAAGGGCATGACGGATGCACAATATGGCGAGCTGCTCGCCATCGTCTCGCTTGCCGGCAAGACCAACCAACTGGCGACGGCGCTGCAATTGCCCGTGGATACCGTGTTCGATGCGGAGCGCGCAAAGCCCTGAGCCGGCGTCGCTTTCCACACTCTCCTGGCCAATCTTTTCCCCGGCGGAATAAAAGCAGAACGGAAAACTGGTCTTTCGGACCCGAATCACTACATTGAGCCGCATGACCAGCGGTTACGACGACATTCCCTTCTTCGATGAAGACCCGCAACTCGGCGCCAAGCCCACAGCCCCGGCCAAGCCGTCCGGCGGCATCGGTATCGCCGCGCGCGCCATGGCGGCCCGCGATGCGCAGCGCGCGCCGGACTACCTTTCCGGCCTCAATCCCGAACAGCGCGAGGCGGTCGAGACCGTCGACGGCCCCGTTCTGGTGCTCGCCGGCGCCGGCACCGGCAAGACGCGCGTGCTCACCACCCGCATCGCCCATATCCTCGCCACCGGCCGCGCCTTCCCCAGCCAGTTGCTCGCCGTGACCTTCACCAACAAGGCCGCGCGCGAAATGAAGGAGCGCATCGGCCTCCTGGTCGGCGGCGCCGTCGAGGGCATGCCGTGGCTCGGCACCTTCCACTCGATCGGCGTGAAACTCCTGCGCCGCCACGCCGAACTCGTCGGCCTGCGCTCGGATTTCTCCATCCTCGACACCGATGACGTCGTGCGCCTGATCAAGCAAATCCTGCAAGCCGAAAGCATCGACGACAAGCGCTGGCCGGCCAAACAGTTCGCCGGCATGATCGACGGCTGGAAGAACAAGGGCCTCGACCCGGCGCAGATCCCGGAAGGCGACGCGCGCGCCTTCGCCAACGGCAAGGGCCGCGAACTCTACGTCGCCTACCAGAACCGCCTGAAGACGCTGAATGCCTGCGATTTCGGCGACCTGCTGCTGCACCCGATCCGGATGTTCCGGGCCAATCCGGATGTGCTGGCCGAGTACCATCAGAAATTCCGCTATATCCTTGTCGACGAGTATCAGGACACCAACACCGCCCAATATATGTGGCTGCGCCTGCTCGCCCAGCGCCCCAAGGGCACGCCGCAGAATGTCTGCTGCGTCGGCGACGACGACCAGTCGATCTATGGCTGGCGCGGCGCGGAGGTGGACAACATCCTGCGTTTCGAGAAGGATTTTCCCGGCGCCAAGGTCGTCAAGCTGGAGCGCAATTATCGCTCCACGGCCCATATCCTCGGTGCGGCCGGCCATCTGATCGCCCATAACGAGGACCGGCTCGGCAAGACGCTCTTCACCGACCGGCACGATCCTGACGATGACAAGGTCATCGTTCACGCGGCCTGGGATTCGGAAGAAGAGGCGCGCGCCGTCGGCGAGGAGATCGAGCAGCTCCAACGCAAGGAGCACAAGCTCAACGACATGGCGATCCTGGTGCGCGCGTCCTTCCAGATGCGCGAATTCGAAGACCGTTTCGTCACGCTCGGCGTCAATTACCGCGTCATCGGCGGCCCGCGCTTCTACGAGCGCCTCGAAATCCGCGACGCCATGGCCTATCTGCGCCTCGTCAGCCAGCCGGCCGACGACCTCGCCTTCGAGCGCATCGTCAACACGCCGAAGCGCGGCCTTGGCGATACCACGATCCGCAACTTGCATGACTATGCCCGCGCCCGCGACATCCCCATGCTCGCCGCCGCCGCCGATATCATCGAGACGGACGAGCTGAAGCCGAAGGCGCGCAAGGCGCTGTTCGACGTCGTGACGGATTTCCGCCGCTGGCAATCGCTGCTGGAGACCACGCCGCACACCGAGCTTGCCGAGCAGATCCTCGACGAGAGCGGCTATACCGCCATGTGGCAGGCCGACAAATCGGCCGAAGCGCCGGGCCGATTGGAAAACCTCAAGGAACTCATCCGCTCGATGGAGGCCTTCGAATCGCTGCGCGGCTTCCTCGATCACGTTTCGCTGGTCATGGATGCCGAGCAGAACGCGGAGCTCGATGCCGTCTCGATCATGACGCTGCATTCGGCCAAGGGCCTCGAATTCGAGACTGTCTTTCTGCCCGGCTGGGAGGAAGGCCTCTTCCCGCACCAGCGCGCGCTGGATGAGGGTGGCCGCTCCGGCCTCGAGGAAGAACGGCGCCTCGCCTATGTCGGCATCACGCGCGCCAAGCGCCGCTGCCACATCTGGTTCGTCTCGAACCGCCGCATCCACGGCCTCTGGCAATCGACGCTACCCTCGCGCTTCCTCGACGAATTGCCGGAAGGTCATGTCGAGGTGGCGGAAGTCGAACAATCCTATGGCGGCTACGGTCGTGGCGGCGGTTACGGCCAGTCTCGTTTCGACAAGCAGGAGCCGTTCCAGAACGCCTATTCGACGCCCGGCTGGCGGCGCGCGCAGGCGAACCGCACGGATGCGACGCGCGACAATTGGGGCTCACGCTCCGGCCACGCGGTGGAACGCATCGGCTATGGCGAAAGCGGCCCGCGCTCGAAGACGATCGACGGGGAACTGGTCGCGAAATCCACCATGACCGAACCGTCGAAATTCTCCGTCGGCGACCGGGTCTTCCACATGAAATTCGGCAACGGCAATGTCTCGGCGATCGAAGGCAACAAGCTGACGATCGATTTCGACCGCGCCGGCCAGAAACGCGTGCTCGACGGTTTCGTCAACAAGGCGTGATGGGGCCGCCTGACGGCCCCGCATTTCCTTTTGTCAGGATGCCCTGCGCATCGTCCCCAGACGCGAGGCGCGCTCTTCCGGTGTCCAGATCTCGCTGCCGTCCCGGCGGCGGGTGCGGCGGTTGAGCTGGAAGCGGTTCACCAGCTCGCTGAGCGTGATGGCGCCTTCCGCAAGGGTCTGGCTGGTCGCAGTCGTGTGCTCGACCATGGCGGCGTTTTCCTGCGTGATGCGGTCGACGTCGCTGACGGCCGCGCTGATCTCCTCCAGGCCGCTCGCCTGTTCGGCGGCGGAGGTGGCGATGGCATCGACATTGTGGTCGATCTCTTCGACGAAATTCTCGATTTCGCGCAGCGCCCGGCCGGTTTCGCCGACGAGCCGCACGCCCTCCTGCACCTCCGCGCTGGAATTGGTGATCAACGTCTTGATCTCGCGCGCCGCCTTGGCGGAACGCTGGGCGAGTTCGCGGACTTCCTGCGCCACGACGGCAAAGCCCCTGCCCGCCTCGCCGGCGCGTGCAGCCTCGACGCCGGCATTGAGCGCCAGGAGATTGGTCTGGAAGGCGATCTCGTCGATGACGCCGATGATCTGGCCGATCTCGCTCGAGGCGGATTCGATGCGCTGCATGGCGCTCACTGTATTGTTCACGACATTGGCCGATGTGTTGGCAGACGCGCGGGCATCCTGCACGAGCTTGCGGGTCTCGCGCGTGCGCTCCGTCGAGGAGCGAACGGCAACCGTCGCCTGTGTCAGCGCGGCTGCGGTCTCTTCCAGCGCGACGGCCTGCTGGCGGGTGCGCTCGGAAAGCTCCTCGGCCGCCTTGCGCATGTCCTGTCCGCTGCGGTTTTGCGTATAGGTCTGGTCGAGCACCTCGGACAAAGTTTCCTGGAAGGCGCCGATCGAATTGTTGAAGTCGCGCCGGAGCGGCTCGAATTCCGGAATGAAATCATTGTCGATCGTCATGCGGATATTGCATTCGGCAAGACGACCGAGACCGGCGCCGATCTCCTCGATCGCACGCACGCGCTCGGTCACGTCGATCGCGAACTTCACGACCTTGAACACCCGGCCATCCGCATCGAGGATCGGATTGTAGGAAGCCTGGATGTGGATCTTGCCGCCGCACTTGGTGATGCGCGTGAACTGGTCGGAAACGAAATGCCCCTCGGCGAGCCGTTTCCAGAAGTCGCGATAGGCCGCACTCGCGACATGCTCCGGCTGACAGAACATGGAATGATGCCGGCCGACGATCTCGGACAACTGATAGCCGAGTGCCGACAGGAAATTGCCGTTGGCCGTCAGGATCTGGCCGTCCGGCGTGAACTCGATGACGGCCTGCGCGCGACCGAGCGCCGTCAGCTTGCCATCGTCCTCCATCGCCTTGCGCTTGGCGGCGGTGATATCGGTCGCGAACTTCACGACCTTGTAAGGCTTGCTGCCGCGGAAAACCGGATTGTAGGACGCCTCGATCCAGATCTCGCGACCGCCCTTGGCAACGCGCTTGTACTGGCGCTGATCGAAACGTCCTGCGGCAAGCTGCGCCCAGAAGGCTGCGTATTCGGCCGAGCGCGCTTCTTCCGGCTCAACGAAGATCCGATGGTGCTTGCCGACGATCTCCGAAAGCTCGTAGCCGACAGCATCGAGAAAGTTCTTGTTGGCGTGCAGAATCTTGCCGGTCAGATCGAATTCGATGATTGCCTGCGATTTGTTCATCGCCGCAAGCACGGCACGGGCATCCATTCCAAAATCGAAAGCAGTCACGTTCGTTCCCCAACCACCACGCGCTCCCTTTTCAGGGATCGGCACCAGATATTGGCTAGAATTGATCGAAAACCGTTAGGTTTTGCTAAACCAAACCGTTGTTAGGCGCAAAAATTGAGACAAAGAGACCACAAACGAAAACCGGCGCCACACGGCGCCGGTTTTCACAAGAAAACGTCTCGATCGGCTCAGGCGCCGGCCTTGCGGTAGAGCGCGGCGAGCTGCGTGCGGGACGACGGGATTTCCGGCACGACGACCATCATGGTGATGTGGCCGCGCTTGAAGGCTTTGAGGAACGGCTCGTAGTTCTGGAAGGCGACGCAGCCATGCGAACCCTTCTGACCGCGCAGAAGATTGGTGTGCGTCAGAAGACCCGTGCGGTTCTTCGGATCGCGTCCGTCGACGGAGAGCATGCGGATGGCTTCGACGCCGTGGAAGCGCTGCTCACGCATCCTGAGGCGATAGATGCCGGCCGGCGTCGGGCCTGTCATCTTGATGTGCTCATAGTCCGGGTTGTCGCGCATCTTGCCGATGCCGGAATGGGCGCGCAGCTTCGTGCCGTCGGGCATATAGACAGTCGCATTCGACACGTCATAGATCGCGACCTTCGTGCCGCGGCCCGGCCAGCCGGTGCCGGAACCCTTGCTCTTGAAGAGATCGCCGAACAGCGAACGCTCCGGCTTTACGAGCGCGACGTCTTCTTGCCCGTCCTTCGCCTTGGCATCGTCACGCTTGTTGGTGCGCGCAACGGGCTTTTCCTCGATAACAGGCTTTTCGATGGTGACCGTCTCAAGCGCCGGTCGGGCTTCCGGCAGTGGGATTTCGCTGAGGAGGTCTTCCTCCTCCACATCCGGTTTCTTCATGACGAGGCCGAAGGGCTGGATGTCCTTGCGGGCGGATTGATCCTCGATGAGCGCGGTGACGAGCGTCGGCTGGCCGGTGATGGCCTTTTCCTGCTCGACCGAACGCTCGGCGCGGGCCACGGCCGCATCGATCATCGCGGCTTTCGCCTTTTCACGCTTCACGACGGCGGCGAGCTGAAGCGAAATCTTGCGCTGGTGTGCGACCTGGATCGCTTGCGCGGTGAGCTGCTTCTGGCGCAGTTCGCTTTCCGACGGCTTGGAGAGACGCGCGAATTTCTGGATTTTCAGCGAGCGCTCGGCGCTGCCCTTGTCTGTCGCGAGCGATGCGACATGAAGGGGAGCCGACAGACTCTTCTTACCTTCCGTGAGGGAAGAAGCCGCATGCTGCATCGCACCCAGCGTCGAGACGACGGCCCAGGCGGACCCGGCGATGACGCCGCAAGCAAGCAATGCGCTGAGAAGGATACCGCCGGAACGACCCGAACGGGTTTTCGCCGCGCAACGCGCGGAACTGTACACAGACGCCATAATACTCGTTACCCGAAACTCGTTACTCGACGCGGCCGCGGAAACAACACTCCGAGAGCCACTACGCTGGCGGCGGTGGGAGCCACGGGCTCCAGAGTTCCGCCGAACGAGCAAAGAATGACGAAATATGGTAAGCAATTCCTAAACGGCGCCTCGTGTTTTTGAAGGTAACCGCCGGAAGGTCCTCAACACCCGGCGAAACTGCCCTGTCACGAGAATGCGGCGCTCGCGTGTCCGAGTGCCCGGGACTCCCTAGAATTCGGGATGCCGGCTTAACCAGTCGGTCGCTTTTTCGTAGGCCGACGCCGCCGAGAGCACCTCCCGGTCCGCCCGCGCCGGGCCGATGATCTGGATACCGGCCGGCAGACCATTATCGCCAAAACCCGCCGGCATGGCCGCGACGGGCAGGCCCGCCAGCGTCGGGCCGATCACCACCTCCATCCAGCGGTGATAGGTATCCATCGTGCGCCCGCCGACCGTCTTCGGCCAGTCCATCCCGGCATCGAAGGGGAAGACCTGCGCGGAGGGCAGGATCAGGAAATCGTATGTCTCGAAGAGAGCGGCGACATGGCGGTGCCAGTCGCTGCGCGCCAGCGACGCGGCATAGACGTCCTTTGCCGAAAGCTGGTGGCCGTTTTCGATCTCCCAGATCATCTCGGGCTTCATGCGCGCCCGCTTTTCCGGATCGGCGTAGTCCACCGCCTGGCCGTTGGCGACGAGGAAGTGGCGCAGCGTGCGCCAGGTCTGCCAGAGCCTGTCCATGTCGAAACCGGGCGCGACCTCCTCGACGGTGCAGCCGAGCCCGCGGAAAACTGCAAGCGAGGCACGGCAAAGCTCCAGCACGCCGGGCTCGAAGGGCAGATAGCCGCCGAAATCGCCAAGCCAGCCGATACGGGCGCCCGAGAGATCGCGGTGCGGGTCATAGGCCAGGCTTTCATCGGTCAGCGACAGCGGGTCGCGCGGGTCATGCCCGGCCTGCGTGGCAAACAGCGCGGCGACATCGGCGACCGTGCGGCCCATCGGGCCGTTGACGGCGAGCTGGCCGAGGAAGAGCTCGTTGCCGAGCGAGGGAATACGGCCGAAGGACGGGCGGAAGCCGATGACATTGTTGAAGCCAGCCGGGTTGCGCAGCGAGCCCATCATGTCTGAACCATCGGCGACCGGCAGGATCTGCGCCGCAAGCCCCGCCGCCGCACCGCCGGAGGAACCGCCGGCACTCTTGGCCGTATCGTAGGGATTGCGCGTGACGCCGAAGACCGGATTGTAGCTGTGCGAGCCCAGGCCCATTTCCGGCGCATTGGTCTTGCCGATGATGATGGCGCCGGCCGCCCGGATACGCTCGACATGGATATCGTCATAATCGGGCACGAAATCCGCATAATTGGCCGATCCGAAGGAGCAGAGGATGCCCTTCGCCTCCGACAGGTCCTTCACGGCAAAGGGAATGCCGTGCAGCCAGCCGCGGTATTCGCCGGCCAAAAGTGCCCGGTCCGCCTCATCAGCCTCGGCCAGAAGCGCATCCGCCGGGCGCAGGCTGACGATGGCGTTGATGCGGGGATTGATCGCCGCGATGCGGTCGAGATAGGCCGCCATCACGCTTCGGCAGGTCAGCCGACGTTCGGCGATGGCGGCGGAAAGGGCAAGGGCGGAAAGGGCGGTGATGTCCTGCAAGGTCGGCTCCGGCATTTGTCTTTGACAGAGCTAGCAGGCCGTTTGCGGGAGCGCCAGCCCGGCCTCAGCCGAGTTGCGCGCCCTGACGGAAGGCCAGCGCCAGAAGAGCAACGGCGACGAGCGACCCCAGCGTGCGCACGTGGTTCCACATGACCCAAACGTCCAGGTAGCGCTGCCAGAGCGTCGCCTGCTCCGGGCTGCCGGCTGGTGCGGCGGCAAGCGCATCGTTGAGCGGCACGTTGAAGACCACCGTCACGCCGAAAACCGCGACGACGAAGACGACACCGCCTGCCGCCGCCATCAGCCCCGCCGCACTGCCCTGCATGTAGCCGAGCACCGCAAGCACAAGCGACAGCAGCGTCGCGCCGAAAAATGCCGAGAAGAACAGCGGATTCTGGATGACGTCGTCGATCGCATTCATGGCCGCCGCACCCTCGGCCGGCGGGAGGCGCGCCAACGCCGCCATGATGCAGACGGAGAAGATGAAGAAGAGACCCGCATTGAGCGCCGTCGCGAGAATGGCGAGGAAGGTCAGGATGGGAAACAGGTTTGCCATGGTCAGGTCCTCCAGAAACCGGTTGCGGCCACATCACGGGCAAAATCGGCAAAATCGCGCGGCGGACGGCCGAGCACGTTTAGAATATCGTCGCTCAGGCGCTCGTTGCGCCCGTCGAGCACCGAGCCGAAAAGATAACTGACGAGCCAGATGACGTCTTCCGGCATCTGCGCTTCCCGCAGCATGTCCGCATAGGCGTCGATCGTGACGGGCGTATAGGTGACCGCGCGATCGCCCTCCGCAGCGAATTCCGCCACGGCCTGCGAAAACGTCATCAGCCGCGGGCCTGTCAGTTCATACGTTTTGCCCGCATGCCCTTCCTCCGTCAGCGCCGCGACGGCCATGTCGGCGATATCGGCCGTATCGACGAAGGGTTCGCGCACCGTGGCCGAGGGCAGAACGAGTTCGCCGGCAAGGATTGGCTCGGCAAACAGGCCCTCGCTGAAATTCTGGAAGAACCAGCTGCCGCGCAGCACCGTCCATGCGACGCCCGCCGCCTTCATCGCTTCCTCGCTCATTTCCGCCTCATCCTCGCCGCGGCCGGAAAGCAGCACGAGGCGTTGGACACCGGCTTCGGCGGCAAGCCGCGAGACAAGGCGGATGTCGTCGTCCGAGCCCGGCACCGCCAGATCGGGTTGGTAAGCAATATAGACGGCATCCACGCCCGCAAGGGCTGCCGGCCAGCCTGTGGCATCGCGCCAGTCGAACGGGATCGCCGCCGAGCGCGAGCCGATCCGCACCTCATATCCCCTCGCCCGCAACCGCTCAGCCACGGGACGTCCGGTTTTTCCTTCACCACCCAGAACCAGTATGCGTTTCATCTCTCATCCTCAAAAATGTGAGCTTTACTCATATTTGCAAAATGTGAGGAATCCTCGTATTTGTCAAGCGTGATTTGCAATGACCGGTGGAGACAGCGATGAACGACACGCAGATGCGCCGTGCGCCGAGCCAGAAACGCAGCCGCGAGCGGGTGGATGCCATCCTTGCCAATGCGACGGATATGATTGCGCAAACGGGCAGCGATGCGCTGCGCATGAGCGAGCTTGCCCAGCGCACGGGCATCTCGATCGGCTCGCTCTACCAGTACTTTCCTGACAAAAGCGCCGTCGTGCATGCGCTCGCCGAACGCTGCAACGAGGAGAGCCGCGCCTGCATCGCCGAAGGTCTCTCCACCGTCACCAGCATGGAGGACCTCGCCGCCGCCTTCGGCGTGCTGATCGATACCTACTATGCGATCTTCCTCGCCGAGCCGGTCATTCGCGACATCTGGTCGGCCGTGCAGGCGGATGGCGCCTTGCGGGCGATGGAAGTGGAGGAGAGCCGCCGCAACGGCGCCCTGCTCGGCGCACGGCTGAAAGCACTGCGGCCGGCGGTCGATCCCGCGAAAATCGACGCGACTGCCCTGCTCGTCATGCATCTCGGTGAAGCGACGATGCGGCTTGCCGTCTCCGTCGAGCGAGCGGAGGGCGACACGCTGGTCGATGCCTACAAGCGCATGGCGATCCGGGACCTGACGGCGTTGTAAAACGCGTCCTATCTCGCCGCGCGGCGCTGCTCCAGCACCTCCGCCGCTTCCAGCAGCGTGGCGAAAAGATAGGAAATCCGGTCACTGCGCGTCTCGCCATACCAGATCTGCGGCACCATCACGCGAAAGCGGGTTTCGAGCAGGTCGGCCAGCGCCTCCGTGTCGCCCATCCATTCCAGCGCATCGGCATAGAGGTTCATCACGCTCGGCGCCGGGAACCGCGCCAGCAGGTCCTCAAACCCTCGCTTCACCAGATCGGGATCACACAGCGTATCGGCAAGCTCGTGGTTGCCGACATCTGTGTTCGCCTGCTGGATCAGCGCATAGAAGCCCATTCCGAAACGGTCCTCGGTCAGCTTCGCCGCACGACGGGCAAAATCCTCGAGATCGCGCTCATCCCGGCCAAGCCAGCGCGGCATGATCATGCGGGCATGGGCGCGGCAGAGATCGATATTGTAGCGATCGAGCAGCCAGGCACGCTCGAAGCGGGCCTTGAACGTCTCGAAATTGCCGTCATTGGCCGAGCGGCGATAATCGCTCATCCGCCAACTGAAATCACTCGGATCGGCATGGCTGTCGAGCACCGCATCCGCCTCCTTCAGAAGCGCTTCATAACCCTGCCATTGCTCGGCCCTGACATCCCGCCCCCAGCCGGTGCCGCGCCGCACGAAGGCCGTCACGCGGAGTGCGTCGGCATAGGTAGCGGCGGAAAAGGCGGACGGACTGCGCTCGAAAAACGCCCGGAAAGGCGCAAGCCCATCCTCATGCGCCTCAGCCGCCGCTTCGTCGTCGGACAGTTCGCTGAAGGGCTCCAGGAACCAGCCCTGCACCAGCGAATAGAGCGGCTTGCCATTTTCCGCGATGACGCCACCCGCCCGCGCCGCCTCGAAAGCCCGCTGATAGGTCTCGAAATCGCCGTTCAGCCAGGCCGCGCGCATGGCGTCGCGCTGCGGGATCAAAGCCGGTATCTCGTCATGCAGCTCGATGAGGGAGAGGTCGTAGTCGCGAACCAATTGTTCCTCTTCGGAAAGCGGCTCGGACGGCGCCACCGGTGCACGGCCGAAAATCCGGCTCCCAAGACCGGCGAAAATATCCTTGAACCCCATATCGCTCCACTCTCCCGGGCAAGGCCCGCCTGCCCCGCAATCCCTGGGGTAAACAGGCAGACGGCTGCCATCTGGCCGCTATTCTCCGCCATCACCGTTTTTTGAAGAGGCCCCGCCCTTTCCCTGTCGCGCTCGTGCACCATTTGACGATGGCATATGCATGGATGGGTGACGGTCATGCTGACGATGCTTGCCTTGCTGATGAGCCTGACATCCGGCACCACGCTCGCCGCTTCCGGAGAGGAAGTGGACGTGGAACTGGTTCTCGCGGTCGATGTGTCCGGGTCGATGGATATCGAGGAGGCGCAGATCCAGCGCGCCGGCTATGTCGATGCGCTGCGCCACGCCGAATTCATCAATGCCGTGCGCGACGGACTGACCGGCCGCATCGCCATCACCTATTTCGAATGGGCCGGCACCGTCCGCGACAGCTCGCACATCCCCTGGCAGATCATCTCCGGCCCTGACGACGCCAATGCCTTCGCAGCGCTCTTAGAGGCCCGCCCGATCGCCACGCGCCGCGGCACTTCCATTTCCAGCGCCATCGCCTATGGCGCCAAACTCTTCGATGCCAACAATTATTCCGGCATGCGCCGCGTCATCGACGTCTCCGGTGACGGGCCGAACAATTTCGGTTCGCCGGTCACACCGGCGCGGGATGCCGCCAATGCACTCGGCATCATCATCAACGGCCTTGCCATCATGATCCGTCCGTCAGCCGCCTATGGCTCGCTCGACGACTACTATTCGAACTGCGTCATCGGCGGCCCCGGCGCCTTCGTGCTGCCGGTGCAGGAGCCGGAGGATTTCGCCATCGCCATCCGCCGCAAGCTGATCCTGGAGGTCAGCGGCACTGAGCCGCCCGCCCGCATCGTGCCGGCCGCCGGCAGCGACGTCGATTGCCTGATCGGCGAACGATTACGCCCCAGCAACATGGACCGCTACTACCCGGAACTCGACCGCTAAACGCCTGTTCCAGCTGAAACAGCGCTATCAGCCCTCTCGTGCCACAGTGACCGTACTGGATGAAATCCCTTCATCCTTTCACTGGAAGAGAGGAGACTGAAATGCGCAAATTCCTTATGTCCGCCGTTGTCGCGACCATCGCAGCGGTATCCTTCGCAGCCCCCTCACAGGCCGGCGGCTTCTATTTCGGCTTTGGCGGCGGCCACGGCTGGGGCGGCCACCATGGCGGCTATGTCACCCACTACTATGGCCATCGCCGCCATTGCTTCTGGAAGAAGATCAAGCGCTACGATCACTGGGGCAACCTCGTCATCAAACGCGTGAAGGTCTGCCGTTAAGCGGCGGCGCCATCCCGGCTTTCGCCTGAAAATCCCCCTGCCCCGGTCGCCCTGCGGCCGGGGTTTTCATCACTGAAAAACGCTCTCGTTTCGCAAGCTATTCCTTTTCAACGAAAATCGTGCTTATATTGAATGAACGTTCAGCAAAATAATGGGGAGCGACATGAACGAGATGATCCGCGATATCAGCATTCCCAACGATTGGGACCGGAGCGGACTTCCCGGCTGGTGTTATCACAGCCCCGCGCTTCTGGAGCTGGAAAAGCAGCATGTCTTCCGCGAGCACTGGCAGATCGCCTGTCATGTCTCCGACATTCCCGAGCCGGGCAACTACCTCACCATGGATGTCGTCGGCGAGCGCGCGCTCATCCTGCGCGGACAGGACGGCACGGTGCGCGCCTTCCACAATATCTGCCGCCACCGCGGCTCCCGCCTCGTCGCGGACGAGACGGGAAGCTGCCGCAACGCTCTGGTCTGTCCGTTCCATGGCTGGGTCTACAATCTCGACGGCACGCTGCGCGGTGCCGCCCGCCCGCGCAGCTTCCCGCCGCTCGACAAGAACGAGTTCGCGCTGAAATCGCTGGAATGCGAGATCTGGCAGGGCTTCGTCT
>NZ_CAMLFY010000033.1 GCF_946479415.1 uncultured Shinella sp. | reverse complement strand
CTATCTCGGCACCATATCCGGAACGCGCCTGTTCCGCACGTCGGCTGGTCACGCCGCTGCCAAGGATGCGCTCGCCGATCGCGATTCGCGGCTCGGTGAAGCGACGCCCGCCCATGCGCGGCCCGGTCTCGGCTGGTCGCTGAAAATCTCGGCGGCGCTGCTCTGTCTCTGGTTGCTGCCGGTCGGGCTCATCTGGTTTGTCGCCGGCGGCAACAGTGTGTTTGCGGAAATCGGCGTCTTCTTCAGCAAGATGGCGGTCGTCACCTTCGGCGGGGCCTATGCGGCTCTGGCCTATGTCGCGCAGGAGGCGGTGCAGCACTATGGCTGGCTGAAACCCGGTGAAATGCTCGACGGGCTCGGCATGGCCGAGACGACGCCGGGGCCGCTGATCATGGTGCTGCAATTCGTCGGTTTCCTCGGCGCCTACCGCGATCCCGGCAGCCTCAGCCCTATGACGGCGGCAACGCTGGCGGCGATCCTCACCACCTGGGTCACCTTCGTGCCCTGCTTCCTCTGGATATTCCTCGGCGCGCCCTTCATCGAGCGGCTGCGCGGCAATGTCGCCCTTTCCGGCGCGCTCTCGGCGATTACCGCCGCCGTCGTCGGGGTCATCCTCAATCTGGCCGTCTGGTTTGCCGTGCACACGCTGTTTGGCGCGGTGACCGTGCTCACCGCCGGGCCGCTGCGCCTCGAACTGCCGGCGCCGGACACGATCATCCTGCCATCGGCGCTGCTTGCCGTGGCTGCCGCCATCGCGCTCTTCCGGTTCAGGATGTCCGTGCTGCCGGTCCTCGGCCTCTCGGCCCTTGCCGGCATGCTCTGGACGCTTCTTTAGACCACGACGTTGCGCACGAAGCGCACCACGCTCTCCCCAGCATTGAAATAGGCGTAGGACTGATCGGTGTCGTATATGGCGAAGCCGCCGGCCGGAAAATCTTTCGCTATGCCCGAAAGCTCAAGCCGCAGCGTTCCCTCGGTGACGAAGATCATCTCGTGCCAGCCGGCCGGGTCCGGCTCGGCATCGTAGCGCTCGCCCGGACCGAGCGACCAGTGCCACATCTGCGCCTCGGTCGTCGCGGGAGCGGAGCCGAGCAGCACGGCGGCACTCTCCTCGTTTGCGCCGCGCCACGTCACTTCATTGATCTCCGACGACGGCGGGCGGGCCGGGTCGCGCACCAGATCGACGAAGCCGACGCCGATGGCGGCGGCGAGCTTGTCGAGGCTCGACAGGCTGATATTCGCATCGCCCCCCTCGACCGCCACGATCATGCGCCGGCTGATGCCGGAGGCCTCCGCGAGCGCGGCCTGGCTGAGTCCCGCCTTCTGGCGCAGGCGCCGCAAATTGCCGGATACGTGGGTGAGGACGTCGCTGCGTTCTTGACTGTGCAATATATTGCTCATATCGTTCCATATCGAGAGGCGGCGTGGCCGCATGAAGCCTTCTAACCCGAAAGGAGCCCGGCATGAAGATACGTGATTTCGGCGTCGAGATCTGGATGAACCGCTATGAGAACCTTTGCGAGCTGAATCTTGCCGAAACCTGCGTGGAATCGCTGACGGTGGAAGAGCTGCTCGACATGGCCGGCAAGAAGGAGGCGATCCTTGCCGAACTGCTGCCGATGAAGCTGACCTATGGCGCCATCGAAGGCAGCGAGCGGCTGCGCAAGCTGATCGCCGGTCTCTATGAAAAGCAGGCGATGGAAAACGTCGTCGTCACCCATGGCGCGATCGGCGCCAATGCGCTGGTGCATGAAACGCTGGTGGAGCCGGGCGACCGCGTCATCTCGGTCCTGCCGACCTACCAGCAGCATTATTCCATCCCGGAAAGTTTTGGCGCCGACGTGCAGATCCTCAAGCTGACGGCCCAGCATGGTTTTCTGCCGGATCTCGAAGAGCTGCGCCGGCTCGCGACGCCGGGCACCAAGCTGATCTGCCTCAACAACCCTAACAATCCGACCGGTTCGCTGATGGACCGCGATTTCCTGCTTCAGGTCGTCGAGATCGCGCGTGCCGCCGGCGCCTGGATCCTCTGTGACGAGGTCTATCGCGGCACGGACCAGGAGGGCGGCGGAATGACCGCCTCGATTGCCGATCTCTACGAGAAGGGCATTTCGACCGGCAGCATGTCCAAGACCTATTCGCTGGCCGGCCTGCGCCTCGGCTGGATCGTCGGCCCGAAGGACTTGCTGCACGCCGTCTCCATCCACCGCGACTACAACACGATCAGCGTCGGCATGCTGGACGATCATTTCGCGGCGATCGCGCTGGAAAACCGCGACAAGATTCTTGCCCGCAGCCATGCCATCACCCGCACCAACCTCGCCATCCTCGCCGCATGGGTGGAGAGCGAGCCGCTGATCTCCTGGGTGAAGCCGAAATCCGGCACGACGGCGCTTTTGAAATACGACCTGCCAATGACGTCCGAAGCCTTCTGCACCAAGCTTCTGGACGCGACCGGCGTGATGCTCACGCCCGGCAGCGCCATGGACATGGAAGGGCACCTGCGTATCGGCTACACGAATGGCGAAGAGGTGCTGCACGAGGGGCTCAAGCGAATCTCCGCTTTCCTGAGGCAGGAGCAGGCATCACAGGCCGCCTGAACGCATCCTTAATGAAGGCTTACGGCACCCATGCGCCATTCGCATGGGTGTTCTGTCATCTCAGCGCTGTTCCGCATTGCAGCATAAAGCTATAAAGCCGCCATCGAAAGACGCGGCGCCACGGACCGGTGCCGAACAGAGAGCCTCCGGAAAGGGGATCATCATGAACATGGCACGTTCCTTCAACAATTGGCGCAAGTATCGTCAGACCGTCAACGAACTCGACCGCATGACCACGCGTGAACTGCGCGATCTCGGCATCGAACGTTCGGAAATCAAGACCGTCGCCCGCGCTGCCGTCGGTTTCTGATCGATTGCTGCAAGGCATCAGGATTTCGAAGACGCCCGCCCTCCGGCGGGCGTTTTTGCATGTGCGAACAATCTGGTCGCGATCGGGATTGGTTCGGCAGGTTGAGATATTCGATCCGCGCATAGCGCATAGCTGCATTGCAAAACGATGCCTATGAAATGATCAAGAATCGCATATAGTCATATTTATCGAAGCAACGTACCTCCTCCCACGAAGCTTCGATTGTGCAGAAGGCCCACTCCTCCTCCCAGGGCCGACTGCGGGAATGGCGGCACTCCTCCTCCCAGTCGCCATTCGGTTCTATCGGAAAGCCTGCCGCACCTCCTCCCGCGGCAGGCTTTTCCATTTCTGGACCTTGCTTTCCTTCTCCCCCGCAATCGTCACCCTTTTCAGCCGCGCCATCACAGGCTTTTCATCGAATTCTGTTTCCCTGTATTTTTGAAAATATAGCGCTGGCCAAGCCGTAAATGCCGATATATCCAATGAGATATCACGCTGCCGGGAAGGCAGGAAAAGGGAGAGCCGGAATGAATCGTCGCTTGATTTTGAAACTCGTCGTCGCCGCCTTCGCGTCGCTGCCGCTTGCCCTGCCGGCCGCCGCCGCCGAAAAGGTTACCGTTTTCGCCGCCGCCAGCCTCAAGAATGCGCTGGATGCCGCCAATGCCGCCTGGTCGAAGGACAGCGGCAACGAGACGACCGTCTCCTATGCCGCAAGCTCGGCGCTCGCCAAGCAGATCGAGGCGGCGGCACCCGCCGATCTCTTCATCTCGGCCGACCTTGCCTGGATGGACTATGTCGCTGAAAAGAAGCTGATCAAGGACGACACCCGCGTCAACCTGCTCGGCAACCGCATCGTGCTCGTCGCACCGAAGGACAAGGCCTCGACGGTCGAGATCAAGGAAGGCTTCGATCTTTCCGGCCTCGTCGGCGACGGCAAGCTCGCCATGGGCGCGGTCGACAGCGTGCCGGCCGGCAAATACGGCAAGGCGGCGCTGGAAAAGCTCGGCGTCTGGTCCTCCGTCGAAGGCAAGGTTGCCGGCGCGGAAAGCGTGCGCGCAGCGCTTGCGCTCGTCTCGCGCGGCGAAGCGCCCTACGGCATCGTCTACCAGACGGACGCCGCCGCCGATCCGGGCGTCGCCGTCGTCGGCACCTTCCCGGAAGACAGCCACCCGCCGATCATCTACCCGGTCGCCATCCTCTCGGATTCCAAGAGCGCTGCCGCTGCCGCATACCTGGACTTCCTGAAGTCCGACAAGGCCGTGCCGTTCTTCACCGAGCAGGGTTTTACGATCCTGAAGTAACATGAGCCTCGCGACAGCCCCGGGCGCTAAACCCGGGCTGTTCGATTTCACGGCTTTTCTGGCAACCCTATGACCTCGTCCCACCCCCCTCTGCCCTGCCGGGCATCTCCCCCACAAGGGGGGAGATTGGATGTGGCGCTGTTTCGCCCATCTCCCACGCTGCTGTTGAAGCGAGGGTATGGCTGCTTGCCGATCTCCCCCCTTGTGGGGGAGATGCCCGGCAGGGCAGAGGGGGGTATTTCTCGCGACGTCTCCGAAAACGCCCACGAATCGGGAGGACTGCCGTGGACTGGCTAGCGCTCAGCGACGAGGAATGGACGGCGATCCGCTTGAGCCTTCGGGTTTCGTCGGTGGCCGTGCTCGTCAGCCTGCCGCTCGGCATTCTCGTGGCGCTGGCGCTGGCGCGGGGCCGCTTCTGGGGCAAGTCGCTCTTGAACGGCATCGTGCATCTGCCGCTCATCCTGCCGCCCGTCGTCACCGGCTTCCTCCTGCTCGTCCTGTTCGGCCGGCGCGGCCCGGTGGGTGCCTTCCTCAACGACTGGTTCGGCATCGTGCTCTCCTTCCGCTGGACGGGCGCCGCACTTGCCTGCGGCGTGATGGGCTTTCCGCTGATGGTGCGCTCCATCCGCCTCTCCATCGAGGCCGTCGACCGCAAGCTGGAGGAGGCGGCCGGTACGCTGGGCGCGAGCCCTGCCTGGGTCTTCCTCACCGTCACCCTGCCGCTCATCCTGCCCGGCGTGCTCGCCGGCATGATCCTCGCCTTCGCCAAGGCGATGGGCGAGTTCGGCGCCACCATCACCTTCGTCTCCAACATTCCCGGCGAAACGCAGACCCTGTCGGCCGCGATCTACACCTTCACCCAGGTGCCGGGCGGTGATGCCGGCGCGCTTCGCCTCACCCTCGTCGCCATCGCCATTTCCATGGTCGCGCTGCTCGCCTCCGAAATCCTGGCGCAGCGCCTCGGCCGCAAGGTACACCTCGAATGAGCCTCGTGGTCGAAGTCCGCCACCGGCTCGGCGATTTCTCGCTGGATGCCGGCTTCACCGCCGAGGGCGGCGTGACTGCCCTGTTCGGCCGCTCCGGCTCAGGCAAAACCTCGCTCATCCGCATCATCGCCGGCCTGACGCGGCCCTCGGAGGGCCGCGTGCAGCTGGGTGACGACGTGCTGGTGGATACGAGCCGCCGCCTCTTCGTGCCGCCGCATCGCCGGCGCTTCGGCTATGTCTTTCAGGAAGCTCGTCTTTTCCCGCATCTCACGGTGCGCCAGAACCTGCATTATGGCCGCTGGTTCTCGCCGAAGGGCGCGCGCTCGGAAAATCCCGGCCGCATCATCGATCTGCTCGGCATCGCCGACCTGCTCGATCGCCAGCCGGCAAACCTGTCGGGCGGCGAGAAACAGCGCGTCGCCATCGGCCGCGCGCTGCTGGCATCCCCGCGTCTGCTGCTGATGGACGAGCCGCTCGCCGCACTGGACGAGGAGCGCAAGGCCGAAATCCTGCCCTATCTGGAACGCCTGCGCGATGAGGCCGGCATTCCCATCGTCTATGTCAGCCACTCCGTCGCGGAAGTCGCACGGCTCGCCGACAGGGTGGTGCTGATGGCTGGCGGCCGCGTCGAAGCCGTCGGCCCGGTTTCCGATGTGCTCGGCGGCCCGCGTCTGGCTTCCGCCATCGATCGCCGCGAGGCCGGCAGCGTGCTGGCGGGTCGTGTCGAGACGCGCGATGCCGCGCATGGCCTCGCCACCATCCGCCTCGGCGGCGGCGCGGCCATCCTCGTGCCAGGCGCCCTGGTATCGCCCGGCGACGCGGTGCGCCTGCGCATCCCCGCCCGCGACGTCATGGTGGCGACGATGCGCCCGGAGGGCCTGAGCGCGCTCAACATCCTGGAAGGCAGGGTGGTGGCCATCGAGCCCGACGGGGAGGGCATGGCGAGCTTGCGCATCGCCTGCGGCGGTGATCATGTGCGCGCCCGCATCACCGCGCTCTCGGTCGAGCGGCTTGGCCTCACGCCGGGCCTGCCGGTTCATGCCGTCATCAAGACGGTCGCGCTGGAATAGGCTTTAGTCTGCGAGGTTTGCGACGATCCAGCCGATTTCATCGGCCAGTGCGGCGCGCGCCTTCTCTTCCATGGCGTGATAATGCGCAATCAACGCCTCGCCGAAGGGCGTCAGCACCGCGCCGCCGCCCTGCTTGCCGCCGCGCTGCGATTCCACCACCGGCTCGCGAAACAGCCGGTTCATCTCGTCAACCAGCAGCCAGGCCCGGCGATAGGACATGTCCATCGCCCGGCCGCCGGCGGAAATCGAGCCGGTCTCCTTGATATGCGCGAGAAGCTCGATCTTGCCGCGCCCGATGCGCCCCTCCGGCTCGAACTGGAGGCGGAAGATGAGTTTCGGTTCGCTTTTGCCGGATGCTGACATGAAAATGGGCCTGTATTCGATACAGGCCCAGATATAACAGCGTTTTGCGCCGTGGGAAGTTTAAGCTGCGCGCTTCAACGCATCGCCGAGGATCGAGGCGATGTCCTCGAAGTGCTTCTTTTCGGCGATCAGCGGCGGCGAAAACGCGATGATGTCGCCGGTCACGCGGATGAGCAGGCCCTTCTCGAAGCAATCGACGAAGACGTCATAGGCGCGCGCGCCGACAGCGCCGTCGCGCGGGGCAAGCTCGATGCCGGCGATGAGGCCGATCGTGCGGATGTCGATGACATGCGGCAGGCCCTTCAGCGAATGCATCGCGGCATGCCAGTCGTCCTGCAACTCGACAGCGCGGGTCAGGAGGCCCTCGTCGCGGTAGATGTCGAGCGTCGCAATACCGGCGGCGCAGGCGGCCGGATGACCGGAATAGGTGTAGCCGTGGAACAGCTCGATGGCGTTTTCCGGGCCATGCATCAGCGCGTCATGCACCTTGCGGCTGGAGAAGACCGCACCCATCGGGATCGCGCCGTTGGTCAGGCCCTTGGCGGTGGTGACGAGATCGGGCGTCACGCCGAAATAGTCGGTCGCAAAGCCTGCACCCAGGCGGCCGAAGCCGGTGATGACTTCGTCGAAGATTAAGAGGATGCCGTGCTTGTCGCAGATGGCGCGCAGCTTTTCGAGATAGCCCTTCGGCGGGATCAGCACGCCTGTCGAGCCGGCAACGGGCTCCACGATGCAGGCGGCGATCGTTTCGGCGCCATGCAGCGCGACCAGCCGTTCGAGATCGTCGGCAAGCTCTGCGCCGTGCTCCGGCATGCCCTTCACGAAGGCGTTCTTGGCGAGGTCATGCGTGTGGCGCAGATGGTCGGAACCGTTCAGCTGCGGGAAGACGCGGCGGTTGTTGAGAATGCCGCCGACCGAAATGCCGCCGAAACCGACGCCATGATAGCCGCGCTCGCGGCCGATGAGGCGCGTGCGCGTGCCCTGGCCGATGGCACGCTGGTACGCGATTGCCATCTTCAGCGCGGTATCGACCGATTCGGAGCCGGAGCCGGTGTAGAACACGCGGTCGAGCTTGGCGCCCTCGGGGCCGGGAGCGATTTCGGCGAGACGTTCGGCGAAATCGAAAGCGATCGGGTGGCCCATCTGGAAGGAGGGCGCAAAATCCAGCTGCGTCAGCTGGCGCTCAACGGCGGATGCGATCTGGCGGCGGCCATGGCCGGCATTGACGCACCAGAGGCCGGCGGTGCCATCGAGCACCTTTCGGCCGTCGGCGCTGGTATAATACATGCCTTCGGCGCTCGCGAGCAGGCGCGGCGCGGCCTTGAACTGGCGGTTGGCGGTGAAGGGCATCCAGTAGCTGTCGAGCACCGGTGCATTGGGTTTGTTATGGGCGTTCATGGCAGATCTCCTCTGGCTGGCGCGATAGACGCCATGATTTGCCATGCCGAACAAGTCCTTTTCTGGTTGACGTCAAGCCTTTGAAATTAAAGGATGCGGGAAGAGCAGTTTTCGCTATTTCGAACATCTAGAACAGGAAACACCATGTCGGTCGATATCGGGGGCAGACTGCGCCACCTGCGCATGGCCCACAATCTCTCCCAGCGCGAGCTCGCCAAACGCGCCGGCGTCACCAATTCGACGATCTCGCTGATCGAATCGAACGCCTCCAACCCCTCCGTCGGCGCGTTGAAGCGCATCCTGGACGGCATTCCCATCGGCCTTGCCGAATTCTTCGCCTTCGAGCCCGACCGCCCGAAGAACGCGTTCTACCGGGCGGATGAACTGACGGAAATCGGCAAGGGCGGCATTTCCTATCGGCAGGTCGGCGACAATCTCTTCGGCCGCAATCTGCAGATCCTGAAGGAGTGCTACCAGCCCGGCACGGACACCGGAAAGGTGCCGCTGGTGCATGAGGGCGAGGAGGGCGGCATCGTGCTGTCGGGCCGTCTCGAAGTCACTGTTGATGACGAACGCCGCATCCTTGGCCCGGGCGACGCCTATTACTTCGAAAGCCGCCGCCCGCACCGTTTCCGCTGTGTCGGCCCGGTGCCCTGCGAGGTCATCAGCGCCTGCACGCCGCCGACGTTCTGACCGAGCGCCTGAAATGCAAAAAGCCCGCCGGAGGCGGGCTTTTCAAGAGGCAATGCCGATCAGGCCTTGGGCGCCGTGTTGTCTTCGACAGGCGCGTCGGGGCCGTTCTTCTTGATGGAATCGATGGCGTTCTGTGCGCTCGCCTTGCTGGAATACCCTTCCGTCGCGAACATCACTTCATTGTTGTACTTGAAGCGAACACGAAACTCGCCGGCCTTGTCCTTGTAGATCTCGAACTTGTGCGCCATGGGCTCTTGCCTCCGTGCAGGTGTGAATCAGCATTTGCAACCTGCCAGCCGCCGAGAGCGCTGACAAGAGTGCATGACGGTTCACAACACGTGTTTGTTGTTTGGATTCAACCGCCAACCGTCCTGCTTCTCAGGGGCGAATACTTGGAAGGTCCGCAACGATTGACTGCGGGTCGCAATAGAGCTTGGTGACATGATTGTCCTTCACATCGCTGGTGAAGGCATCGGTGGAATCGTAGACCCGGATTTCCGCATCGCGAATGCCGTCGTCCTCGCGTTTGTCCTCGGTCAGCACGAAGGCATAGACATATTGCCCGCGCGCATAGCCGACCGCCATAGTGAGATCGGTCGGGTGATCGGCCTCGGTGTCCTTGGTCGAGAACCGCGTCGAATCGGTCTCGAAATAGAGTTCCGCCGGCTGTGTCCCGACCGTGTAGTTGTAATAGGCTTCCCTCTTGCCCGGATGTTGCTGCGGCTCGGCGATGCGGCAGAATTCGGCGCGCGCGTTGCGCTCGGGCACGTTGCAGGCAAACTGCGTCTGCCAGGGCGGCACGCAATTGGCCAATGCCGGCGAGGAAAAGAGCGTTGCCAGAATGAGAAGCGCGCGTGCGCGCATCACGCCGCCTGCTTTTTCCGAAGACCCAGAAAGGCAATCGCCCCCGCGCCGATGCCATAGAGCGCCCATTCGAACGGCAAGAGATCCGCGGTCTCGCTGCGGATCGGCAGCATGGCCACCGTGCCGGGCGAGGTTTCAAAGCCGATCTTGCCTTCCGCTTTTGCCTGCGCGATCTGTTCGGGCGAAACCTCCCATTCGGCACCCCGGGACGTGTCCCAGGCCATCTTCCCGCCACCGACGGCCAGCGCGACGAGGGCGGCAAGAACGAGGTTTCTGGCTGTCGACATGATTGATTTCCCTGTTGATTTCGGTGGAAGATAGGCGGGGATCGATATCGAGGCAAGCGCTGACGCTGCACCCGTTATCGAACTCGCGCGCTGGCTTCGATATCCACGATGCCGAAGTTCGCAGGAAGGCCGCGGGGGAGAGCCCGGCCTGGAGCATTTCCAGCCGAAGCGAGTTCGCTTCGGCGTCGGATAATGCGGTAAAAACAAAATTCTGGAGCATTTCCGGTGAATCGGAGTTCACCGGAAATGCTCTAGAGAATGAAATCGGCCTTTGTGAAGCTGATGAGGGCATCGAACTTGACCGAGAAATCGGCTTTGCCGTCGCCATTCGTATCGGCGTGGAGGAACGTGTCGCCATCGCTTTTCACGGAGCGCAGCTCGCCGGCTTTCTTGTGAAAAACATCGGTGCCGATGAACTTGAAGGCCTGGTCGTTGCTGGCCTTCGTGTTGGCGTCGATCGCCTTCAGATCGATCTTGTCGCCCTGCACCCTGTTGAAATCGAAGACGGTGTCGCGAACCGTCGCCGTCGATTCGCTGGCCAGCTTGAAAAGAAACGTGTCGGCTCCCGTTCCGCCGTAAAGCTTGTCCGCTCCGGCGCCGCCCTGCAGCATATCGTTTCCCGTGCCGCCCACCAGCGTGTCGTTGCCGGCATTGCCATAGAGTTTGTCCGCGCCGCCGAAACCGGTGATGTAATCGGCTTTGCCGCCGCCCTTGACGGTATCGTTGCCGCCAAGCGCGGTGGCGATGATCTTCTTGTCATCGGCAAGAGAAATGGAAAGGGCCGCCTTGTAGATGGCGGTCGCGGCGATCTTCACACCTTCCAGCGTCAGCACGCGTTCGCCTTCAAGGCTGACGGAATAGGTGGTGACAGTGCCGCCGATCGGCTCGCCGAACCCATTGTAGCGAAAACCGGTCCCACGAAATTCCTCGTAGTAACTGCTGCCGTAATAGATGCGGTAGAGGGATGAATTCGACACATAGTCGGATCCATTCAGCAGACTCTCGAACGAGATCGCCCGCATAGCCGTCCCATTGTGACCAGACGGCCACCGCGCCCTCAAGGCAATCGGCTCGGTCGAGGTCGGCAAGCATGGCGGGTCGGAAGAGGAATGCGGCTTTCCCGGCTATGGCCTTCAGGTCCTCGGGGAAGATGCGGTTCGCTTTGTGCGGCTCCAAAAGGTCGAACCGCCCATCCTGCTTGATGCGAACCCGCTGATAATGGGGCACATAAACAGCGATATTCGGCCAGTCCGACTGCGGGATGTTGACATTGCCGGTCGCCCGCAGGACTTCGGCGGCGTAGAGGTCGATAACGAGCGTCCGTCCGCTGCGTTTGCAGGCCCGATATAAGCTAACCATCCTGTCGATGTTCTGCGCCGACGCCGCGACCAACGCCATGCCTTGGGCACGCCGGAAGATATCCAGCAACTTGCTTTCGATCTCGGTTTCCGTAGGGAATTGCCGGTCGGCATCAAGCCGCCCCAGCGTCGATCCTTCCATCAGAAGCACGTTGATATTGCGGGGCGGATTGGCGACAAGCCGCTCAAACAGTGCGCCTTTACGGCCATGCGCCCGGAAATCCCCGGAATAGAAGAGGCGCTTTCCGCCTGCCTCGACCTCCAGCGCGTAGGCGTCATAGGCGGAATGATCCACCAGATGCGGCGTCACGGTGAATGGGCCGAAGATCAGTGGTGTCTCGCTTGAGAACTCGACGGGCTGATGCGGAACATAGGGTTTCGGCAGGAACGGTTGCGCTGCCTTTAGGATTCGGTGTGTCTCGGCTCCGAGGGCGACGGGGAGCGCTGGGCCTGCCAGATGCGCCAATCCCCAATGATCGAGATGACCATGGGAAAGAACCAAAGCCAGCAGGTTTTCGCCGCCTTGCAGGCCATCGACTTGAGGATGAAGGGTGATATCGTCAGGGTCTCCACCAAGAGGCAATCCGAGGTCGAGCAAAATGCGCGCACCCTGCGCTTCCAATTCGATGCAGCTTCCGCCGATCTCCTTGGTTCCCCGGTGTATTCTAACCCGCATTGCCCCTCCATGGATGCCGAAGCATCAACCTTGGCGGGCAGCATAGCCACTTTCATGTGGCTATTGCCAGTGGTTTTTTAGACGGCATAACTGTTGACCTCGACTTATGAAGGGTCGAGCGCTCGTCGCATGGAATTTACGCCGCTTGCGGGTGGAACGAGGCATCTCGCAAGAGAAGCTGGCCGCCGACGCTGGCGTTGACCGCGCTTATCTTGGTGGGCTGGAACGGCAGACGGAAAATCCGACCGTCGATCTGCTGAACAAGATTGCGGATGCGCTGTCTCTCAGTGTGTCGGAACTGTTCGTCGTGCCCGAGGACGGGGCGTTGCCGCCGAAGCCATTGAAGAGCGGACGGAAGGTGGGCTAATCAGTTCTTACGGTAATTTATTGATTTTTATGCCAGATTTATTTCACTTTATGTGCGTTGATTTGCGCCCTCAAGGGATTCTGCGGCGTTGATAATTTACGGAGAACGAAATGGCGGACTATTGGCGCGGCGATTTTTACGGACAGAGCGATAACCTTCTGGGCGGTGCACGGCTCATGATACTAGGGGAGGCCCATTATCATCACAGTGCTCCAATCGGCACGGACATCCCGGAAATGACAAAGGATGTTGTAACCGCCTACATTGAGGGACGGCTTGGTGCGAACGCCCAGTTTTTCAGGCGCGTGGAACGACTGGTCACGAAGCGCCTCCACGATGGGTTGGCCAGAGAGCAATCAGCAGCATTCTGGCATTCCGTGATCTTCAGCAACTACATTCCGGTTGTGGCAGGAAACGAGCCCGGAGACCGGCCCTCGGAGGCACTTTGGAATGGAGCTGCGTCCAGGGAGTTCGTGGCAAACGTCCAAAAGACCGAGGCGGAAATCGTGCTGATCTGCGGAACGGAAGTCTGGCGTCGGAAACCGATTCACGGAACCATTTCTAATGCATACCAAGTTGGCCCACGTTCCTATGAGGCGCATGAAATCAATTGGACCCCAGAGTGGGGAGCCGTCGCTGCGCATATTCCCCATCCGTCCGGATCGCGAGGCTGGTCGTACAAGCGCTGTGTGCCGGTCATTGACTATCTTTTAGAAATTCTGAATGAACGGCGGGCGGAAAAGGGATTGCAGGCTCAGGTCGTATTACCGCTTCTCGGATGAGTGGCATATGCACTCAATTGCGAGGTGCGCCCGAGCAATGTGGAAATTTTGTGCCATTGCGCGTCAAAGACGTGGCATGCCGAGAAAAATTTTGAAAACCGGTGGATATTGGAAATGAAAGCATCTGATTTGGTGAGATGAGCGTTAAAAGGCAATTTAATACAATAGGTTAAGTGATGAAAAGGTACTGCGCAGCGATAGCGCCTCGCCGTTCCTTGATGCAGTAGGCCGCTGCTCGTATAGCGTACATCGTTGACAGGAAAACTTGGATTGGATGGCTATGAGAAGCAGCGTTAAATACGCGTCTGAAGCGAGCCGTCGGTTGGGCGAAGAAATGACCAATTTGGGGGCGAGAGCGGCCTCAACAGGTTAGCGCAAAGAAATTATGCAAGTTTCCGTTGTACGGGTTGCCTAACTCAGGGTGCTCAAATAGATGAATTTTCGAATGGATCCACGTCGTACTTGACATAGCTGCTTGGCCTCATCGACTCCGTCACTTGGGCTCGACAAATCCTTGAGCGAGCGGCAGCGCGACGACTGGCATACTGCGGAGCTCCCTCGACTTTCCGGCGATCAGGAAGAGGATCCGAGTATGCACTACACCAAATAGGAGCGTATCGTTGGATCGGGTTTGCAACGGTGTCGCCTCGTGGCATGGTTGTGCGGATGAGGAGTGACTGATGGCTGATCGTGCAGAAGAGCTCGCGGACGAGATTCGTCGTGCGCGTGATAACGGCGAGGTTGTGCACACAACGCTGCGCGTGGACGACCGCGTTCTCGCGCGCGTAACCGATGGGATTTACCGGCGTCCATCCTCTGCATTCCGAGAGTTAATCTCGAACGCCTACGACGCGGACGCCACCGAGGTGATTCTCCAGACCGACGCACCGCGATTCAATCGTATCGTCGTTCGCGATAACGGGCGCGGTATGTCCCCGGACGCCCTGGCCGACCTTGTCACGCACATTGGCGGCAGCTCGAAGCGCACGGCGAAAGGCAGGCGGCTGGGAACAGTGAACGCTGATGACCCCACACTGTCAGTCGGCGGGCGGCGCCTTATAGGCAAGATCGGCATCGGCCTGTTCTCCGTTTCGCAACTGACCAAGCACTTCCAAGTGATCACTAAGCGACGCGGCGATGCATTCCGGACGTCGGCCGTCGTCGTCATGAAGACGCACACCGAGGAAATGCTGGCCGCTGCTTCCGAGGGGGATATCTTCGAAACCGGAACGGTGGCGATTACCAGTGAGCCTGCAACTGATGTAGAAACGCAGGGCACTGAGATCATTCTTATGGAGCTGACCTCGCAGGCGCGAGAACTCCTTCAGAGTCTAGACCGTTGGTCCGAGCTCGATCGTGCTGACGCCGGGGATGTCGAAGGCGCACTGCCGACGCCTCCAAGCTATCACATTGGCCGGGTGTCAAGAGACGATTCTGACGTCTTTCTTGAGCCGCCTAAACTGCCTTGGGAGATATCGGACTCCCCGAGAAGTCGGTTTCGCAAGCTCTACGCGGCAGTTCGGGAGGAGGTTCGGATACGTAAGGCCACGCCCAACGTCCAAGAGTCGCTGGACGGCTATTTAGGAATGATCTGGCTCCTTAGTCTCGCGGTACCCGTTGCCTACATCGATAAGCACCCATTTGAGCTGACAGCTCAGGACGGGATCGGCTTCTACAAATTGACAAGCCGGACTGCGGAGGCTGTCGAACTGCGCACCGGTGAGACGATCGGGCAGCGCCTTGGGCTGACCAGCTCCACTGATCCGGTTGGCCCTTTCCGCGTGCTGCTGGACGATATCGAGCTGTTACGGCCAATCTCGTTCGACAGAGAGCTACACGGCAACAGCGACATCGGGCGGCCGCTGATATTCTTTGGCAAAGTTACTTCTGGACTTGGCGCTGTGCCTCCAGAGATCGGCGGCGGCGCTCTTTCGTTCGAGGCCTATCTCTACTGGAACCAGAAGATTACGCCGAAGGAAAACAATGGTGTGTTGGTGCGAGTCAACAATGCCAGTGGCGTCCTATTTGACCCATCGTTTCTCTCCTATCAGGTATCGGAGCTAACCCGGTTGCGACAGTTGATGTCGGAGGTGTTCATCACTGAAGGCCTCGACGCAGCACTGAACATCGACCGAGAATCCTTCAACTTTAGTCATCCCCATTACCAATATCTGCAGAAGTGGGTGCACTTCGCCGTCCGGCAGACAACCAACAAGCTGAAGGGCCTGAATAAGGAGTTGCTGGATGCGAAGCGAGCCAAGGCGGCTGGAAGCCGCGCGACGCGCCTCGAAATGCTGGTCGATCGTGTATGGCATTCCAGAAAGGGAGCGGACGCCGAGCCACCGCCTGAGGTGAGGATGGCTCCGCGCGGGCAGTCTCTCCTGACCGATCGCGACCGGGGTGTACTCGTTTTCGATGCCGACGCGCTTTCAGCGGCGGCGGCGGCGCGCGATAGCTCTGTCGAGCCCACGCAGATCGAGGCGCTCGTGAAGGTTCTGTCAGCGTGGGGGTTGCTGGACGACCTTTCCTGGGAGGAGCAGCAGTCTCTCTTGGCCGACATAGCCGCTGTATTTGGGGTGCGATCCTGATGGATGAGTTCGACGACGCCGATCTCGTCGGCCGCATTGCGCGCCGCCCCGTCGTAGAGGCTCCGCCGCAGCGACCGTTCCAGCCCTGGCACCGCCCTCGCAAGCAGTGGATTCGGCGCTACCAGTGGCACGATTCCCTGCTCGACATGCTACGCGAAACCCATTTCCCGGCCGGTGGCCGCATCATGCGCTACCTAAGCCTGCCCGGCGACGATCTACTAGATGTCCGCGTGCTGCGCGAGGCTTGCGAGCAGGCTGACGTTGAACTCCGCTTCACCGGTCTCAACTCTGTTGGGCCAGGTTCCGCGAGGGACGTGCAGCTCAATATTGCAGAGAGCGAGGTCCGGGGACTCGCTCGGATACATAACGGCTCGGCTATCCTGCGGGAGCGTTTCGAGGCTGTGGCGAACACCGGCTCACTCGCGTTTGCGGAGGTTCGCGACTGCGGACCCTTCCACGCGGTCAACATCGATCTATGCGATCACATCGCGCGGCGGGCGCAGGGTGAAGGGCAGCCGACTGTAATCGACGCGCTCGCCGAGGTCATTCAGTTGCAGCTCCGGCACGCGATGCACCCGTGGCTTCTCTTCATCACAACGCGCGTAACCCCGGGACAGATCGATGCGGGCAACCTCGCGGCCCTAATTCGCGCGATAACTGATAACATTGCCGCCAGCGCTGAATTCGGCCAGCGGACAGCAGCGCTGCTGCAGACCGAGGCTGAAGGGCTGCGGGGGGCACTTGCTGACCCCGGCAATCTGGACCCGCAGGCCTATATGAACCTGTTCGCGCTCGGCTTCGGCAAATGGCTCTTGCGGTTCGTTGGCGAGGCCCATCCGGACAGGATACTGCGGATGCTTCCGAGTTGTTTCTATGCTGTGCGTCCTGAACGGCCCGACATGCTCTCACTCGGTTTCCGATGTGACGTCCGCCAAGCACCGGCTAGGGACCGGTACGAATTGGTGGCACAGCGCGTTGCAGGTCATATCGAGAACGAGGTAGAACAGGCGATGCTGTTACTCGATGCCACTGAGGGTATGTTCGACCTTGACGCTCGGCTGGCAGGCGACCCCCAACTGGCAGAGGCAGTGACTGTAGAATCAGCGAACCTTCTTAGGTCGGCGCATTACGACGTGGACGGTGCCCCCGGCTACCGGGGTTGGATTGGGACGGCAGATCTTTAGCAAAGAGTGCCTGCAAATTTGCCTCCAATTGCGACTTCTTCGCTTCGCACTCCCAAATGATCGCGACCTTCCAACCGAGCTCCGTCAGCGCCTCTACAGTCTGCTCGTCTCGGATCAGGTTGCGCTTAAACTTAGCGGTCCAATAATCTTGCCGCGTCCGTGGTATGCGCGCATCCCGGCAGCCGGTGTGCTGATGCCAGAAGCATCCATGGACCAGAATCGCGAGGCGGTGGCGAGGCAATACGATGTCGGGCTTACCCGGCAGGTCGCGGCGATGCAGTCGGAAGCGGAAGCCAAGCCGATGCAGTGCGCGTCTGACGATCATTTCGGGCTTGGTGTTTTTGGACGAAAAGCCCGCCATCATTTTACGGCGCGCTTCGTCGCTGAGCGCGTTGTAAGCCTTTTCCATCGTGATAATTTCGGAAACGTGCCACAGATTTTCAAGGGCTAAGCCAATTTACGGTGTGATCGCTGTGTCAGGCGCGAGCACGCTCCTTGGACTCTGCATCCCCACGAGGCGCAGCGTCAAGAGCTGAGACCTGCTCTCGAACCGATTCCGCGACCGCAGCCGCGACCGGCGGGGGCACCGCTTCACTGATTTGCACTATCTGTGACGAGAGGCTGCCGATGAGCTCGTAGCGCTTCGGGAAGCCTTGCAATAGCATAGCCTCATAGACGCTTAGGCGTCTCGTGCAGTTTGGGTGGATATGTACCTCGCGGTGGCCATAGGCAACCGTAGGGCTGGGAGCGTTCCACGCGAGGGTCTTGAAGCTGCGGTTGCTTCCGTCGCCTGGTTTGAGGGCGCCAGGAATGCTGAACTTCCGCGATTTGGGTTTCATGCACCAATGATTCACATGATGCGCTATTTGGGCCGACGTGAGTCCGCGCTCGTAGTATGTCGCCTCTGGAAGCTCGCCGATAGCACTTTGCACGTCAGGCCGACGGCCGTCAGTCGTAGGGATCTTGGGAGGTGGTGACCACTTTGCATTGCCGTACAGGTCGCGATTGAAGCCGACGACGAACAAGCGTTCGCGAATCTGCGGTGTTGAATAGTCTGTAGCTAGCAACACTGCACGGCTTAGATTGAAGCCAGCCTCCTCGAAAGCTTTTTCGTATCGTCGGAGCCGGTGCGCGTGACGCTCGCTCAACAGTCCCGTAACGTTCTCCATTACAAAGAACTTCACGGGGTTGCGCTCGTTCAACTTGCTCAGAAGCTCAGCATAGGCCAGAGGCAGTGAATGGCGCGGGTCAGCGTCGAGGTAAACTGTATTAGCGCGACTGAAACTTTGGCAGGGTGGCCCACCGATGACGCCTTCCGGCGCGAACTCGCTACCGTATAACTCGTCAAGTTTGTTCAAGGTAAGGTTTGTCACATCCCAGACGTGACCATGCTCTGGCTTGCCTTTACGGTTATGATTGTAGGACGTGATGCTGTCCTTGCGCAGGTCGAAGGCTAGACCAACTTCGTATTCTTTGGCTTCGAACCCGAGATCGAGTCCGCCTGCCCCACAGAAGAGGCTGAGTAGCATGCAACGCCTCCTCGGATTTGAATCAGATCTATAGACGCGGTATGGCCAGCGTGCAAGCTCATTACATTTGCCGAGTTCCTGTTTCATTGCTCATTTCGCCCTCAGACGCGGTGATAAGTGCAAGCGTCGCCTATCAAAGGGTGGCGGAGAATTAATCATAGAGGGCGGGCGAATAAGGAAACAGGGTTCTCGGTTTTGCTCGTCCGTGTTGCCACGGACGAGTCCTTTCAGAAAATTCGGGAAGCGAATGAATATTGGAAGCGGAAGCCTCCTATTTGGAAATGGTGAGGTCAATATCGTAAGCTTATACAATGGCTTGCAATATGGAGAAGGTACTGCGAGTCAGGGACCTTATGCGGCTTGTCCAACCTCTTCGGTCTGCGGTATTTTCGGTTTCATGAAGCCCTCGCCGTCGCAGCCGGAGGGTTCCTCCAGTTGGAGTTCTCCGTCGATCAGCCACCAGTCGCAATAGCGGCGATGAAGCGCCCGCGCATGGCCGGTCGTGCCGACGTTCGCGAGGGCTTCGATGAACCGTTCCAACGTCACGGCCATGAACGGCAGCTTTCCATTCTCCGGCGATGCGAGGTGCCGAACGAAGCTCGTTGCCGCGTTCTGTGCAGGCGCGTTGAGGGAAGGAGCGATGAAAAGGTGCAGGCCCTCGTAATAGAGCCCGGTTTCGATCATCGTATGGGCAAGGCACATCTGCCGGAAAAGCTGCTGCACCGGATTTGCCCGAAGAGCCGGGTCTGCCGCGTCGATGAAGAGGCCGGAGCCGGGAGCTATGCCGTCATATCGCCCAGTGAAGCGCGGCAGAGGCTCATGTCCGCTCTCGGAATATTTCACCTCGATGGCGACGAAGCGCCGCTGCCCGGCTGGCCCATATCCCCGGATGAGAACATCGAAAGCCGTGCCGTCGCCACTGAAACGAAGGTCGCCACGGCCGGGCGAGTGCTCGAAGAGGATTTCGGTGATTTCCGGCATGAAGCCCGGCGCGAGGGCGTCGAAAACAGCGGTTGCCGTGGCGAGGTCGAGCTTCAGGGGGCCGAAGAGGTTGAAGACCAGCGGCTGGGACGAAAGCAGGTTTGTCAGGAGGCGATTATCGTCATAAGCCGCCCCGGCCTCGCGGTAGATCATTTCACGTTTGGCGAGGCGAGCGATTGCCGGATGAATGAAGTTCGCGCCCGTCATGCCTGCTGACATGGCAATGGAGGAGCCGAGCCGGCGGGTCTTGCCTTCCCTGCCGGGATGAATGCCGATGGGGAGGTTGCGGTCTTCGCGCCAGAGGGCTTGCAGGAGCCGGGCGGCGGCGCGGAAACGGTTATCGGTCGGAATGAAGGCCCGGTGCTGGCGCAGGATCGTTTCCGGGACCAAGGGCAAGGCAGGGATGGAGCCCAGTCCGGAAGGGTCGAGAGTGGAGCCCTGCGAGGTGTGGGCGTCGGAGGTGGGGGAATGTGTTGTCGATGTCATCCAAGTGTTCCGGTTGGCGACCGCTAGAGTGTGGTCCCGGATAGCTTCCCGGATGAGTGAGAGAAGTTGACAGCGCGGAAGCGCGGACAGTCGGGAAGAGATTGGGAGGCGGAAGAGGATGGGAGAAGAAGATGGGAGAAGAGGATTAGGAAAGCGCAATCCGGGAGTTCTATCGGTATCTCCGGGAGGGGTTGTAAGTGATTATAGCTGTCCGACCAGCGTGTTCGCAGGTGATCAAACGCAGATGGCGGAGCGTTTTGATCCGCAAGGGTCTTGCGCTGCGGAGTTTCCCGCATATTTTCACCCATAGAAGGTATGCCGATCCCCAGAGAAGCGTATGTTCGACCCCGATCTGATTTATGAGCCGCAGGGCGCGCAGTTGCGCGGAGGCGCGTAAGGGATTCGTTTCAGGTAGCTGGAAATTCGGAAAATCTCTGCGGGGGTGTCGATCTCCTGAGATGTTGCGTTCCGGCAACAGCGTCACATTCTTGGCTGCACTCGTGCGTGAAAGGCTGTCTGAAAACTATATCTGCAAGCAATCGCTTGCAGCGAAAACGCTCCAAGTGTGATTGCGATCAACATGGAGATATATGTCCGATGACATATCAAGATCGCTCGCAGGATTTCCCTTCAGTTTCAAGTGCAGGCTATGGCTCCGTTGTCGAGGTGGATTTCGATTCCTTCGAACCGGGCTTCGCTCTGGAACCCCATTGCAACATGCCGGTCGCGACGGCGGGGAAGTATCGTTGGACGTTGCTCGTGGACGAGCCGCGACGGCTTTACAACGCCATGTCATTTCTGACTTGGCAGACCGGCCTTTATTTCAATGTGCATGTGACGCTAACCGCTTCCAGCCTCGGTTTTGCTGACTACAGAAAGTTTCTGGCACTTATGCCGCACTGGCATAAGGAAATGAACCGATGCCTTTTTGACGGTTCTCACAAGACGACCGAACGAGACCGGCAAGGTGGGCGAGCACGACGCGTTAGCCGCCGCGATCTGGTGAGAGTGTGCCATCCGCACTATTGGATGGGGGTTGTGGAATATGCCCGCGATCAAGGTGTCCATGTGCATGTCCTCTGCGTTGTTCCGAAATATGCGGTGAAGGCATTTGAGGAGAAAACTTGGTCATGGTGGCGAATGAAGTCGCCCGGTATGGCCCAAGCGAACGGAATCGCATTTCGCACAAGACATCCCTCGATTGCCGAAGGACGGTATGGCCGGCAGGTCGAACTTTTCCGGTACATCATCAAAACTACAGCCGAAAACGTAATCATGCGCGGCCAGAAGGACCCGATCTACAAGGCACGTGAAATTTTTAAGCCCCACCCTAACGACTGCACACCGGTACAAATTGAAGCTAGTCAGCTATGCCGCATCACGCATCGTCTAAGTGAAGCTGAGCAGAAACTCGCAGGCTTTGTGTCCCGGTTTAACGACGGACGTTTCGAGGAAATTTATAGCGGTTGGGAAATAGGAGAATGCGAGCGGCGAGAAGCGCGGATGCGGCACCGTACACTGCTGGAAACGCTCCAGTTTTGATTTTGGAACGTTACTGCATGAAAAATGAACGAATGACGCGAAAATAGTGAATGAGCCCAAGCGGTTAGAGTGCCGCTTGGGCTCTGGATTTTCAGAGAGGCGCCACCGCACTAGCCGGAGTCGAGAAATCCGATTTCGAGGCCAAATGAAGCTCTGGCCCGTTAGCGATGCAGGCGGCTGAAATCCAGCGGCGGCCGTATCGTCTCGACGGCCTCCGCCAACTGGCTCAAGGCCGATCCCTTGGTATAGCGGGCGGTTTCGCCCGCTGTGCTATGGCCGGTTAGGTGGTCGATAACCATCGGGTTCACGTCCGCTTGGTGCATGAGTGTCGTCGCCGTATGCCGGAGAGAATGGAAATCGAGGTTCTTTCGATAGACGCCGATCTGCTGGCGATAGCGGGTGAACCATTTCGAAAACGCATGACCGAACTTTTTGTCTGCGCCACCCGGCTTGAGTTGCGGGAACAGCGCGTAAGAGCGCTTTCCGAAGCTCTCGGCATAACGGAGAAATCCCAGACGGATCAATTCGGAGTGGATCGGCACTTTTCGCACCGCGTTCTTGTTCTTCAGTTGGCGAGGCGGACGGTCGTTGAGGTCGAAATAGGCGATGCCGTCTTCCTCGCGGATGTCGTCGGTCTGGAGCTGGCAGATTTCTTCGAGTCTCATTCCGCTGAACAGGGTGATGAGCGGAACCCAGAATTTTTCATCGCGAATGATCTGGTCGCCTTTCATGCTGCGTTGGCGTTCGTTTGCGCAGCCGGTCCATAGTCGGAAAGAGGGCGGTCGCCACAGATGGCTATGAACAGGCGATAGGTGGCGTCCGCCTGACTGGCCATTTGCTGTTGCCAGTCGCCACGCGCCACTTGGGTTTGGGCGAAATCCGGATAGACCTTGGAGAATATCGGCCCGGACTGCGTGGCCGGTTTGGTTCTTGGCGATGGTGATACCGATGCCGGTACGGGTGAAGCGGCGGCATCTTCGCGAAGGGCGCGGGTCAGCAGTTTGTCTTTCGGTTCGAAGTTGAAGTCGCCTTCGTACCGCGCCGCCAAGGCGTTCGCGAGGTCGATACCGGCGCGATGAACAGCCTCAGCGCATTGATGCCTTTCCTCGGTATCGAGGTCGGCCCACTTCAAGCCTTGAAGTTTTGCGGCTTCGATGGCCGTCCAGCTTCCGTCATGGAGGGCGTTTGCGCCAAGCGCCTTGCGAACCTTGTCAGCGATCATGCGCCAATACTCGGCCCGCGCAGCGCGTTGGTCTTCGGAGACAAATCGGCCCTTGGCTCGGTAGGATTTTTCCTTCTGGAGCACGAGCGCATAGAAATTCTGCACGAGCCGGGCGAGTTGATCGTCTGAGAGCATCGGGTTTTGTCGGGCCAGTTCGAAGAGGTGTTCGGATTCCCCGTATAGCCGATCCGAAAGCAGGCGTGCAGTCTTCGCGTTGCAGCTTCCGAGGCTTCGAACCAGTTCGCGCCTGCCGATCCGTTGACGAAGCTCGACCGGCACGGCTCGCCGGAAATGATAGGTTCCGCCACGGCGGACGACGTTCGATATTGCCAAGGGTTCCGCCAGCCGCCGTGAGGCGGTTTTGTAGCAGCGGATTGTAGCAAAATGCCTGCATCCGCCGACGTTGGCGTGAGGCATTTTAACGATTTCAGTGAGTTAGTGGAAGTTTGGCTGGGGAACCTGG
Source organism: uncultured Shinella sp. (assembly GCF_946479415.1). The sequence continues at coordinate 17,548 of NZ_CAMLFY010000033.1, read as the reverse complement.
ATTCGAACCAAGATTAACGGAGTCAGAGTCCGTCGTTCTACCGTTGAACTATTCCCCAGCATGGCTGGTTCCGGTATGGCCGGGGGCCTGTGAGGCGGGCTTATAAACAAACGGCGGGGAGATGCAAATGGTTTTTTTGAGAAAATTGCTTCAGGCCTCGCAAGGCGGTCTCCGTCGCGGTTCCGTCATAAAAAGAATTTGGCGAACGGGCCGGGCGCTGGTAATGTCGCGCCAACGAAGATCGAGAGAGCGCCTGCTTGCAGCCCAAAGGCTTTGCGCGGTGCCATAGGCAGTAACGTGAACGACCCCGACAGCGGCGAAAAGCCGTCCGTTTCCGGGGCGCGAGTTGCGGATGATACGGGACGACCGAAGCGGTCGCGCCGTCGCAAGGGAAAGCAGAAGGGCGCAAGCTCCGCTGCCGTTTCCCCGTCCGCAGGCCAGGCGGCCGGACCATCCGCAGCCGCCGAGCGCCCCCAGTCCGCCCCGAGCGGCACCCATGCGCGCCGGAACAAGCGTCGCAAGCACGGCAAGAGCGCCGGCAGCGAAAATGTGCGCCCGCTTGCCCCCGTTGGCCAGCGCGAGGGCGCTCAGCAGGGCCAGCATTCGGCAGATGGCCCCAAGGGACGGCGCAAGCATCGCGGCCGCAAATCCGCCGCGCGTGCCGCGCCTCCTGCTATCGACGCGGCGATCGTGTCGCTAGTTGCGGAAACGATTGCCGAACAGCGGCCCGTTTCCCACGAGCCGCGCCGCGAGGCGGTGCCGCCGCGTGCCGTCGAGCGTGACGGCTATGATGCGCCGCTCTATGCCGCACTCGATCTCGGCACCAACAATTGCCGTCTCCTGATCGCCCAGCCGACGCGGCCGGGGCAGTTCCGCGTCGTCGATGCCTTTTCGCGCATCGTGCGGCTCGGCGAGGGGCTTGCGGCGAGCGGCCGCCTTTCCGACGAGGCGATGGACCGCTCGGTCGAGGCCCTGAAAATCTGCGCGGCGAAGCTGAAGAGCCGCAACATCCGTCGTGCCCGCCTGATCGCCACCGAAGCCTGCCGCGCGGCGACGAACGGCGAAAGCTTCCTGGAACGGGTGAAGTTGGAGACCGGGCTCGACCTCGAAATCATCAACCGCGAGACGGAAGCGCGGCTTGCCGTGTCCGGCTGCTCGTCGCTGGTCGGGCGCGAGGCGAAATCCGTCGTGCTGTTCGATATCGGCGGCGGCTCCTCGGAAATCGCGGTCATCCGCATCGGCGACAACCGCTCCAGCCGGCTTGCCAACCACATCACGCACTGGACCTCGCTGCCGGTCGGCGTGGTGACTCTGTCGGAGCGCCACGGCGGGCGGGATGTCACGCCGGAAAGTTTCCAGGGCATGGTCTCGGAGGTCGAGGGCATGCTGGCGAATTTCGATTGCCCCACAGAGAGCGCCTATGCGCCGGAGGATTTCCACCTCATCGGCACGTCGGGCACGGTCACGACGCTTGCCGGCGTGCATCTCGACCTGCCGCGCTATGATCGCCGCCGCGTCGATGGCGTTTGGCTGTCGGATGATGAGGTCACGGCCATGCAGGCGCGGCTTCTGTCCTGGGATTTTACCGCCCGTGCGGCCAATCCGTGCATCGGGCCTGATAGGGCCGATCTCGTACTGGCCGGCTGCGCCATTCTGGAGGCGATCCGCAAGCGCTGGCCTTCGCGCCGCATGCGCGTCGCCGACCGCGGCTTGCGGGAAGGCCTGCTCACCGACATGATGGCTGATGACGGCGTCTGGCGCCGTGGCCGCCACCGCCGCAACCACCGCGGCGGGCACCGCAACCCGGCAAAGCCCGAAGGACAGGCGTCATGACCAAGCCCCCCATCGGCCGCAAGCTCGGCCAGAAGGTCAAGAAGGGCAAGCTGAAGGCCTCCTCCCGCCGCTGGCTGGAGCGCCATATCAACGATCCCTATGTGCAGCGCGCGAAGCTCGAGGGTTATCGTGCCCGCGCGGCGTTCAAGCTCCTGGAAATCGACGAGAAGCACCATATTCTCGATGGTGCCCGGCGCATCATCGACCTGGGGGCTGCGCCTGGAAGCTGGTCGCAGATCGCTGCCAAGGTGACGAATTCCACCGATGCCGACCCGCGCGTCGCGGCCATCGACTTCCTGGAAATAGACCCGCTGCCGGGCGTGCGCATCCTGCAGATGGACTTTCTCGAGCCGGATGCGCCGGAAAAGCTGATCGAGGCCGTCGGCGGCACACCGAACCTCGTCATATCGGACATGGCGGCGCCGACCACCGGCCATCGCCAGACGGACCATATCCGCACCATGCATCTGTGCGAAGTCGCGGCGCATTTCGCAATCGAGGTGCTGGCCGAAGGCGGCCACTTCCTGGCGAAAACCTTCCAGGGCGGCACGGAGCGGGAGCTGCTCAACCTGCTCAAGCAGAATTTCAAGCAGGTCATCCACGTGAAGCCGGGCGCCTCGCGCGCCGAATCGGTGGAGATGTTCCTGCTCGCCAAGGTTTTCAAGGGCCGCAAGGCGCGCGACGAGGCGACCGAAGCCGAAGAGGAAGCGTGATGCTTCTCTACACGACCGTCGGTACGAATGATCTCGAACGCGCCGGCCGCTTCTACGATGCCGTCCTGCCGCTGATCGGCTATCGCCGCCAAAAACAGGCCTCCGATGAAATCGGCTATGCGGCGGATGAGGATGTGCGCTGCCGCTTCTGGGTGGTGGAGCCGTTCAACCGTGAGCCCGCCACCTTCGGCAACGGCGTGACCATCGCCTTCGACGCGCCGACCCGCGCGTCCGTAGACGCCTTCCATGCGGCAGCTCTGGCACAGGGCGGCATGGATGAGGGTGCGCCGGGCATCCGGCCGTTCCACGCCAATTTCTACGCGGCCTTCGTGCGCGACCACGATGGCAACAAGCTCGTCGCCGTCTGCGAAAAGCCTGAATAGGCGTCCTACTTCACCGCGATCGTTTCTTCTTCCTCTTGCGCCATGCGATGGCCGGAGACGGAAGCGCCTGCGTTTTTCGCCATGGTGAGGAAGGGCAGCGCCGCAAGCAGGGTGATGGCGGAGATCACCATGAAGGCGATCTGGAAATCGCGCAGTTCGAGTGGCGAGCCGGTCAGCGAGGTCTCGATTTCAAGGATCGCACCGGCCACCGCCACGCCCATGGCGAGGCTGATCTGCTGAAGCACGGCGCTCATCGACGTCGCCTTGCTGGCATCCGCATCCGGGATATCGGCAAAGGAGAGCGCGTTCACGCTGGTGAAGAAGAAGGAGCGCACGAAGCCCGCGATCAGCAGCACGCCGGCGATGAACCAGAAGGGCGTGGTCGGTGCGAAAAGCCCGTTCACGAAGGTCAGGGCGGCGCCGAAGATGCTGGCAACGATCAGCGTCGTGCGGAAGCCGGCGATCGTCAGGACCCGCTTGGCGATGACTTTGGTGGTGATGGCACCGATCGCGCCGGTGAAGGTGACGAGACCGGACTGGAACGGCGTGAGACCGAAGCCGACCTGCAGCATCAGCGGCATCAGGAAGGGCACTGCGCCGACCGAGATGCGAAACAGCGTGCCGCCGATCGAGGCGGCGCGGAAGGCGCTGTCGCGGAAGAGTTTCAGGTCGAGCAGCGGCGTCGGGTGGCGCTTCGCGTGGCGCACATAGAGCAAGCCGCAGACAAGGCCGACCACGGTGGAGACGATGCCGATGACAGGCGGAAGCGCCGGCAGGCTGATGACGGAGAGGCCGAACATCGTGCCGGAGGCTGCCACCGCGCTGAGGAAGAAGCCCGTCCAGTCGAGCGGCGGCGGGGCGGCGGCGCGGATTTCCGGCAGGTAGATGCCCGAGAGGATATAGCCGAGGATGCCGACCGGCACGTTGATCAGGAAGATCCAGTGCCAGGAGAAATAGGTGGTGATGAAGCCGCCGAGCGGCGGGCCGGCGAGCGGCCCGACGAGGGCGGGAATGGTGAGCAGCGCCATGGCCGAGACGAGTTCGGAGCGCGAAGTGCTGCGCACCAGCACGAGGCGGGCGACGGGCGTCATCATCGCTCCGCCCATGCCCTGCAGAAAGCGCGAGACGACGAAGGCGACGAGGCTGTCGGCAACAGCACAGAGGATGGAACCGGCGACGAAGACCAGGATGGCGAGGCGGAAGATGCGCTTGGCGCCGAAGCGGTCCGCCATCCAGCCGGAGAGCGGAATGAAGGTGGCGAGCGACACCATATAGGCGGTCAGCGCCAGCTTCAGCGTGATCGGCCCCACGCCGAGATCGGCGGCGATGGCCGGCAGCGAGGTGGCGATGACGGTGGAATCCATCTGCTCCATGAAGAGCGCGACGGCAAGGATGAGGGGGACGATACGGTTCATCGGCAAATCGGGGTAGGAGGCCCTCGTGCAGGCCCATCCGTCTTCTGCGCCCCGCATTGCCATCTGTCAAATCGTGGGGATCACAAGGCCGTGATGCGGCGGGACGGCATCGTGACAGCGCCCTAGATCGTCGCGTGTCATCCTCACGTCCACGCCGGCTCCTATAACGGCGAAACGTTTTTCAGAAGGGAAGATCCATGGCAGACCATTCGACGATCTCGCGCCGGTCCTTGTTTCTCGCCGCGGGCGTGACGACATTCGCCGCACCGCTGCTGATGAACCGCGCGGGCGCCCTTGCACAAACCGAAAGCGATGCCACCGATATGCGCGTAAGCCCTCTCGAAGCCCGCAGCTTCAAACTCGGCAGTTTCCGCGTGCTGGCCATTCGTGATGGCATGCGCACCTCCGACAAGCCGAACGAGACCTATGGCCTCAACCAGCCCGCCGAGGCCGTCGGCGCCCTTCTGACGGAAAATTTCCTGCCGGCGGACAAGTTCGTCAACAGCTTCACCCCGACGCTCGTCGATACCGGTTCGGAAGTCGTGCTGTTCGATACCGGCATGGGCGAGGGCGGGCGCGAGGTGGGCATGGGCCGTCTTCTCGAGGGCCTGAAATATGCCGGCTATACGGCCGACCAGATTTCCGTCGTCGTCATCACCCACATGCATGGCGATCATATCGGCGGGCTGATGGAGGGCGGCAAGCCGGCCTTCCCGAATGCGCGCTACGTCACGGGCCGCACGGAATATGATTTCTGGGTCAACCCGGAGCGCATGGGCACGCCGGCCGAGCAGGGGCATCAGGGCGTGCTGGCCAAGGTGCAGCCGCTTGCCGAAAAGCTGACCTTCATCGAGGACGAGGGCCAGGTCGTTCCCGGCATTACCGGTCTCAATGCCTTCGGCCACTCGCCGGGCCACATGATCTTCCGCGTCGAATCGGAAGGTCGCGCGCTGATCCTGACGGCCGATACCGCCAATCACTATGTGCTCTCCCTCCAGCGGCCGGACTGGGAGGTGCGTTTCGACATGGACAATGGGCAGGCGGCCACAACGCGCAAAAAGGTCTTCGACATGATCGCCGCCGACAAACTCGCTTTCCTCGGCTACCACATGCCCTTCCCGGCGGCGGGTTTCGTGGAAAAGGCTGGCGAGGGTTATCGGTTCGTGCCGGTCAGCTATCAGTTCGATATCTGAGCGATCAAATGAAACGGCCCGCCTCGGGAAGAGACGGGCCGTTTTGTGAAATGGTATCGGTCAGTAGCCGCGCATATCGCGGGAGACATCCTTCAGCATGGCGATCATGCGGTTGCGCAATTCTTCGTCGGGACAGTTTACACCCGTCGAGCGGAAGTCGGCGCGAATACGGTTGAAGGCGCCATCCGGCGCGCCGACATCGGCGACGGCCAGTTCGCGGGCATAGGCCTCGCCATCGGCGCGGTGCATGGTATTGGCAGCCCAAAGACCGATCAGCGCATTGCGCCGGGCCTGTGCCTTGAACAGAAATTCTTGCTGATAGGCGAATTCGTTTTCGAGCGCGTCGGCTCTCTTCTTCAGTGCAGACATCGTTATTTCCCCGTTTTGCTTTTTTGCTTTGCCCTGTGACCTTTCTGTCCCGGTCACGAGGAGGGTTATACACGGGAAGATTTAAGGGACCGGCAGGAGACACGGCTAAGAATTCGTCAATGCGGCAATGCTGCGGACGGGTGGTTTTTGCTATTCCCAAGCCGTCATGAACGTGTTACCAGCCCTCGCCAACTTCCAAGAATTTCTTGCAAGCGACCGAGGCGGACATCTCCCAATGTTCCCCTTGGTGCGTAAGCTTTACCCTGAAGGAACTTGGCCCCATGGCGCGCATCATTGAAACGGCAACCGGTCTCGAAGCTCTGACCTTCGACGACGTTCTCCTGCAACCCGGTCATTCCGAGGTCATGCCGGGCCAGACGAACATCGCGACCCGCATCGCCCACGATTTCGAGCTCAACCTGCCGATCCTCTCGTCTGCCATGGACACGGTGACGGAAAGTCGTCTCGCCATCGCGATGGCCCAGGCCGGCGGCCTCGGCGTCATCCACCGCAACCTGACGCCCGCCGAGCAGGCCGAGGAAGTCCGCCAGGTCAAGAAGTTCGAAAGCGGCATGGTCGTCAATCCGGTCACGATCGGCCCGGACGCAACGCTCGCCGATGCGCTGTCGCTGATGAAGTCGCATGGCATTTCCGGCATTCCGGTCGTCGAGAACGGCGGCAACGGCAAGGCCGGTCGTCTCGTCGGCATCCTGACGAACCGCGACGTGCGTTTCGCCTCCGACCAGAGCCAGAAGATCTACGAACTGATGACCCGTGAGAACCTCATCACGGTGAAGGAAAGCGTCGACCAGCAGGAAGCCAAGCGCCTCCTGCACATGCACCGCATCGAAAAGCTGCTGGTGGTCGATGGCGACGGCCGTTGCGTCGGCCTCATCACGGTCAAGGACATCGAGAAGTCGCAGCTCAACCCGAATGCCTCGAAGGATGCGCAGGGCCGCCTGCGCGCCGCCGCCGCCATCTCGGTCGGTGATGACGGTTTCGAACGCGCCGAGCGCCTGATCGACGCCGGCGTCGACCTCATTGTCGTAGACACTGCGCACGGCCATTCGCAGCGCGTGCTCGATGCCGTCGGCCGCGTCAAGAAGCTCTCCAACTCCGTTCGCATCATGGCCGGCAATGTCGCGACGGCTGATGGCACCAAGGCGCTGATCGATGTCGGTGCGGATGCCGTCAAGGTCGGTATCGGTCCGGGCTCGATCTGCACCACGCGCATCGTCGCTGGCGTCGGCGTGCCGCAGCTCGCGGCCATCATGTCGTCGGTCGAGGCCGCGCAGGCCCAGGGTATTCCGGTCATCGCCGATGGCGGCATCAAGTTCTCCGGCGACCTTGCAAAGGCGATCGCCGCCGGCGCCTCGGCCGTTATGGTCGGCTCGCTGCTCGCCGGCACGGATGAAAGCCCGGGCGAGGTGTTCCTCTATCAGGGCCGTTCCTTCAAGGCCTATCGCGGCATGGGCTCCGTTGGCGCCATGGCACGCGGCTCGGCAGACCGCTACTTCCAGGCGGAAGTGCGCGACACGCTGAAGCTGGTGCCCGAGGGCATCGAAGGTCAGGTGCCGTATAAGGGGCCAGTCTCGGGCGTGCTGCACCAGCTCGCCGGCGGCCTCAAGGCCTCCATGGGCTATGTCGGCGGCAAGGACCTCAAGGAGTACCAGGAGCGCGCCACTTTCGTGCGTATCTCCGGCGCGGGCCTGCGCGAGAGCCATGCCCATGACGTGACGATCACCCGCGAGAGCCCCAACTATCCGGGCGCCGTCTGACCGCGGTCAAAAATGGACGTCTTGAATGCCCGGCTTGCCGGGCATTTTTGTTTTAGAAGGCGCTCACGCCTGTTCCGTTTTTTTGAGCATGCGCTAGGATCACGCCAAGGCAATTCTGCCTGTTATCTGGGGGATATCATGAAGAAGTTTTTGGCTGGTGCCGTTCTGGCTCTGGGGCTGGTTTCGTCCGCACATGCGCAGACGGTCAGCGCCGGCACCTACAATGTCGAAGGCACCAACCTCGACGGCTCCGCCTACAAGGGCACCGCGACGATCGAGCTGACCAGCGAAACGACCTGCTCGATCGAATGGCAGACCGGCGGAACCACCTCGAACGGCATCTGCATGCTCTATGGCGATGCCTTCGCAGCCGGCTACGTTCTCGGCGATGCCGTCGGCCTCGTCGTCTACCAGGTCAAGGGTGACGGCGTGCTGGAAGGCGCCTGGACGATCAGCGGCAAGGACGGCTCGGGCACCGAGAACCTGACCTTGCAGCAGTAAGCCTCTTTTCTTCGGCGTGTCGCAAAGGCCGTTTCCGGTTGAGCCTTCAGCCGGAAACCCCTATCAAGAGGCCCGAAACGACAAGCCGAAGGATAAACATGTCTCCCACGGAAGCCACGATCTGGCCTGTCATCGCGCATGTCGCGCTGATCTTCGTTCTCTATTTCCTCTTGTCCTCGCGGCGCATGGGTGCGGTGAAATCCGGGCGGGCAAGACCTGAGCAGTTCCGCGAAAACCGCGATGAGCCGGCCGAAAGCGTGACCGTCAAAAACGCCATCGCCAACCAGTTCGAACTGCCGGTTCTGTTCTATGTGGTGAGCGTTTTCCTCTATCTCGTCGATGCCGACAATCCGGTGACCGTGGCCGGCGGCTGGCTGTTCGTGGCGCTGCGCTACGCCCACGCCTATGTGCATGTCACCAGCAATCGCCTGCGCTATCGCCGGCCGCTGTTCATCGCCGGCCTCGCGGTCGTCGGCCTCCTGTGGATCTGGCTCGGTGTCTGGCTCGCCTTCACCTGATCGGACAAGATCGTCCTTCGCGGTAACGCAGTTGTGTTGAGCGCCTGATCGCACGAGGCCTATCTTATCCTCCGGCTCGACACCCGGAGGATCCATCATGGACAGGCCACCCATCACGCAGGCAATGATCGACGCCTATGACGAATACACGCATCTGACACTCGACCGCCGCCGCTTCATGGAGCGTCTGACGGCACTGGCGGGCTCCGGCGCGGCCGCAGCCGCCATCGCTCCGCTGCTTGCCGCCAATTCCGCCAGCGCAGAAGTGATTGCCGGCAATGATCCGCGCCTGACCGCCAAGGATATCGTCTATGGCGGCAGTTCCGGTGAGATGAAGGGCTATCTCGTTCGTCCCAAGGCGGTGACCGGCCCGCTCGGCGCCGTTATCGTCATTCACGAGAACCGCGGCCTCAATCCGCATATCCGCGACGTTGCCCGGCGTATGGCGCTGGAAGGGTTTGTCGCGCTCGCGCCCGACTTCCTTTCCCCCTCCGGTGGAACGCCTGAAAACGAGGACCAGGCACGCGAAATGATCGGCAAGCTGGACCCGGCCGCGACGGCGGCCAATGCCGAGGCGAGCCTGCAATTCCTGACCAAGCTCGATGGAGCCAATGGCAAGGTCGGCGCGGTGGGCTTCTGCTGGGGCGGCGGTCTCGTCAATCGTTTCGCCACCCGGTCGCCCGAATTGAAAGCGGGCGTCGCCTATTACGGCGCTCAGCCACCGGCCGAGGACGTGCCCGCCATCAAGGCGGCGCTGATGCTGCACTATGCCGGGCTGGACGAGCGCATCAATGCCGGCATCGACGCCTATCGCAAGGCGCTGGAGGCCAACGGAAAGACCTTCGAGATCCACATCTACGACGGCGTCAACCACGCCTTCAACAACGATACGTCAGCCGCCCGCTACGACAAGTCGGCCGCAAATCTGGCCTGGCAACGCACGGTGGAATTCCTGAAGAAAAATCTCGCCTGACGGCGCGAAACCGCATCGGCGTTGAATAAAGCAAATCACTGATCCGTTTGAGAAAACGGGGCCGGGTTCCGACGGATCCGGCCCCGGTGTTTTTAGGGGCAACAGCAATATCGCAATCCGAAAGCCAAGCAAAATATTGCGGCTCGAGGCGCGCGATCTCATCACTCACAACGGGATCATTTTCGTGACATCTCTCGCGACCAGAACGTTCGCCGCCTTTGCCGCGGCGGCCATGCTCACCTCTGTGCCTGCCGCTTACGCCGCCGGCATGAAGTTCGATATCAAGAACGACTCCGAATACATCATCGACGGTTTCTACACCGGCGAAGGGAACGAATGGAGCGCCAACTGGATGAACTTCAAGCTCAATGGCGGTGAAAGCGCCAATATGGAGTTCAACTACGACGGCCCGTGCGACATCGAATTCTATGTCACCTGGGAGGGCGAGGACGGCTCCAGCATCAAGGGCGACGAGACGACGATCAATATCTGCGAAGCCAACACGATCTATTTCGACGGCAAGCAGGCCACCTACGACTGATCTGTTCCTCACAGAATGGAAATGGAGGCCCCCGGCATGGCAGCATGCCGGGGTTTTCTATGGCGCGGTGATGTCGAGCCGCATGGCGCAGCGCGTGTCACGCCGCAGCCCGTGGGTGTCCTCGAGGTCGAGCAATGCCTGTAGGCGCGGCGAAAGTGCATCCTCGTCCAGCACGCGAAACCCGAGCCGTTCATAGAACGGGCAATTCCAGGGAATGGTGCGGAAGGTGGTGAGCGTGACGGCTTCGAGACCGCGCGCCGTTGCGATATCGACGGCATGCGCAATCAGCTTACGGCCGATGCCGAAACCCTGATGCAGGTGGTCGACGGAGATTTCGCAAATGTGCAGGTCTGGACCTGAGATCTCCGCGCTGAGGAAGCCGAGCGGATGATCGCCGTCATCGACGGCCACCCAGTTCGTTCCGGCAGCAAGGAGCGCGTGATGCACCTCCGCACTCTGCACCTCGCCGACCGACAGCCAGGAAAAGGCCTCGATCAGCCGGAAGGCCTGCGCGGCCGAGCGCTCGATCTGGCGCAACGTCTCCACGTCGGCGTCGCGCACAGGGCGGATCGTCACGCCGGATGGCCCGGTCTTGACGAGGGGAACGCCGTCGAGCGGCAGCTGCGTCACCATCCCGGCAGGATATTCCCGGTCCGCAGGCGCGCCACGCGCGGAAAGACCTTCACATCGGCTTCCGGCAGGTCATCGGCCGCCGTCAGCGGCGTGATGTTGTCGAGGCAAGCAGTGATGTGGCTGGTGATGGCGTTCGAAAGCGAGGGTGAGAGGCCGGGCCTCCGCATGATGCCGATCTGCACGGGTGCGAGCGGCGGGAAGCCGTCGGCCTGCGTCAGCACCTTCATGCCCGGGCGCAGTGCGGATTCCGGCAGCACCGAGACGGCCATGCCGGCCATGACGGCGGCGGCGACGACGGTGGAGGACCAGCTGGTGAACAGGACCTGATAGTCGCGCCCGACCGAATCGAGCGCCGCACAGGCGATTTGCCGCCACTGGCAATCCCGCCGTCCCACGGCAAGCGGCACCGGCGCGTTTTCCGGCAACGGATGGTTGGCCGACATGACCCAGCACAGCGGCTCGGTGCGCACCACATCCGACTGGCGCTGGCGCGGATTGTGCGTCACGAGCGCGATGTCGAGCTCACCCTTCGCCATCTTCTCCGCGAGATCCATCGAGGGCTCGCAGACGATGTAGAGCTCGACATTCGGATGGGTCTTGGCAAACCGCATGATGATCTCGGGCATGTAGCGGTCGGCATAGTCATCCGGCGTGCCGATGCGCAGCATGCCTTCCAGGCGGTTGTCGTCGAAGGCGGCGATGGCCTCGTTGTTGAGGCGCAGCATGCGGCGGGCATAGTTGAGCAGGCGCTCGCCCTCGGCCGTCAGCCGGTTGCCGCGACCGTCCTTCATGAAGAGCTGCTTGCCGATGCGCTCTTCCAGCCGGCGCATCTGCATGGAAACGGCAGACTGGGTCTTGAACACCCGCTCGGCCGCGCGCGTGAAGCTTCCGGTATCGGCAATCGCGACGAAGGTCTGCAGCTGGTCGATGTCTAGCGGAGCGGACATAAAGTCACCCATAAGATTGTTTGATTGATACTATTAGAAACATTCGTTGGACTGATCAATGAGATTCTGCGAAAAAGCAATTGTTGAACGATTGGACCCAAGATGATCCATCGCTCGACGGGATCTGCCGTTCTGCTTCGACCTCCGTGGGCGGCTCTTCTTCAAACCTGACTTTTGAACCGTTGCTCAAACCCTGTGAGCGGCGAACGATCACGGGCGTCGTGCGAAACCCCATCGAAAGACGATGGATCGCCGAGCCGGAAAGGAGAAATGCCATGCGCATGATCGACCGCAAGATGGAAATCGATATCCTCGCAACGCGCCGTCCGGCCCCGAACCTCTTTGCCCGCGTCAGCAATGCCGCCGCCAAATTTGTCCGCGCGTGGCAGAACCGCCGCGTGGTCAACCGCCTGAACGAACTCGACGACCACCAGCTCTATGACATGGGGCTGTGCCGCAACGACGTTCAGGACGTCCGCGCCGCATCCTTCTTCACGGATGCCGGCCTGCATCTGACGATCGTCTCGCGTGAACGCGCCCGTCGTCACCTGCGCAGCGGCCGTTTGGATTGATTTTCGATGGTGCCGGCCTGCCTCCCGGGCCGGCACCATATCATTGACGCAATTCCGCTTCGTATTTTGCTGGAATTGTTTGCCTTCCCCGCAGGGTGAGAGCCAATAACCCTGCCGCTTGCCCGACGTGAGACTCCCAAGGTCCGCGTCGGGCTTTTTCTAAGATTTCCTGCCGGATCCGCTTTACCTTGGGTAAACCACCCTGAGCTACCGTTCGCTTGGCAGCCGCGAAACCTTTTCGCGGGCATGACGCCGTCTGCCTTCCGGATGAGCCGGACCAACACCTTCGTTGCTGGACGGATCGCCATGCGGATTTCCCGTAAACTGCCCATTGCCGCTGCCGTGCTCACGCTGCTTTCCATCGGGGCTGCCAGTGCCGTGTCGCTGATCGTATCGGCCGAGACGGTGACCGAGCAGGTGATGCAGAAGCTGGAGGCGACGGCCGATGGCCGGCGCAACGAGGCGCGCGCCTATCTCGACGGCATGAAGCTCGATCTGATCAGCCTTGCCTCGGCGATGCCGACGACGCAGGCCTTCTACGGCTTTGCCGGCGCCTGGGGCGCTCTCGGCAAGGATCCGGCCGGCGAATTGCATGACCGCTACATCAAGAACAATCCGAACCCGCCGGGCGAGCGCGCGCTGCTCGATACCGCGAAGAAGGACAATTTCGACCGTTCGCACAAGCAATATCACGTCACCTTCCGCAAACATCTGGAATCCCAGGGCTATGCCGATCTCTACATGATCGATCCGAAGGGTAACGTGCTTTATTCCGTATCGAAGGCCGAGGATTTCGGAACCAATGTGCTGACCGGTCCCTATAAGGACAGCGGCCTGACGGCGGCTTTCAACGATGCCATGGCGCTGAAGGAGCCGGGCAAGATCGTCTTCTCCGATTTCTCCGCCTATGCCGCTCTAGGCGGTGCGCCGACGGCCTTCGCCGCCGCGCCCATCACGATGAACGGCCGCACGCTCGGCATTATGGTGATCCGCGTGCCGAACGCCAAGATCGACGCCATCTTCGGCAACAGCAAGGGCCTTGGCGAGACCGGCGAAACGGTGCTGGTGCGCGGCGACGGCACGGTGCTGACCGATTCCGCCCGCACGCCGGAAGCCGACGCCTTGCAGATCCGCCTCGATATTGCCGGCCTGCCGGTCGGCAGCGAAACCTATGGTGTCATCAAGGATGCCTCCGGCGAGGATTTCTACGCGGCAGCCTCACCGCTGTCCTTCGGCGGCACCGAATGGTCGGTTATCGCCAAGATGTCGAAGGCCGAAGCCACGGCCGGCCTGATGCGCGGCACGTTTATCGTGCTGGGTCTCACGGCTGCGATCATCGGCCTTGCCATTCTGGCGGCCATCCTGTTCTCCCGTGCCCTGACGCGACCGATCCACCAACTCGTCAAAGCCATGACCGAGCTTGCCGCCGGCAAAACCGACATTGCCCTGCCGAAGGAAAACCGTGCCGACGAGATCGGCGACATGGTGCGCTCCGTCGCCGTCTTCCGTGCCGCCGTGCTGGAAAAGGAGGCGCTGGAACGCGCGACGGCCGAAAACCGCGATCATACCGCGCGCGAACAGCAGGCGCAGGAAGCGGCCAAGGCCGCGCAGCAGCGCCAGGTGCAGGAGGCCGTCGAAACGCTGGGGAGCGCACTGGAGCGTCTCTCGGCCGGCGATCTTTCCACCGTCATCCAGAACGAATTCGCCGAAGGGCTCGATGAATTGCGCGTCGATTTCAACACCTCGGTGCGTCGCCTTGCCGAAACCATCGCCGCTGTCTCCTCCAATGCCCGCTCGATCGACGGCAAGGTCGCCCATGTCGATACCGCCACCCGCGACATTGCCGCGCGCACGGAAAGCCAGGTCGAGGCACTGGAGCGCACGACCGAAGCCGTCAGCCAGATGATGCAGGCGATCCGCAGCTCCACCGAGCGCGCCGATCAGGCCTCGCGCATGGCGACGGAGGCCAAGAGCAGCACGGACCTGTCCGGCCGCGTCGTCTCGGATGCCGTTTCCGCGATGGAGCGCATCGAAGGCGCGTCGCGCGAAATCTCCAGCATCATCAACGTCATCGACGAGATCGCCTTCCAGACGAACCTCCTCGCGCTGAATGCCGGCGTGGAAGCGGCTCGCGCAGGGGAAGCCGGCAAGGGCTTTGCGGTCGTTGCGCAGGAAGTGCGCGAACTGGCCCAGCGTTCGGCCAATGCCGCCAAGGACATCAAGGCGCTGATCACCAAGTCGGGCGTCGAGGTGGCCAAGGGCGTCGATCTCGTGCAGCAGACGGGCGCGGCGCTGTCGGGCATTGCCGAGCAGGTGACGCGCATCAACGACCATATCCATTCGATTGCCGCTGCCGCCAACCAGCAATCCTCCAGCCTGGGTGATATCAGCCGTTCGATGAATGCGATGGAGCAGGTGACGGCGCAGAACCGTCAGGCGGTCTCGCAAACGGCGGCCGGCATGTCCGGCCTTGCGGGCGACACCCGCTCGCTCGCCGCTATCGTTGAACGCTTCAACGTGCCGGCCGAGGCGGGGCGCACGCGGGCTGCGGCGTAAGCCTCAGCCCTTCTGGCCGGTCGTGTCCATGCCGTTGCGCATCGTCTCGAAGATCGATTCGATGTTGCGCTGGTAGTCCTTCTGCATGTCGAGACCTGTGTCGAACATGGTGTTGACGAGGGTCTTCAACGAATCCGCCGTGGTCGCTTCGGGCGCGGCAGGCTTTTCGCTCGCCGCCGGCTGGCCGGCCATGCCCGCCATCATGTCCTGAAACGCTTTGGCGAAGGGATTGTCGGTAAAGGGATTGGCGGGCGCCGCGTCCTTCTTCTTGCCGAAGAATTCCTGCGCGGCCTGCGTGAACGGATTGTCTGTAAAGGGGTTCACCGGCTCGGGCTTCTTGGCAAAACCCGTTGCCTGCGCCCATTGCTGCATCATGTCGGCGAAGGGATTGGCCTGCGCAGCGCCCGCGCCGGGGAAGAACGGCGCAAAAGACTGCTTGAAGATGCCGCCCATCAGCGTGCTCGCCATGACCGGCAGCATTTGCTTGTAGATTTCCTGGCCGATGCCGGTCATCTGCGCCGCCTGGTCGGCGATGGCGCGCGACACATCCTTGTTGCCGAAGAGATGGCCGAGAATGCCATTGCCATCCGCAAGGCCCTGCGGCGTGAAGGCCTTGGACACGTCCTCGAAATATTTGGCGTGTTCGCCTGTCGTCAGCGCCGTCATGAAGGCGGCCATGTCGTAGGGATTGGCGGCGTTGCGCTTGAACCCTTCGGAAAAGGCCGGCATCAGCGCGGCGACGGCCTTGGCGGCCTGTTCCTGTGCAAGGCCGAACTGGCGCGCCATGGTCTCCACGGCATTGCCGTTCTGCGCCTGCATCATCATGTCGTAAAGCGAAAGCATTGGCGAACCCTTCCCCTGAGCATTTCCGCGGGCTGCGGAAATGCTCTGATTTTTTGTTATCGCATTGTCCGACGCCGAAGCGGTAACGCTTCGGCTGGAAATGCTCCGCAGGCACATGCATGTGCCTGCACTATAACGGGAATTCTATCCACGCAAACCGCTTTTTGACAGCGTGCTCAGTACTGGTAGTCCGTAAAGACCGGCTCGACGGAACCGTTCCAGCGGCCATTGTAGAGCGCCAGCATGTCCTCGGCGAGTGTCGCCTTCTTGGCCAGCACTTCATCCAGCGGGGCAAGAAAGATCGTCTCGTCCACGCCGTCGCCATTGAGGCGGCCTCGGGCGGCGAGGCCCTGGCGCGAGATCGAGATCACTTCGCGAGCGACGTCGAGCAGCGGCTTGCCGCGGAAGTCGGCCTTCAGGCCCTGTGCGGGGACCGCATCGCGCAGGGCGGAGACTTCCTCGACGGTCCAGTCGCGCGTCAGGCTTTCGGCGGCATCGAGGGCGCCGTCGTCATAGAGCAGGCCGACCCAGAAGGCCGGCAGCGCACAGATGCGGCGCCACGGGCCACCATCGGCGCCGCGCATTTCCAGGAAGCGCTTGAGGCGCACATCCGGGAAAAGCGTCGAGAGGTGGTTCGTCCAGTCACCGATATTCGGCTCGTAATCGGCGATCTCGCCCTTCAGCGCGCCGTTCATGAACTGGCGGAAGGTGACATGGGTGCAGTCGTGATACTTGCCGTCGCGCACGACGAAATACATGGGAACGTCGAGCGCCCATTCGACATAGTTCTCGAAGCCGAAATCCGGCTTGAAGGCGAAGGGAATGAGGCCGGCGCGGTTGTTGTCGGTGTCGCGCCAGATGTCGCCACGCCAGGAGAGCAGGCCGTTCGGCTTGCCATCGGTGAAGGGCGAGGAGGCGAAGAGCGCGGTCGCCATGGACTGCAGCTTCAGCGATACCTGCATCTTGCGGCGCATATCGACTTCCGAGGAGAAGTCGAGGTTAACCTGGATCGTGCAGGTGCGGTACATCATGTCGAGACCCTGGCTGCCGACCTTCGGCATGTAGCGGGTCATGATGTCGTAGCGGCTTTTCGGCATGCGGGGCGTTTCGGGGAACGTCCATTTCGGGCTGCCGCCCATGCCGAGGAAACGGATGCCGAGCGGCTCGGCGATTTCGCGGAGCGTCGCGAGATGCTGGTTGGATTCCTTGCAGGTCTGGTGCAGCGTTTCGAGCGGCGCGCCGGAAAGCTCGAACTGGCCGCCGGGCTCCAGCGAGATCGCGCCCATGCCCGAGGGTTCGGCAAGACCGATGATGTTGCCGGCGTCGATGATCGGCTCCCAGCCGGTCTTGGCCTGCATGCCGTTCAGGAGTGCGGAAATGCTGGCATCGCCGAAATAGGGGACGGGACTGTTATCGGCCGTAAAGAAGACGAATTTTTCGTGCTCGGTGCCGATGCGGAACCTTTCCTTCGGCTTGTTGCCCTCGGCGAGGTATTCCGCCATGTCCGCGACGGTGCGGATCGGCGTCTGGTCGGTGGTATCACGGGCCATGGGCGTCTTCTTCTGAACGGATGGCGCCCGGCGGAACGTCGGGCATGGGAGGGTGCTTGGACCGGAAATAGATGCGGTGCAAGCGAATTCCTTTCAAGGCAGATTCAAAAAATCCCATTCGACTTTTGAGGAAAAATCTTCCTTGTGCATCGGCCCCGACGCAAAATTGCCTAATGCCAATCGCCGATCGCCGCCTGGATGACAGCCATTGCCGCGACCGCCGCCGTATC
>NZ_CAMLFY010000032.1 GCF_946479415.1 uncultured Shinella sp. | reverse complement strand
GCCTTGTTGCCGAGCCGCTGGAGCGTGGCTTCGGCCTGACGCTCGGCAACGCGCTGCGTCGCGTTCTCCTGTCGTCGCTGCGCGGTGCGGCTGTTACCGCCGTGCAGATCGACGGCGT
This sequence comes from uncultured Shinella sp., assembly GCF_946479415.1. Next base: position 41,314 of record NZ_CAMLFY010000032.1, on the reverse strand, counting down.
CCTGCACGAGTTCTCGTCTATCCCGGGTGTCCGCGAAGACGTGACCGATATCGTGCTCAACATCAAGGAAATCGCCATCAAGATGGATGGCGACGATTCCAAGCGCATGGTTGTCCGCAAGCAGGGCCCGGGCGTCGTAACGGCTGGTGACATCCAGACGGTCGGCGATATCGAGATCCTGAACCCGAACCATGTGATCTGCACCCTCGACGAGGGCGCGGAAATCCGCATGGAGTTCACGGTCAACAACGGCAAGGGCTACGTCCCGGCCGATCGTAACCGTTCCGAAGATGCTCCGATCGGCCTTATCCCGGTCGATAGCCTCTACTCGCCGGTCAAGAAAGTGTCCTACAAGGTGGAAAACACCCGTGAAGGCCAGGTTCTCGACTATGACAAGCTGACCATGTCCATCGAGACTGACGGCTCCGTCACCGGCGAAGATGCGATCGCGTTTGCAGCCCGCATTCTTCAGGACCAGCTCTCGGTCTTCGTCAACTTCGACGAACCGCAGAAGGAAGCCGAAGAAGAATCGGTCACCGAACTGGCGTTCAACCCGGCGCTCCTCAAGAAGGTCGACGAACTGGAACTTTCCGTCCGTTCGGCGAACTGCCTGAAGAACGACAACATCGTCTACATCGGCGATCTCATTCAGAAGACCGAAGCCGAAATGCTTCGTACTCCGAATTTTGGTCGCAAGTCGCTCAACGAAATCAAGGAAGTTCTCGCTTCCATGGGCCTGCACCTCGGCATGGAAGTGCCGGCATGGCCGCCCGAGAACATCGAAGATCTCGCCAAGCGCTACGAAGACCAATACTAACCATCAAACGGCAGGCAGCAGCCTGCATGTGAAGGAGACCCGAGATGCGCCACCAGAATTCCGGTCGCAAACTCAACCGTACTGCCAGCCACCGCAAGGCGATGTTCGCCAACATGGCTGCTTCGCTCATCCTGCATGAGCAGATCGTAACGACGCTGCCGAAGGCGAAGGAAATTCGCCCGATCGTCGAAAAGCTCGTCACCCTCGGCAAGCGCGGCGACCTGCACGCTCGTCGTCAGGCGATCTCGCAGATCCGCGACGTTGCTGTCGTTTCGAAGCTGTTCGATGCGATCGCAACCCGCTACGCCAGCCGCAACGGTGGCTACCTGCGTATCATGAAGGCCGGCTACCGCCACGGCGACAACGCCCCGCTCGCCGTCATCGAGTTCGTTGAACGCGATGTCGACGCCAAGGGCGCAGCCGACAAGGCCCGCGTTGCTGCTGAAGCCGAAGCTGCCGAAGCCGCATAAGAACGATCGTTCGATCCGAACGGTTTGAAGCCGGACGCTACAGCGTCCGGCTTTTTCTTTGCTTGAAATCCGGGGGCGTGAAATCCGCGAGTGCAAGATTTTGGAAACCATGTCCCTAGGCATAGTTTTCAGGCCTTGCCCCTAAAAATCGCGAGAGTTTAATCGAGTCTGGTCAATGAGCGAGAACTTCGCATTCCTGCTGCCGGTGGTCCTCACCCTGTTCGGCGTGGCGTTTCTCGTCGTCGGCCGCTTCGGCAATCGCTCCGCCCTTTTCTGGGGTGCCGGTTATCTCTGCGCGGCGCTCGGCTTTCTCGCACCGCTGCTGGAAGTCATCGTACCGGTGCCCGTCGTCGCCATGGTGGCGGATGCGGCGTTTCTCGCGGCCTTCCTGTTCTATAGCCACGGGCTCGTCACGCATTTCGAGGCGCCCCGGCTTGTCGGTCTGCGTCTGGCGATTGCCGCGGTCGCCTATACGGGCACGGCCTATGCGGTTCTGATCGAGGGGAGCCTGCGCTATGAGCTCTTCATCAACGACATCGCCTGCAGCATGCTGATGCTGGTGGCCATGCTCTCCTGCTGGCGCCGGCCGCGCAATTGGGTCGATCGCGCCCTGCTGGGCGCCGTGATTTTCGTGATGCTTGAGACGACAGTGCGCACGATCGTCTTCTTTATCATGGCCGGGACACTGGCGATGGGAGAATTCATCGGTTCGGCTTACGCCTATGTCATGCAGATAACATCGACCATCGGCGCGCTTGTCCTAGCCCTGACGGCGCTCTCGTCCGTCGCGCTGCGCATTGTCGAGCGGCACCGGAAGGCGGCGGAGGAGGACCCGTTGACCGGCCTTCTCAACCGCCGTGGCTTCGAGCAGTTCATCGGAGAAAACGGCCGCATCGCGAAGAAAGACGCGGCGATCATCGTTGCAGATATCGACTGGTTCAAATCGGTAAACGACCGCTATGGCCATGCCGCGGGCGACGACGTTATCCGTGAAGTGGCGGCGTTACTGCAGACATTGTCATGGCCGGAGGTCGCTGTCGCGCGTTTCGGTGGTGAGGAATTCATCGCCTACCTGCCGAACTGCCGTCTACAGGATGCGCATGCCTTGGCAAACACGGTTCGTCTCGCTCTGTCCGAGCGTAATTTCGAAAGCATCGGTATCGACCGCGCCATCACGGCGAGCTTCGGTGTCGCGGTCACGGCCGCGGGAGATCATACGATCCACGATGCCATCAGCCGGGCCGACCGGCTGCTCTATCTTGCCAAGAGCGGTGGCCGGAACCGTGTTGTCAGCAATGCAGCGGATGCGTCAGCGGCGCCAGCCCCGAAATTCTTCGTCGTCAAAGACGATGCGGAGGCGCAGAGCCGGCGCTAGAGCATTTCCAGCCGAAGCGAGTTCGCTTCGGCGTCGGATAATGCGGTAAAAACAAAATCCTAGAGCATTTCCGGTGAATCGGGTTCACCGGAAATGCTCTAGGCCGAGCGTTCGCCGCCCCGAAAGCCCGAATCCGATCGTGCCCGCTTTTTCCCGCGCAGCATCGGCCGGATCGGCCTGTAGGCGAGAAGCACCGCCACCAGGGCGATATAGGTCCATGGCTCCAGTCCCACGACCTTCACCGACATGGCGAAGTGCAGGGCGCCGGCCGCGGCAATGATATAGACCAGCTTGTGCAGCTTCACCCAACGCGGCCCGAGCCGGCGGATCGACCAATTGTTGGACGTCAGCGCCAGCGGGATAAGCATCACGAAGGCCGCCATGCCGATGGTGATGAACGGCCTTCTGGCGATATCGACGAGGATCGCCGAAAAATTCAGGTACTGATCGAGTACCATGTAGGTCGAAAAATGCATCAGCACGTACCAGAAGGCGAGAAGCCCGAGCGCCCGGCGGTAGCGGATCCAGTTGATGCCGAAGAGATCGCGCAGCGGCGTAATGGCCAGCGTGGCGACGAGGAAGCGCAGCGCCCAGAGCCCCAGCAGGTGTTCGAATTCCTTCACCGGATTGCCGGGCAGGCGCCCCGTTGCGCCGAGCCAGAAGCCATAGGCCGCGGGCAGGAAACCGGCGGCATAGAGTAGCCAGATCGAGGCGGCGTGGTATTTGCGGGGCAGGGCGGGCAGCATCAGTAGTTCGCCCTCAGATCCATGCCGCTATAGAGGCCGGCGACCTCGTCGGCATAGCCGTTGAAGGGCAGGGTCGGCTGGCGGTTGGCGCCGAAGAATCCGCCTTCGCCGATGCGGTTCTCGCTCGCCTGGCTCCAGCGCGGATGGTCGACCTCCGGATTGACGTTGGCATAGAAGCCGTATTCGTTCGGCGCGGAAATGTTCCAGGTCGAGGGTGGCTGCTTGTCGGTCAGCGTGATCTTCACGATCGACTTGATGCCCTTGAAACCGTATTTCCAGGGAGTGACGAGACGGATCGGCGCGCCGTTCTGGTTGGGCAGCGTCTTGCCATAGACGCCGACAGCGAGGATGGCGAGCGGATGGCGGGCCTCATCGAGCCGCAGTCCCTCGACATAGGGCCAGGGCAACGACTGGAAGTAACCCGACTGCCCCGGCATTTCCTCCGGTCGCACCACCGTCTCGAAGGCGACGTATTTGGCGTCGCCCAGCGGTTCCACCTTGTCGAGCAGGGCTGAGAGCGGAAAACCGACCCAGGGAATGACCATCGACCAGGCCTCGACGCAGCGCATGCGGTAGACCCGGTCCTCCAGCGGCATGGCCAGCAGCTCTTCGAGGCCGAATTCCTTCGGTTTGCCGACCAGCCCATCCACCTTCACCGTCCAGGGCGTCGGCTTGAATTTTTCCGAATTCGCCGCCGGATCTTCCTTGCCCAGGCCGAATTCGTAGAAATTGTTGTAGCCCGTCACGTCCTTTTCAGGCGTCAGTTTTTCGTCGACGGTGTATTGGCTCTTGGAGGCCTTCAGGGCCTCTGCAAAGGCCGGTGTTCCCGCCGCGGCAAGGGCACCGCCGGCGGCAGCCGCCAGAAAGCCGCGCCGGTTCAGAAACCAGCGCTCGGGGGTGATTTCGGATGGGACGATGCGCGAGGGGCGATAGAGCGGCATGACGGACTCGATTGGTTGGTTGCTTCCCTGGCTTCTACGTAAAGGCGCAGCATGTTGTTTCAACGGCCGCGAAAATTTCTTGCGACCACTTTTTCGTGCGCACTCCGTGAGGCTGCGCGAGCGGCTACGATCGCAAAGTTTGCCTTTTTTCCTGCGAAATCCTATCTGATCGTTGCGCGGAAACGAAGGAGACTCAATCGATGACGCATATCCGCATTCTGCTTGCCGCCCCGCTTGCCATGGCATTGGCGCTGATGACGCCCGCCATGGCCGAGGAGCGCACCGTGCCGCAATCGCGCACGGAAATGCAGCTCTCCTTCGCGCCGCTCGTCAAGCAGGTCGAAAACGCCGTCGTCAACGTCTATGCCGAGCGCGTCGTCGAGCGCCGCTCGCTCTTCGACGGCGATCCCTTCTTCGAGGAATTCTTCGGCCAGCAGATGCCGAACCGCAGCCAGAAGCAATCCTCACTCGGCTCGGGCGTCATCGTGGGCGCCAAGGGCATCGTGGTTACGAACAATCACGTCATCGAGGGCGCGAGCGACATCAAGGTGGCGCTCGCCGATGGCCGCGAATATGAGAGCACCGTCGTGCTGAAGGATGAGCGCGTGGATCTCGCCGTCCTGAAGATCAAGACGGAGGGGGATTTCACCACCTTGCCGCTCGGTGACAGCGATGCGGTCGAAGTCGGCGACCTCGTGCTTGCCATCGGCAACCCGTTCGGTGTCGGCCAGACCGTGACGAGCGGCATCGTCTCCGCGCTCGCCCGCAATCAGGTGCGCTCGGGTGATTTCGGCTTCTTCATCCAGACGGACGCTGCCATCAATCCCGGCAATTCCGGTGGTGCGCTCATCAACATGAATGGTGAGCTGATCGGCATCAACACCGCGATCTTTTCGCGCGGCGGCGGCTCGAACGGCGTCGGCTTCGCCATTCCGGCCAATCTGGTGAAGACCTTCATCGCCAGCGCCGAAAATGGCAGCGCCAGCTTCGATCGCCCCTTCGTCGGAGCGACCTTCGAGGCGGTGACCTCCGAGGTTGCCGAAGCGCTCGGCCTCGACCGTGCCCGCGGTGCCCTGATTTCAAAGGTTCAGACCGACAGCCCGGCGGAAAAGGCCGGCATGAAGCCGGGCCAGATCGTGACGGCCGTCAACGGCATCCCCGTCGAACATCCTGACGCGCTCGGCTATCGCCTCACCACCGTCGGCATCGGCGGCACGGCGCGCATCACGGTCGTCAGCAATGGCAAGCCGCAGGATCTGACGCTCTCGCTTGATCGTGCGCCGGAAACCACGCCGCGTGACGAACGCCTGATCGAAGGCCGCAATCCCTTCTCCGGCGCCGTCGTCGCCAATCTCTCGCCGCGCGTGTCCGAGGAGCTGCGCATGCCGGCCGGGCAGGGCACGACGAACGGCGTCGTGGTCACCGAAGTCAACCGCGGCTCGCCGGCCGCGCGCATCGGCCTCCAGCCGCGCGACATCATCATCGAGCTGAACGGTACTGCCGTCACCACCACCGAAACGCTCGCCAAGCTCACCGGCGAAGACCCGTCGATCTGGCGCGTCGAGATCGAGCGTGACGGCCAGCGCATTCGCCAGTTCTTCCGATGAGCGATCTCTTCGCCCCGCATGAGCCGGAGGACATGAAGGCGAAGCGGCCGCTGGCCGATCGCCTGCGGCCCCGCACGCTGGGCGAAGTGTCTGGCCAGGAACATCTGACCGGGCCGGATGGTGTGCTCTCGCGCATGATCGAGGCAGGCTCGCTCGGCTCGATGATCTTCTGGGGGCCACCCGGCACGGGCAAGACGACGGTCGCACGGCTGCTGTCTGGTGAAACAGGCCTCGCCTTCGAGCAGATTTCGGCGATCTTTTCCGGTGTCGCCGATCTCAAGAAGGTGTTCGAGGCGGCTCGCGCGCGCCGCATGGGCGGGCGCCAGACGCTGTTGTTCGTCGACGAGATCCATCGTTTCAACCGCGCCCAGCAGGATAGCTTCCTGCCGGTCATGGAGGATGGCACGATCGTGCTCGTCGGTGCGACGACGGAAAACCCGTCCTTCGAACTCAACGCCGCTCTCCTGTCGCGCGCCCGCGTGCTCACCTTCAAGTCGCATGACGAGACCAGCCTGGAAGAGCTGTTGAAACGCGCCGAGGCCGTCGAGGATAAGCCGCTGCCGCTGGACGAGGAGGCGCGCGCCTCGCTGCTGCGCATGGCCGATGGCGATGGCCGCGCCGTGCTGACCTTGGCCGAGGAGGTGTGGCGCGCCGCCCGCGCCGGCGAGATTTTTGGGCAGGACGACCTCTTCCGCATCGTGCAGCGCCGGGCGCCGGTCTATGACAAGTCGCAGGACGGCCATTACAATCTCATTTCCGCCCTGCACAAGGCCGTGCGCGGCTCGGATCCCGATGCCTCGCTCTACTATCTCACGCGCATGCTCGATGCCGGCGAAGATCCGTTGTTTCTCTGCCGTCGCATGGTGCGCATGGCCGTCGAGGATATCGGCCTTGCCGATCCGCAGGCGCTCGTCGTCTGCAATGCGGTGAAGGACGCCTATGATTTCCTCGGCTCGCCGGAGGGAGATCTGGCGCTGGCGCAGGCCTGCGTTTATCTCGCTACCGCGCCGAAATCGAACGCCATCTACACCGCCTACAAATCGGCTATGCGCGCGGCGAAGGAACACGGCTCGCTGCTGCCGCCGAAACACATTCTCAACGCCCCGACCAAGCTGATGAAGGGCGAGGGCTATGGCGACGGCTATCGTTATGACCACGACCAGCCGGATGCCTTTTCAGGCCAGGATTATTTCCCGGAAAAGATGGGGCGCCGGACTTTCTACGACCCGCCGGAGCGTGGCTTCGAGCGGGAACTGCGCAAGCGGCTCGACTGGTGGGCGAAGCTGCGCAAGGAGCGAGGTGAGAACTAAGCGGCGTTGAAGCGCTGCGCCGGCTTCTGCGGGGTGAGCGGCACGACCTTGATCGACGACTGCGCCTTGCCAGGATGCCCTTCCATATCGACCACCACATGCCAATGGCCGTTCTCCGGAATTTTCAGCCGGATCGGCGATTGCTTGGCGACGCCGCCGAGGAACTTGTGCTGGCGCGCGTTCTTGAACAGGTCGAAATTCGCGTGGTTCATCAGGCGGACATTGGCGACGGCCGACAGCGTGATTTCGACCACGGTTCCGCCGCGCTGCAGGTCGAGATCGTAATGGGTGTAGGAGAAACTGTGCGTCATGGCCGGCCCGGATGCATCTGGTGTAGCGCTAATATGCATCCGTATCCGTTAAAGTTTTCTTCCTCTCAGCGACCGCCTTCGCGCAGCCGTCTCTCTTATAATTCAATAATATAGGACGAAATTCGGAATCAAATCCGCAGCAAATTGATTCTGTTTGCGAAGTGCGCAGGCGAAAATTTTCCCCGCCCTGTCGGCATGCGGTGATCATGGGCGTCCTTGGTGCAGGAAGCCGGCGAGGCGCCGGTTGAAAACCGAGGAGAGAGACATGCCGAAGATGACCGTCATCACCCTTTTGACCGCAGTCCTTGCCGCCTTTGCACCCGCCGCAGTGCAGGCGGAGGAGATCAAGGAAAACCCGTTGCAGAGCATCGTCGGCAAGCCGGACAAGGCCGGACACCTGTCGGTCAACGGCATCGACTACTATTACGAGATCCGCGGCAAGGGCGAGCCGCTGCTCCTGCTCCATGGCGGTCTCGGCCAGATCGAGATGTTCGGCGAAAACCTAAAGACCTTGCAGGCAATGCGTCAGGTCATCGGCGTCGATCTCCAGGGCCATGGCCGCACGCCGCTGGGCAACCGGCCGATCGATATCCCCGCGATCGGCGCGGACATGGCCGAACTCGTCACCCAGCTCGGTTACGACAAGGTCGACGTGCTCGGTTACTCCTTCGGCGGCGGCGTCGCGTTGCAGATGGCCGCGCAGGCGCCGGACAAGGTGCGCCGTCTCGTCATCGCGTCCGCACCCTTTGCCCGCAACGGCTTCTTCGCGGAAATGCTGCCGCAGCAGGCGGCCGTGTCCGGTGCCATGGCGGAGATGATGAAGGAGACGCCGATGTACAAATCCTATGTGGCGGTGGCGCCGGATGTGTCGCAGTTTCCCAAGCTGCTCGATGCGATGGGCGCTGCAATGCGTGAGCCCTATGACGCCTCGGACGCCGTCGCAAAGCTCTCCATGCCCGTCATGCTGATCTACGGCGACAGCGATATGATCCGCCCCGAGCACATCGTCGAATTCTATCAGAAGCTTGGCGGCGGTTTGAAGGATGCTGGCTGGATGCGGGAAAACATGTCGAAGAACCGCCTCGCCATCCTGCCCGGCCTGACGCATTACGAAACCTTCGCCGCCCCCGCGCTCGTCAGCACCGCCCTGCCGTTCCTCGATGGCGAGGCCGGCGCGCAGAGTTGGGCCGGTCAGGTCGACGGCAACTGACATTCTGTTCAAAACGCCGAAGCCCGGATGCGGGAAACGCATCCGGGCTTCGGTCCGTCCGTGAGGCCGTCTTGCCGGCGGGAGCCGCGCGTCGAACAACCCCTGTCGAGGGGCTCCGCTCAGCGGCAGACGCGGACGTGTTTGATGATCAGGTTGCCGTAATAGTCGTAGGATTTGATCTTCTTGACGAAGCAATGCGGCTGGTAGCCGTAGCTGTAGGAGCCGGCCTGCGAGGGGGCGGCGAAGGAAGAGACCGATGCGAGGGCAAAGGCGGCGATAAGGAGGATGTTGCGCATGGTCTGTTCCCTTCAGGTTCGGTCGCGGATGGCTCGTTGCATCCAGTGACCGGACTTTCGCATGAAGGGGCGATGCCCGCTGTTCCGCACGGAACAGCAGCTTAGCGCAACGTCTCCGTCCAGGCTTTCACCGTCCTTGCCATGGTGGCGAGGTGGTCGGCGGCGGAGAAGCCGGAAACGCTTTTGCGCGGTTTCAGGTCGTGATCGCCGTCCTCAAGCCAGAGCATGCGGATGCGCTCCGGTAGGCCATAACCCGGCACCTCGTCCTTCGTCCCGAAGGGGTCGCGCGTGCCTTGGCAGATCAGCGTCGGGACCTTCAGATCCATCAGATGCGCGGTGCGTAGCTGCGCCGGCTTTTCCGGCGGATGGAAGGGATAACCGAGGCAGAGGAGGCCGGCGATCTTGCCCTTGGTATGCAGCCCATCCGCCACCATGCTCGCGACGCGCCCGCCCATCGACTTGCCGCCGATGACCAGCGGTCCCTTGGCGCCGAGGGATTTGACGGCAGCCTGGAATTCCGGGTTCAGCGTTTCCGCCTTCGGCGGCGGCTTGCGGCTGCCATCGATGCGGCGCGCGGCCATGTAGGAGAATTCGAAACGGGCGACCCGAAGGCCTTCCGCAGCGAGTGCCGCGGTTGCCGCGTTCATCGCCGCCGAATCCATCGGCGCACCGCTGCCATGGGCGAGCAGCAGGGTGACGGGCGCATCCTCAGGGCCGTCGAACAGGAAAGGCGGGCTCATGCGGTCGTCGCATCCATTGGACCGGGGATCGTTTCACTTGGCATGGTCCTTCACCTCGCCGGGTGCGATCGGATCGCTGGCGGGAAATGTCTCTTCCAGTGCCTCTTCGAGATAATCGTCCTGTTCCGCCTTTGCTGCCTTGTCCTGCTGCTTGGCGCGCTCCTTTTCGAGCGAGGCTTTCGGGCTGTCTTTTTCGATGGGCATCGTCGTCTCCCGCGTTGCTTCCTCTGAAAGATAGGGTGTTTTTTCTGGAGGGCGAGGGGTCAGGTCTCCGGCATACCCAACTCGGCGATGACGGGCAGGTGGTTCGAACCGAAAGCCGGGCCGACGCGATGGCTGCGCACCGAAATGTCGGGCGAAACGGCGACATGATCGATGGTGGCGCCGATATAGGCGAGCCAGTCGAGCTTCAGGCTGAAGCGCGTGACCGCCTGCAACCAGCCGCCTTCGGTGGAGGCAAGGCCGGCCTGACGCAGGAAGCTGCGATAGAAAGGCGACCAGGTCGGCGTGTTCCAGTCGCCGGCGACGATGACGGGCGCGCGCTGGAGATCACCCTTCACCGCATCGGCCGCCGCCGAGAGATAGGCGTTGCGATCACGCCACTGCCAGAGCCGGCGCGGCGTTTCGGGATGGAGGGCATAGAGGAAGAGCGGTTTGCCGCGCATGTCGAGCTCGAGCCGCAGCGGCTGCTTGTACGCCTTCGGCTCGGTGAAGGCGCGTTTCAGCTCGGTTTCCGCGCGGATCGGCAGGGTGGAGTAGACCTTGATATTGTCCCGCGACAGGGCCTCCGCCCCGCTCTCATAGGGAAAGAGCCCGGCGCCGGAAAGGGCGGCCGCCCATCGCCCCGTGGTCTCCTGCAAAACGACGATATCGGGTTTTTCCCGCCGCAGCAGGTCGATGAAAACGGCGGGCTCTTCCGGATTCTCGACGAAAAGATTGGCGGTCAGAACCTTCAAGCCGCTGTCGGCCGCCGAGGGGCGGGCAGTCGGCACGTCGAAGGCCGGGATGAGGGCGATGGCAAGGCCGGCAAGCGCGATCACGATTGCCTTCAACCGCCCCGTTATGACAGCCGCAACGGCCAGCAGTAGACCGGCGGTCACGACATAGGGCCAGGCGAAGGTGAGCAGATCGACCAGCCAGAACCGGTCGGCGGCAAGCACGACGATACTAACGGCAAAGAGATAGGCGATGACGCCCGGCAGGACGAGGAGACGGTAGGCCATGGCGATTGGCCCCCGGCGCGGCGCTATCAGCATCGACTGTTCCCTCTGCATCACGGAATTCGGTTCAGCGCGATTCCCGTAACGGGAGGCTAGCATGTAGCGCGCGTAACGATGCGCTGCAACGACAAGGTGCTTCGCAGGCTTGGATGGCACGGGAGGAAACCATTTCTCCGATGCGACCTGCGCATATGCAGGCATTCTCACGCTTGCAAGATCACGCCGTGAAATCTTGCAGGCTCGTTATCACCGCGCGATGGAAATAGGTGACGGGCGCGGGGAGTGTCAGCTTATTTCCAGCAGTGGTGCGCCATATCCTATCAGGCTGCCTTCCGTTGCAATGAGCCGCGTCACCAAACCTTCGCGGTCGGCACTTACGGGCGTCAGGACCTCGCCGATCTGGAGATAGGCGAAGACCTGCGCCTTCTCGATACGATCGCCTTCGCGCAACGGTTCCCGCGTTTCAAGAGGGTGGCGGAAGCGGAGATATCCGATGCCGGGCGATTTCAGAAAGGCGGGTGCCGCCGCGTCCGGCGCCGCTGTCCCATTGTCCAAGGGCTCCGGATCGGCAGCGTCGACAGGCGTGCGGCAGAATTCGAGGCGCAAGGAACCGTCCTGCCATTGGCACTGAAAGAACGTCGTATCGCTCGCCTGGAGGCGTTGCACGAGCGCCTCGATCTTATCGGTGGCTATCATCGATGCCCCTCTCGTCCGGTTTTGCCGCCAGCCAGCGCTCAAGGTGATGGATATCCACGCCTCCGCGCACGAAGCCCGGCTCCTGCATGAGGACCTGCTGCAACTGTACGGTTGTTTCGATGCCCGTGATGGTCAGCTCTTGCAGGGACGCCCTCATCCGGGCGAGCGCATCTTCGCGGGTGCGGCCATGCGTGATGACCTTCGCAATCAGAGAATCATAGTTTGGGGGCACCGTGTAGCCATCGTACAAATGTGAATCGACCCTGACGCCGGCTCCCGCAGGCGGCGCCCAAGTCAGAACCTTGCCGGGGCAGGGAATGAAGCGCCACGGATGCTCGGCATTGATGCGGCACTCGATAGCGTGGCCCCGCGGCGCGATGTCCTCCTGCGTGAACGACAAGGCGTGCCCCTGTGCGATCTTGAGTTGCTCGACGACGATATCTATCCCCGTCGTCATTTCGGTGACGGGGTGTTCCACCTGAACACGGGTATTCATCTCGATGAAATAGAATGCATCGTCCTGGTAGAGAAATTCGAATGTGCCGGCCCCGACATAACCGATTTCCCGGCAGGCGCGCGTGCACAGCGCACCCAAGTCGGCAATTTGCTCGCGCCTGATGCCAGGGGCAGGGGATTCCTCGATCAGTTTCTGGTGACGGCGCTGCATCGAGCAATCCCGTTCTCCCAGCCAGACCGCGTTTCCGTGGCTGTCGGCAAGCACCTGGATTTCGATGTGCCGCGGCCGCTCGAGGAACCGCTCCATGTAGAGGTCCGCGCATCCGAATGCCTTTGCGGCTTCCTCCCGCGTCATGGCGACGGCTTTCGCCAGATCCCCCTCGGCATGCACAACCCGCATTCCGCGTCCGCCGCCGCCGGCGGCCGCCTTGACAATGAGCGGATAGCCAACCTTGCGTCCCGTTGCGATGATGGCCTGTTCGTCGAGCGGCAGCGCGCCGTCCGAACCCGGCACGCAGGGCACGCCTGCGGCGGCCATCGCATTCTTCGCGCTGATCTTGTCGCCCATGCGGTTGATGGCGTCGGCGGGCGGTCCGATGAAAACCAGGCCTGCATCCGTGACAGCTTTGGCGAACTGGGCATTTTCTGACAGAAATCCATAGCCGGGATGGATCGCCTGAGCACCCGTCAGGCGTGCCGCCTGCAACAGGAGCGCCTGGTTCAGATAACTGTCGCGCGCGGGCGCGGGACCGATGCAAAGGGACGTGTCGGCCATTTGCACATGACGCAGGTTGGCGTCCGCCTCGGAATGGACAGCCACGGTCTTGAGGCCGAGAACGCGGCAAGCACGCAGGATTCGCAGCGCGATCTCACCCCGATTAGCGATGAGAACCGTATCAAACATCACGATCCCCGGCATTCTCGATTTCGAAAAGCGGCATGCCGGGTTCCACCGCGCTGGCGTCGCTAACCAGCACGCGCGCGATCCGGCCGCCGGTGTCCGCCTCGACGGCGTGCATCATCTTCATGGCTTCCAGCACGGCGACTTGCTGGCCGGCTTCGACCGTCTGCCCAATTTCCACCAACGGCTGCTCACCGGGCGCGGTGGCGCGATAGAAGGTGCCGTGCATGTTCGCGCATATGAAGCGTTTGCCTACCTCGGGGACGCCGGATGCGGGAACTGCGGCGGGGATGTCAGGCCTTTTCGTATCGCTCCGGGGTGGAGCGGCTTTCGCGACGGCCGGTGCTCGCACGAGCCGGATGCGCAAACCGTTCGCCTCGTATTCCATTTCCGTGACATCGCTGCCCTGCAGGCTCCGGAGCAACGTCTCCACCAGTTCCTCGGTCATCTGCGCCTCACACGAAGGATTTAATGGTAATACCGGCCTCGGTTAGCCGCTGGCGCACGACCGACGCGATCCTGATCGCGCCGGGACTATCGCCATGCACGCAGATCGAGCCGATTGCCATGGGAACGAGGCTGCCGTCCACCGCCTCCACGGCGCCGGCATTGATCATGCGCACGACACGATCCGCGATGGCGTCGGGATCATGCAACACAGCGCCGGGCTTGTTGCGCGAAACCAGTTGTCCCGTCGGCTCGTAGGCGCGGTCGGCGAAGATTTCGGCGCAAGTCGGCAGGCCGATCTCCTGTGCTATTCGCGTGGCGTGACCATCGGGAAATGTGAGCAGGACAAGTTTGCGGTCCACGGCGGCGATGGCCCGCACGATCGCACCGGCGACCCCGGCGTCGTCGCGCGACAGGTTCGCCAGTGCGCCGTGCGGCTTGACATAGGAGATTGGGTGGCCGGCATAGGTGGAAACGCCCATGGCCGCTCCAACCTGATAGGCGACGAACTGTTCGATCTCGGTGGGGCTGAACACCATGGCGCGACGTCCAAAGCCCCAAAGGTCGGGGTATCCGGGATGCGCGCCGACAGCCACGCCGAGCTCCCTGGCACGCTGAAACGTGTGGGCCATGACATGCGGATCGCCGGCATGCATGCCGCAGGCGACGTTGGCTGAACTGACGATCTGCAGGATTGCGTCATCGTCACCCATTTTCCATGGCCCGAAGCCTTCTCCCAGGTCGGCGTTCAAATCCACGGTCGGATGCGTGCTTTTGTCATTCACGGGCGTTTTCCTCGCAAAAACGAAACTATCAGCGCGCGCTGGCGGCTGTCATCAACGCAAGCTCCTGACGAATACCGGCATTTTCCAGAATGTCGGTGCGAATAGCCTCTTGCGCAGCTTCCATATCGATCAGTTCGAAGCGAACGGCCTGTCCCGGCCGCATCTGTGCCAACCGCCAAAGGTCGGTTTCGATCACGGTGGCGATCTTGGGGTAGCCGCCCAGAGTGTTGGCCTCGGCCATCTGTACAATCGGCTGGCCGGACGGGGGCACCTGGATCGTGCCGGGCAGGACCCCATGCGACAACAGCTCCAGCTTGCGGCGCATCGGCATCGCGGCGCCCTCGAGGCGATATCCCTGCCTGTTGCAGTCCGGGGTAAGCCTGTAACTGGTCTGGCCGAAGGCTGCCTGCGCCTCATCCGTGAAATGCGGATACTCCGCAGCTGCGACCGCGCGGACACGGATGGTGCCGGCATCGAGTTCGTTCATGAAGCCGATGCGCGAGGCGGGGGCGACCGCTATGGGACGAACGGTTCGGCCTTCATGTGCTCCGACACTCAGGCGGTCGCCTTTCCTGAGGCCACGGCCTTCCATGCCGCCGAAGCCACTCTTGAGGTCGGTCGAACGCGAGCCGAGCACGGGAGGAACATCGATCCCGCCCTGGATGGCCAGCACCACACGCGATCCGCGCTGCGGTGGCGCAATGGACAGGACGTCGCCCTCCTGCGCCTCCACCGCAGTCCAGCCTGGCCGATCCTTCTGCGATAGCGTGAGCGATGTCGTCGCGCCGGCGCAGGCAAACCATGCCCGCCGTTCGAAGCGAATGCGGAAGGGGAAAATGCAGATTTCGATACCGGCAGCGCCTTCGTTGTTCCCGACCAGGAGGTTGGCGATGCGCAAAGCGGGCGCATCCATGGCGCCGCTTTCACTCACCCCGGCATCAAGATGACCGGCACGCCCGAGATCCTGCACAAGATTGAGCGCCCCGTTGCTGAGAACCTCGATCATGCATTCACTCCCTGCACAATGAAGCGCACACGGTCGCCCGGCGCGAGGAGGCAGGGCCTGGCTCCTGTGGGATCAAACATGTCGAGATCGCTTTTGCCGATCAGATTCCAGCCAGACGGCACCTCGAGCGGAATGATGCCGGTCTGCGATCCGCCAATCCCGACGGAACCTTTCGGTACGCGCGCAGGCGGTGTTGCCTTCCTCGGAGCTGACAGCTCCGGGGGCAACCCGGTCAGGAAGGCAAAGCCGGGCACCCATCCGATACAGGAAACCCAGTAGTCGACGGATGTATGCAGTGCAATTGCCTGCCCGACGCTCAGACCGGCGTTGCGGGCGAGCTGTTCGAGCTCGGACCCCGGCATCGTATCGTAGATCACCGGCACCTCGATCAGCTGTCCTTCGTCCTGTCGGGGAACGGCTTGATCCCAGGCCGCCTCCAGCGC
The DNA here is from genome assembly GCF_946479415.1 of uncultured Shinella sp. The sequence continues at coordinate 25,537 of NZ_CAMLFY010000032.1, read as the reverse complement.
GTCACGCAGATGTTGCAGGCGGACGGTTATGGGGTCGAATCTGACGAGAACGTTGTTCACGCCGAGCACGACGCCCCGAACGCCCGCCAGCCCCTGAAGCGGCCCATCTTTCCCGCAGAGCGACCAAAGCCGTCTTTGGATGAGGAGATCGAATGCGCCCTGCGCGAAGTCCATCAGCAGAGCGCTTCCGCCGGAGGATGAGAAAGCGGGCCGGACTGGCATCGAAACGGCACCTCGGTGAGAGTGATCATGAACACGCCCGGGATCGCCAGGTTCAAGGCGACAGACGAGCAATCGGGCGGCTACGGGCCTGATGGCGGGATGGGAAGACGAGGGGCGTTCCGCCCGTCGTCAGCTCATCAAGGCGATGAGCTCACCGATATCGTCGAGCTCTTCGAGATGAAGGCAGAGTTCGATGATCCTGTCGACCGTTTCACCGCTCAGGGGCTTTTTCGAATAGGCTGCGCAATCCCTGAATTTCGCGATCAGAGCCTCTTCGGAGACCGGGTTTTCAGGCGAGCCGAGCGCATGGTTCACCCGTTCGGAATAGATGGCGCCGCTCTTCGTTTCAATGGTCACGATCGCGGGCTCGACCCCGATGCTCCGGCAAATCTCCTCGTCAAAGACGCACTCGGTCTTGTCCGTCAGCGCCAGCACCGCAGTGTTGTTGAGGTTCGCCTCCGAGAAGCTCGCAAGGGTGATATTTCCTTCGACGAGGCAGGCGGCGACGGAAAACGGGACGCTGAATTTCGCATCCGATGTCAGGGTTGGCCGCTTGCGCGATGCTTCAGGCTTGCACAGATGCATTCCGAGGCTGCCGACATTGACGATGACCTTGCTGATGTCAGCCGGCGTGATGCCGTGTTTGGCGATGAGCAGCCGCGTCGCATCGATGAACGGATGCGTTTGGCGGCAGGACGGATACGGCTTGATCGAGATGCTCGTCCCTTCATATCGGTCGCCCATTTTCACATCCACGTAGGACGGATCGTATTTTCCGCGGAAGAAGAGATCGAAGAAACCGTGTTCACCTTCGAGGCTGTTTCGTCCGCCGCCATTGACCCCCTTGCGGGTCAACAGCGCCGAGAGAACACCGGCCTTGTTGCTGAAGGACTGATACAGAAGGCGAATGTCGGAGCCTCCCTCGTGGAAGTGCTGACCGCTGCCGGACACGTGCGTGTAGACAAGCCCAAAGCAACCGACCATCTCGTTCTTGCTCAGGCCAAGAATCTTGCCTGCCGCGACCGCTGAACCGAAATAGCCGAAGGTCATCGGTGCAAGAAGCCCGGCATGGGATATGCCGGTCGGGGCCGCGTAACCCATGCGGCAGACGACGTCATTTGCGACCGCCACGGCCGTGAGCAGGTCTTTCCCGGATGCTCCACCGATCTTTTCAATGACGGCAAGTGCTGCCGGCAATGATGAGGCCGTGGGGTGAAGCGTGCTCGGATCGTGCGTGTCGTCGAAGTCCAGAGAGTGTACTGATGCACCGTTGGCGAAGGCGGCCAGGATGGCCGGCACCTTTCCTCCGAAACCGAGGATCGAGCTTTCGGCAACACCGCCGTTTTCTTTCACGAACTCGACGACTTCCTCGACCTTGGGGCCTTGCGTGGTTCCCGCGAGGAGGACGCCCAGCGTGTCGAGAATGAGGTGCTTTGTCGTCTGAACCTCATGTTCGTTGAGGGTGTCGTAGCAGGTTTCGACGGCGCGGTGCGCCAGTTTCACGGCAGCGTCTACTTTTTCCATTCTACGCAGTTCCCTCGGTAGCATTCATTCTGAATTCTGTGTGGCGATGGATGTTGCCGCTGATCTTCACGGAACGTCGGAGGCGATCCCGATCGCAGTGGTGGATCAGGGTCGGCCGCAGGTCGATTTGCCTGCTGGACAGTTGCCCCATCGCGCGCCCGTGTCCAATCGCATTCTTGAAATGCCTTCATATGGAAAATGTATCGAGCGATATTTCCACTGTATCAGCGGGGTACAGGATTTGAATTTTACACTGTCCGCGCGCCTGCATACCATCCCGGCCCGACATCTTGCTCATCTGCCTTGAGCCTGGGAAAGCCTGATGTAGTGGCTCACGACGCTGAACAATTCTTTTAACGCCGCGGCGCATTTTCAAGTGGATGGCGCCGGCAACATTTGGGAACCTGCTGATGAAGCCTCTTTTTGTCTATGGAACATTGCGTCCGGGCGATTCAAACGAACATGTCATGAAGAAGATCGGCGGTGAATGGAAAGAGGCCTCGATAAAGGGCCGCTATATCAACGAAGGATGGGGCTTTCGAAAACATGGTTTGCCCGCACTCCTTGTTGATGAGGCGGGTCAGGATATTCCCGGCTACATCTTCATTTCGGAGAACCTCGAAAAGAACTGGAGTGTCCTTGATGAGTTCGAAGGCGTCGATTACGACCGTGTCGTGACCAAGGCCGTCTGCACGGACGGCGAAGTCGTCGATGTCTATGTCTATGCGCTGAAGCAGCTCTGATCCCAGGCTCCATAGAGCGCAGGCCCGAAATGAACAATGAATGAAATCACGATGAGCGCGCTGTCCCGCTCATCGTGATTTTTTTGATCGGAAGAAAACCTTCGCCTCTGGCGGGCATAACCATCCGACAAACTCGATCCAAGCTTTTATAGCGCTGTCGCGGCAAGGCCTCTTGCAATATCGGCCTTGAGATCATCGACATCCTCCAGACCGATTTGCAGGCGGATGACGGGGCCGGGATACTTCGCCTTGGCGATCGTGCGATCGGCCAGTGATACATGCACTGCCAAGCTCCCATACCCGCCCCACGAAAAACCAAGCCCGAAGATGCGAAGCGCATCGAGGAAGGCATGCGCCTCACGTTCCGCGCCGCTGCGCAGGACGATCGAGAAAATGCCGCTGGAACCTGAGAAGTCACGCTTCCAGATGGCGTGACCGGGATGCGTTTCGAGAGCGGGATGAAGCACCTGCGCGACACAGGGCTTATTCTCCAGCCAGCGAGCGATTTCGAGTGCGCTCTTCTGGTGCCTTTCGAGCCGCACGCCCATGGTGCGCAGGCCACGCACAACCTGATAGGCATCATCGGGAGCTGCGCAGATGCCGAGCGTGAGATAGGCGTCGCGCAACCTTTGCCAGCAGTTGCCGTTAGCGGAAACCGTGCCGAGGAGGATATCGGAATGGCCTGCCGGATACTTGGTCGCCGCATGGATGACGATATCCACCCCGAAATCCAGCGGACGGAAATAGATCGCGGTCGCCCAGGTATTGTCCATCATCACGATGGCGCCCACCGCATGGGCGGCCTTGGCGATCGCCGGAATATCCTGCATCTCGAATGTGTTCGAGCCGGGCGATTCCGTGAAGACAACCTTGGTATTGGGTTTCATCAGGGAGGAAATGTCCGCGCCGACATGCGGATCGTAATATTGAACTTCAACGCCGAGCCGGGCCAGCATGGTGTCGGCGAAGCGACGGGTCGGCTGATAGACGGAATCGACGATGAGGACGTGGTCGCCGGAAGAGAGAAAAGCAAGAAGCGGAAGTGTCGCCGCGGCAAGCCCGGAAGGCACGATGACGGTTCCCGCCGAGCCTTCGAGTTCGTCGGTCAGGGCGACCAGCGCGTCGGTCGTCGGCGTCCCGCTCGTGCCATAGGTATACCTCTGGCCGCGAGACGCCATCGTGGCTGCATCGGGGAAAAGAACGGTCGAGGCATGAACGACTGGCGGATTGACGAAGCCGAAATAATCCTGTGGGCGGTATCCGGCATGTGCAAGGCGGGTGTTGATGCCCAGGTCGTCTGTTTCGCGGTCGTTCATGGCGCTTTGCCTGTCGTGAAAAGCCTTTTACTTCAAAGGCTTATTTTTTTCTCTGTAATTTACGTCCGCGTCGAATTCCTCATGACGCGTCTGCGCATGGGGAAGTAAAAGAGCCGTCGAGTCCAATCCGATTGATGTTCGGGATGGATACATTCAAGGTATCGTTCGCCGGTATTCGGGACAGCGCAGTCAATACATCCAACGTATCGAACCGATCCATAGAATGTACTTCTCAATTACGCGTGCCTGGCGCAACGTGGAACGCGTGAACGACAGGTACGAACCTCGCCGATATTGCGGCCGGTAGGCTCCCTCAAGACGGGCTGAGCAAATCCAGAAAACGTGCGCTACGGACGGGACCATCCCCTTTCGTTCGGGTGAGGTTTCCCGATTTAAAGGAACAGTGATGACCCCTCTCGACAAATTGGACGTGGAAGCTCTGCGGGCGCTTTATCGGTCGCTCGAAGCCGAGCATGCTGCGGCCCGAAAGGCAGGGCTCAAGCTGAACATTGCTCGTGGAAAGCCTTCTGCGGCCCAGTTGGACTTGTCGGCGGCGATGCTTTCCCGCTCGATGGTGGACGATTGGACGACAGCAGCCGGTGACGATGCGCGCAACTACGGCGGCGATCCCCAGGGACTTATCGAGCTCCGGGAAATCTTCAGTCCGGTGCTTGGAGTGCCACCCAAGCAGATCGTCGCAGGGGGGAACTCCAGCCTGACGATGATGCACGAATGCCTGGTCTGGGGCCTGCTCAAGGGCGTTCCAGGCGGGAAGGCGCCGTGGGTGGAGACAGGAGACAGGGCTTTCCTCTGTCCCGCGCCGGGATACGAGGTGCATCAGAGGCTGGCTGATGAATTCGGCTTCCGGCTTTTGCCGGTTCCGGTGACGCCGGATGGGCCGGATATGGATACGGTTGAGAAACTGGTGGCCGATGAGAGTGTCAAGGGAATGTGGTGCGTCCCGACCTATGCCAATCCCACCGGTGAGATCTACTCCGACGCGGTCGTCGAGCGACTGGCTTCCATGCGAACGGGCGCACCCGACTTCCGCCTGTTCTGGGACGAGGCCTATGTGCTTCACCACCTTGGCGCGGAGCGCCGTTCAGCCGCAAACATCATCGATGCGACGCTCAAAGCCGGTCATCCCGATCGCGCGCTGGTTTTCTCCTCGACGTCGAAAATGACCTTTGCCGGCGGGGGCGTCGGCTTCCTGGCGGCTTCGCCGGCAAACATCGCCTGGTATACGGAGCGCGCGCTGAGACGCGGAGGAGGGCCGGACAAACTGAACCAGCTGCGCCATGTCCGTTTCCTTCGAGACACCGAGAACCTGGCAGGCCTCATGGCGGCGCATCGCACGCTGCTCGCACCGAAGTTCGATGCCGTCATCGGCGCTTTGGATCGCCGGATGGATGGTTTGGGCGCTGCAACCTGGTCCAGGCCGCAAGGCGGATATTTCATCAATATCGAAACGATCCCCGGCGCGGCACAGCGCGCGGTTGAACTCGCGCAGGAGGCCGGGGTCTCGTTAACCGTCGCCGGCTCGACCTGGCCCCATGGCGAGGACCCGCAGGACAGCAACATCCGCATCGCGCCCAGTTACGCGGATATCGAAGATATCAAGATCGCCGCCGACGTCATCGCCCTTTCCATCCTGCTTGCGGCGGCCGAGAAGGTTCTGCGCCTCAATACAAGTCGGTCCGATCAAGCCGTTTAGCGTCCGTCAACTTCGGACAAAATCCGACAGGCCCTGGATTCTTTTGTTTTCGTTTGTCTTTTCGGAAAAGCAGCGTCCCACTTTTCCCTGACAAATTCCAGCCGCGCGGGCAACCGCGCCGCATCCTGAAAAATGCCCCAACCTCCAACATGTAGGAGACAATATGAGCACGTTGAACGAGTTTCTCGACCAGAAGCGCCTGGCGCTTCAGGCCCGTGATGAAAAATTCGCCAAGGGCGAAATGAACGCCATGCCGCTGAACGCCGTGGTGACGGCCGAAGGCCGCAGCGGCATACGCCACATCCGCATCCGCGACCACCATATCCTCAACGATAGTCTCTATGATTTCGCCGGCTACGATCTCGGCCCGAGTTCGCCGGAGACCATGATGGGTGTCCTCGGCGCGTGCGTGGTGCACATCTGCCAGATGCAGGCAGCGGCGCGGCAGATCCCGCTGGATTCCATCAAAGTGGAAGTCAACGGCATCTACGATCCGCGCGCGGGCCGAAAGGGATACGAGAACGTCCCATATCATCCGACCGACATTACCTACACCGTCAATGTGGAATCGCCGGCATCCAGCGAGACCATCAAGGAGCTCTTCGAAGCCGTCGAGGAAACGTGCCCGATCCTTGGCCTGTTGCGCCATCCGCAAAACGTTCACGCGGTGATCAACCACGTCCAAACGGGCTCTGGAGCCTGATCTACTCGTCTGGATCAAGGCCTTGCCGGCCGGCAACTCGCGGTGCGGAGCGATAGAGACCCCGCCATGAGACATGCCTTCGGCAAGGCCGATGATTCAAGAGCCGTGCGCACCGCAATAGACCGTTAGGTCGATGTCGCGTAGTGCGTCGAACGCACCATACCATTGGTTCATACCCCTGATTTCGATGGCGATCTCGTCGCTCACCGTTATTCCGGAGCAGTCGATTTCCCGACGTGCTCGCAGATAGGATATGCGTGCGTAGTTCCCCTGTTAACGGCGCCCGGCGTGGAGCTTGCGCTCCAGATACATGGAGTATCGGGACATCCCGAAGCAGACGATGAAGAACCCGAGCGCAATGAAGCCGTAGAGCTCCCAGATAATGCCATTCCAGTTGGCGTCGGCCCGAATGGAGTTGCTAAGCCCGAGCGGGTCCAGAAGGCCGATGATCGATACGAGGGTCGTGTCCTTGAAAAGACCGATGAAGCTGGAGACGATGCCCGGGATCGAGATCTTGAGGGCCTGCGGCATGATGACCAGGCGCTGCGACTGCCAGTATCCGAGGCCGAGGCTGGAGGCCCCTTCATATTGTCCCGTCGGCAGCGCCGCGAGCCCGCCCCGGATCACCTCGGCGATATAGGCAGCCTCGAAGATCGCGGCCATGATGATGACCCGAAGGATGATGTCGAAATTCGTGCCTGGCGGCAGGAAGATGTTGAGGAGCGTCGATGCGACGAAAAGCAGGGTGATCAGCGGCACGCCGCGAATGAATTCGATGAAACCTATGCTGAGCGCCTTGATGACACGCAAATTCGACTGTCGCCCGAGCCCCAGCAGGATGCCGGCGGGCAGGGACAGGCCGATCGATGTCAGGCCGATCGTGAAGGAGAGCATGAACCCACCGAAATTCCGGCTCGGGACCGCTTCGATGCCGAGAGGAATATATCGATGTAGAACCTCGGCCAGCGGACCGGCGAGAAAGACATACCAGAGAAGCGTCGCTGCTGCCGGCGCGACCAGGCTGAGCAGGATGCTGGATGTCTTCGACCCGGCCCTCGACGCCAGGAGCGCGATGACGACGCCGACGAGTGCCGTAAATGGTGTCCAGACCGATCCGCCCCAAAGCAGCCAGACCATGATGAACGGATAGAGGAAGGTGAGCCAAATCAGCTTTTTCGGCGTATGCTCGGAAAACAGCACAGGTGCCAGCGCCCCCACCAGAAGGATGAAGGCGAGTATCGGCCGCCAGTAGAGTGCGGGCGGATAGGACCAGAACAGGAGTTGGACCCAACGCTCGCGGATCACGCCCCAGCATGCCCCGGCATAGCGCCCCTCACGGCCCATCTCGTGCAGGATTTCCCGACACTGGTTGAGCGACGTGGCATGCCAGGTCGGCGAGATCGCCCAGGGGACAACGATACTCAACAGCGCGTATATGAAGGCAAGGCCGCATAGCGTGAGAACGGCATCGAGCGGGCTGCGGAACAGCTTTTCGCGAACCCAGCCAATCACGCCCGAAGAGGTGGCGGGCGGCGTTTGGGACGGCAGCATTTCCTTGCGCACATAGGAGAGATCCTTCACCTTACCGCTCCACCAGTTCGACGCGCTTGTTATACCAGTTCATTACCGCCGAGATGCACAGCGAGATGACGAGATAGATCAACATTCCCAACAGGATCGTTTCGAGTTCGCGCCCTGTCTGGTTGAGCGTGATGCCCATCAGCGTTGCAGTGATGTCCATGTAGCCCACGGCAATCGCCAGGGAGGAATTTTTGGTCAGGTTGAGATAGTTGGAGATCAGTGGCGGAATGATCACCCGCAATGCCTGCGGCAGGACGACCCGGGCCATGATCTGGTGCGGTCGCAATCCCAATGCCGCCGCCGCTTCCGTCTGGCCATGGTTGATGGCCATGATGCCGGCCCGGACGATTTCCGCAATGAAGGCCGCCGTATAGAGCGACAAAGCCAGCCACAGGGCGGTGAGAGAGTTGCGGATATGCAGGCCGCCGCTGAAGTTCAGCCCCTTCATTTCCGGGTAGTCGAAGTGAAAGCCGAGGGCAAAAAGCAGGCAGAGAACCGGCAGGACCACGACGGACAGCCGGAGGTGCCATGTTACCGGACGAAGGCCGGTCGATTCCTGCAAGCGGTCGGCGCGCGTCCTGATCCACCTCGACACGAGGATGCCGGCGGCAAGCGCCAAGGCTATGGTGACCAGGTTGAGGTTGATGCCAAAGCTGAAGGCAGATTGACCGAACAGATCGAAATCGCCGAGGCCGCGCGAAAACTGCGGCTGCGGCACATAGATGCCACGGTTGGTGAACGCGACGGTGCCGAACAGTTTCATCGACGCATCGGGTTGTTCGCCACGGAAAGCAGCCGGTGCGGGCAGGGTCTCGATCAGGACCGCCATCACGAGCACGATCCAGAGCAGCAGCGGCACGTTGCGGAACATCTCCACATAGACCGCCATGATCCTGGAGATGACCCAGTTCTTCGACAGCCGAAGGATGCCGACGAACACGCCGATGACGGTTGCAAGGGCGCAGCCGAGGACCGCAATCAGCAGCGTGTTGAGAATGCCGACAAATGCCGCGCGCAGATGCGTACTTTGCGATGTGTAGGTAATCAGGCTCTGGTTGATGTCGTAGCCCGCCGGCTGACCCAGGAAATGAAAGCTCAATACTTTACCAAGGCCGGTGAGATTCGCCATGGTATTGCTGATCAGCCAGCCGACCAGAATGATAAACCCAACCAGAACGAGAATCTGGATTGTCATCGAGCGGTAGCGAGAATCGTAAATCAGTTGGGACAACTGAAACGGCTCTCTCCCGTGATCGGTCGCTGTTGCCATTATCTACAGGTCCTTATTTGCCCCGCCGGCGATTACAGCAGAGGATTTCCCAAATTCCATGTACGCACGCGCTTTGCCCTCACATCGGGAAAGGGCGCGTTCGAACCGCGCCCTTTCTCCTCCTATCGGAAAGGATATGCATACATCAGACCGCCGTCCTTCCACTGGGCGTTCAGGCCGCGCTGCAGGCCGAGCGGAGTGTCCCTGCCTATGTTTTTCTCGAACAGTTCGCCATAGTTGCCGCCTGCCATGATGGCGCGCATGGCCCATCGGTCGTCCAGTTTCAGCATCTTGCCGAGACCGGCTTCACTGCCGAGAAGCCGTTTGACTTCAGGGTCGTTGGAATTCCTGGCCATTTCCTCGGCGTTGGCCGCGGTGACACCGAATTCTTCCGCTGCGATCAGAGCATTCAGCGTCCAGCGGACGAGGTCGCCCCATTCCGGATCGCTCTGTCGTACGAGCGGGCCGACCGGCTCCTTTGAAATGACATCCGGCAAAATGATGTGTTCCTTTGGATTTTCGAACGTCGACCGCAGCGCCGACATGACCGAAATGTCCGACGTATAGGCATCGCAGGCGCCGGCGAGGTATTGCTGCGCTGCCTGGGCCGTGGTCTCGACCGGCACGGGCTCGTAGGAAATTCCATTTGCGCGGAAGAAGTCCGCAAGGTTCGCTTCCGTCGTCGTACCCGTCTGGACGCACACGGTAGCGCCGCCCAATTCCTTGGCGCTCTTTACCCCAAGCCGGGCCGGAACGAGAAAGCCTTGGCCGTCGTAATAGTTTACGCCGGCGAACTCGAACTTCAGGTCGATGTCGCGGGTAAATGTCCAGGTTGTCGTGAACGAGAGCATGTCGATCTCACCGGACGACAAGGACGTGAACCTTGTCTTGGGTGACGTTGATACGAACTCGACGGCCTTGAGATCTCCGAGCGCGGCGGCGGCCACTGCGCGGCATACCGCCACGTCGAAGCCCTGCCATTCTCCGTTCGCATCCGGGGCCGCGAACCCTGCGCTCCCGGTGGTGACGCCGCACTTGAGCTTGCCGCGGGCCTTTACGTCATCAAGCGTACCGGCGGAGGCCGCGTCAAGGGAGGAGCCGGCGATGACCAGCGCCGCCAGGGAGACCAATATTCTCATTCGATATTTATCCAGTTTCCGTCCTGCCGGGTGGCTGCCGGAAGGCGGGAACAGACTCCATTCCCGCCCACGATATCATTGACGTCGCCGCCCTATATTTTACCGGAACGGGTAGGCATACATCAGGCCGCCGTCTTTCCATTGAGCGTTCGGACCGCGTTGCAGGCCGAGCGGCGAGTCCTTGCCGACGTTCTTCTCGAACAGTTCGCCATAGTTTCCGCCTGCCTTGATGGCGCGCAAAGCCCACTGGTCGTCCAGCTTGAGCATCTTACCGAGACCACCCTCACTGCCGAGAAGCCGCTTGACTTCAGGATTGTTCGAACTCTTGGCCATTTCGTCGGCGTTGGACGCCGTTACACCGAGTTCTTCGGCGGCGATCAAAGCATTGAGCGTCCAGCGGACGAGATCGCCCCACTCCGGATCGCTCTGGCGCACGAGCGGGCCGACCGGTTCCTTCGAAATGATGTCAGGTAGAACGACATGTTCTTCCGGTTTTGCAAAACTCGAGCGCATCGAGGCGAGATTTGATGCGTCGGCGGTAAAGGCATCGCATGCGCCGGCGAGATATTGCTGCTGCGCGGCTGCCTGCTCATCGACGGGAACGGGCTCGTAGGTCATGTTGTTGGCACGGAAGAAATCGGTGAGATTTGCTTCCGTTGTGGTGCCGGTCTGAATGCAGATGGTCGCTCCGTTCAGATCCTTGACGCTCTTGGCGCCCAAGCTGGTCGGAACGAGGAAGCCCTGACCATCGTAGTAGTTTATGCCGGCGAATTCGAACTTCAGATCGACGTCACGTGTAAACGTCCACGTCGTCGTGAACGAGAGGATATCGACTTCACCCGACGATAGGGATGTGAATCGAACCTTGGGCGAGGTCGAAACGAATTCGACGGCCTTCGGATCACCAAGCGCGGCGGCTGCTACCGCACGGCAGACAGCGACGTCGAGACCATCCCATTCCCCTTTTGCGTCCGGCGCGGCAAAGCCGGGGTTGCCGGTCGTCACGCCGCATTTGAGCTTGCCCCGGGCCTTCACATCATCAAGCGTGCCCGCATACGCCGTTCCGATCCCAAGGGTAATCATGGCGAGCGTGCAGAAATAGACCGATTTCTTCATTGGCATTCCTCCTTTGGAATTTCCCGACCTGTCATAAGGTGCGCTCACTCGCCGTCAGAGGTTGTCCCCGGCCGGTTCCGTGTTTTCATGACGATGTGGTTCGTTATCCCGTTTTCGATACGGGCTTCTTTTCCGACATGCCGGTACGCCCTGTTCCCCTTTGACGGGGTGCAGAGTGGGATATGCCTATCCGGTTGAGAAGTATTTTTTAGCGATCAGATTGATACATCGAATGTATGCCTGAGATGCGATTTAGCGAGTGTGCCTCGCACGTCATCATGAGGCTACGCATCTCGGATATTCACGCATCCAGCTTCGGCCCATCCGCCGCTTTGTCGAAGACGTGATCCGTCGCTGCCAAAGCGGTATTGCGGGTGCTTACGATCCGACGATTTCGATGAACCGCAACATTGCCGGTGTCACGCGCTCTTCGTTCCACACGGCGGCCGTCGTCACGACTTCGGCTTTGCTGTCGAGGGGCCGGTAGATGACCTTGTTCGTTTCAAAATTCGTAAAGGATTTCGGCACTATCGCCAGACCCAGCCCACAGGAGACCATGGCGATCTGCGACATGATGGAACGGGCGAAATGCGGCACTTTAAGCGACAGGCCGACATCGGTGAATTGCCGGTTGATCGCATCGAAATAAGCGGGACTGATGTTGCGTGGACACATAACGAGAGCCTCCTTCGCCACGTCCTGAAGGCTTATTTCTTGGTAGCGCGACAGCGCATGTTCCGGCCGCATTACGACCATGAGCCGTTCCCGTATCATCGGCTTGCAGGCTAACGGCTTGGCGACGTTTTCCGTTCGCACGAAGGCGACGTCGATTTCTTCGGCTTCAAGCGCCCGAATGGCTTCACCCGTGTCCATCTCGACCAGGGAGACGGTGAGTTCCGGGAATTGCGCGCGCGCGCGTTGGATGCCGTCCTCGAGAGGATGGAGCATTGCGGAGGCGACAGCGCCAACGGACAAGGAATGGAGTTGCCCCGTTCGCGTGAGGTGAACGACAGATTCCAGGCGTTCGGCATTTGCCACCATGCGCTGCACGGCTGGCAGGATGGCCTCACCATGATGGGTCAGCTTTACACCCGCGCGTGACCGCTCGAAGAGTTTTACACCGAGCACACGCTCCAGCACCTTAATCTGTGCCGAAAGAGGTGGTTGCGTCATGCCAAGATGCTCGGCAGCACGACCGAAATGCCGCTCTTCGGCAATGGTCTGAAAATAATAGAGATGTCGAATCAATCTAAAGTCCATGCATGATACATTGCATGTATCCAAGCCGAACATCAATCGGATTGGACTGCGTCGCCAATTTGGCAGCTGATGGCCGCGCGGTGCCTGTCAGCGCGCGCAATCGCTTGGGTCGAACGAATGCGTGACGATGTTCACGGGGCGTCGCTCCCCGCTTCCAGAAGCGCCGGCTGCCGCCTTCAAAGGGCGATAACTTTCGGATATCGCGCATAGAGCTTTTTCGTAGTTTGCGGCTCGATCCAGCGAACTATAGTTCTTCGGATCGCAGCAGCATCGAGGCAATCGAGCACGCAAGCGCAGTCCATCAGGGAGGAAAGCGGCTCGAAACAAGAGACTGTGATCGCGGTGAGGTGCGGCGAAAATTCCAGCGCGACCGCTGAAAAGTCGATTTGTCGGCAGCTGGCGCCGTTCCTCAAAAATGTTCGTCATGCGTTGAGGCTTACTATGTCTGAGAATGTTCAAAACTGGATTGGGCGCACCGTTGAGGTGCGCGATGAAATCGATCCTCAACCTTCCAATTTCATGCTTGCAACGCTTGGACGGGATGGCGAGTTCAAACCCGGCGATGAATTACCGCCTCTGTGGCACTTGCTCTATTTCCTTGAGGCGAAGTCTGCCAAGGTTCTCGGCCGCGACGGCCATCCGGAAAAGGGTGGTTTCCTGCCTCCCGTGTCGTTGCCAAGGCGGATGTGGGCTGGCGGCCGCTTCAGGTTCTACAAGCCGATTGTTATAGGAGAAAACGTAACGAAGCGCTCAACGATCCAAAGTATTGTAGAAAAGGACGGAAGGAGCGGGAAACTCTGCTTTGTAACCGTTCTGCACGAGATGCTGTCGGACAATGAAGTGGTCGTTACGGAAGAGCAGGACATCGTGTATCGCGAGGATCCGGCCGCTGGAGCACCGTCTCCCCAGCCCAAGCTCGTCGATCGCGTCGCCACGTTTTCGGAAGATGTCGCACCGACGCAAGTCATGTTGTTTCGATACTCGGCGCTGACCTTCAACGGCCATCGAATCCACTACGACGTAGACTATGCTCGGGATGTGGAAGGTTATCCCGGACTTGTGTTCCACGGCCCGTTAACCGCCACGCTACTGGCCGATCTCGCGACGCGAGAGACGGGGAGGCGTTTGAAAGAGTTTTCCTTCAGGGGGCAGGCTCCCATTGCGGGAATGTCGCCTTTCAAGCTGGACGGCCTTCATGACGGCAATCGGACCAGTCTTTGGGCTCGCCGGGCCGACGGCGTCGAAGCGATGGTCGCCGAAGCAATCTTCTAGTCGGTGACATTCCGACATCGGCAAGGGCGTCTCCGTGACCGCGGTGTTCGCCCACGCCGGCGATGCCATGGCAAGCGGGCATAGCAGGCAAAGCCGCTCTACCCAGGAGGAGAAATTTCTCGCAATGCAAACCGTAAACGGCGACGCTTATCAGGAGATCCGGGACGCCGTACGCGCTCTATGCGCCGAGTTTCCCGCTGAGTACCATCGGCGAATCGACGAGAGCCGCGGCTATCCGGAAGAATTCGTCGATGCGCTGACCAAAGCCGGTTGGATGGCCGCGCTTATTCCGGAAGAGTATGGAGGCTCGGGATTGGGCCTCACCGAAGCCTCCGTCATCATGGAGGAGATAAACAGATCCGGTGGGAACTCTGGCGCCTGCCATGGCCAGATGTACAACATGAATACGCTTGTCCGCCATGGATCGGAGGAGCAGCGGCGACGGTTCTTGCCAAAGATCGCCGCTGGAGAGCTTCGCCTGCAGTCGATGGGCGTGACGGAGCCAACAACCGGCACGGACACCACGCGGATCAAGACGACGGCGGTCAAGAAGGGTGATCGCTACGTGATCAACGGCCAGAAGGTCTGGATATCACGCATCCAGCATTCGGACCTGATGATCCTGCTGGCACGCACGACCCCGCTCGATCAGGTCAAAAAGAAGTCCGAAGGCATGTCGATATTCATCGTCGACGTCAAGGAGGCCGTGTCGAAGGGTATGTCTGTCCGGCCAATCCTCAACATGGTGAACCATGAGACCAATGAACTCTTCTTCGACGATCTGGAAATCCCCGAGGAAAACCTGATCGGCGAAGAGGGGCAGGGGTTCAAGTATATTCTGACGGGCTTGAATGCCGAGCGCACCCTCATTGCAGCCGAGTGCATCGGTGATGGCTATTGGTTCGTCGAGAAGATCGCGGACTATGTGAAGGAGCGGACCGTCTTCGGTCGCCCGATCGGACAAAACCAGGGGGTTCAGTTCCCGATCGCTGAGAGCTTCATTGAAATCGAAGCTGCAAACCTCATGCGCTACGAAGCGTGCCGCCTGTACGACGCCCACCAGCCATGTGGCGCGCAGGCCAACATGGCCAAGTACCTCGCCGCCAAGGCGTCTTGGGAGGCCGCCAATGCGTGCCTCCAATTCCACGGCGGCTTCGGTTTTGCGTGCGAGTACGACGTTGAACGCAAGTTCCGGGAGACGCGGCTTTATCAGGTCGCACCGATCTCAACCAACCTCATCCTAAGTTATGTCGCCGAGCATGTGCTCGGATTGCCAAGGTCATTCTAATGAAAAAAGACAGTCGCTTGCCTCTCGAAGGTATAAAGGTCGTCGCAGTGGAACAGGCGGTCGCTGCACCATTTTGCTCGGCACGCCTCGCCGATGCGGGCGCGGAGGTCATCAAAATTGAGCGGCCCGAAGGAGACTTCGCGCGGGGATACGATGACGTATGCCGTGGCCAAAGCAGCTACTTCGTCTGGCTCAATCGTGGGAAGAAATCGGTCGTCGTCGACCTTTCGACAGACGAGGGTAGGGCTTCCTTCAGCGCACTGCTCGAGGATGCCGACGTCCTGATCCAGAATTTGAAGCCCGGCGCGCTCGTCAGGATGGGATTCGGCCCCGATGTCCTGCGCGCTCGCCATCCGAAGCTGATCTTTTGCTCGATAAGCGGCTATGGTGAGGAGGGGCCGCTAGCGCAACGCAAGGCGTACGATCTGCTCATACAAGCAGAGTCCGGGCTCTCCTCGATCACCGGCAGTCCCGACGAGCCCGCCCGTGTCGGTATTTCGATGGTGGACATCGCGACCGGTGCTACAGCCTATTCGGCTATCCTGGAGGCGTTGATCGCCCGCTCCATCAGCGGCGAGGGTGTCGAGATCCGGATCTCTATGTTCGACGTGATGGCCGATTGGCTGACGGTGCCGCTGCTCCACGCCGAAGGTGGAAAACCACCAAAACGGCTTGGTCTCGCTCATCCATCGATAGCACCGTACAGCGTGTTCATGATGCAAGATGGGAAATCGGTGCTCATTTCGATCCAGAGCGATCGTGAGTGGGTCAAGTTCTGCCAGGAGTTCCTCAAACAGCCCGACAAGGCCAAGGATCCGCTGTTCGCCACGAACGTTGCGCGTGTCGCAAACCGAGCCGCCACAGACGCGCTGGTTGCCTCGGCGTTCGCAACCATGAACGAAGCTGAGGCGAAGGAAATTCTGACACGCGCGGACGTAGCGTTCGCGTTCGTCAATGACATGGACGCCCTGTCCAAACATCCTCACCTCCGCAGGATAACCGTCGAAACAGAAGCCGGGAAAGTCTCGTACCCCGCTCCGGCACCAATCTTTGTTGGAACGTCACGAGAATACGGGGCCGTACCGAGCCTGGGACAGCAGTCACTGGAGTGAGCGATGCCCCACTGATCATCGCCAGTGGGCGGACGATCGATGAATGGAGCAAAACAGGCGGCCCCTATGGGCCGCCCAGGTTGTTTCAGGGCGCTCTAACAGCGCGCGACGATGGCGGGGCTCCGCAGTTGAAGGTATCGACCATGCAGCCGGCCGCTTCGAGATCATCGCCGGCCCCATCGAAATTCGTCTGAAGGAAGCGGGCGTCTGCGCCGGCATCGCCGCTGTCCCGCGCGATCGCGCATTGACACCGCTGATACGAACCTCAGAGCCGTAGCGTTAACGGCGTCGTGGCATCCCGAACTCGCAGCGCGCGAGCGTCACGTTCAATCACCCCATTTCCGCATCAAACCCGTTACGGCAGGAGAGCGCCGAAATGGCGCCGAAACTGCCTCCGGGAGTCGCGCGTGGGCGATATTTTGGACGTGTTAGACGGCCTTCCGCGATTGGGCGTCCCGGATTGATGCACTGTCCTTATCAAGAAATACGCAGAAATCATTTCAATCAACTGGCCTCTTCCACAATGCTCCTTCGCCAGAGCACGCATCAAGAAAGTGCCAAAAACCAGAGGGTCCATTCGGGGAACACCCCGTGGAGCCGGCATTGCCGGTGAAAGGAAAGTCATGTCTGAAGGTC
The DNA here is from genome assembly GCF_946479415.1 of uncultured Shinella sp. The sequence continues at coordinate 8,641 of NZ_CAMLFY010000032.1, read as the reverse complement.
CAGAGACTTTCAGCCCCAATTCGTTGGGCTGTACGACGCTGCATAACCGTTTTGTAATGGCGCCCGTGCCGACAGGTGAATTGGCTGCCTGCTATGCGCGGCGCGCGGGAGACAGCGCCTTCCTCACCGAGGAATCCGGCTGCTTGGCGTATGGATATCCGGCAGACCTGCCCGGTGACGATCTGGCGCCCGAAGGCTCCCGCCGACGGCCGCCGCGCTGGATGGCATAGAGTCCAACCCTTCCCGAAAGAACTGAACGCTGTCGCTGGCGAGCCCCGCCAGGCCTGATTTCTATTGCCTTTAAAGGACGCCGCCAATGACGCCGCTTCTTAGCCTTCGAGCTCTCACCAAGCGATTTGACAAATCTGTCGCATTGAATGGCCTTTCAGCCGACATCGATGACAACTGTTATGTTTCGCTGCTTGGTCCAAGCGGCTCCGGAAAGACGACCCTTCTGCGAGCGATCGCAGGCTTCGATCAGCTCGATGCGGGCCAAATCACCTTCAAGGGCCGAAATCTCGCGGGCGTCCCGCCGCATCGCCGCAACATAGGCTTCGTATTCCAGAACTTCGCATTGTTCCCGCACCTGACCGTCGACCAGAACGTCGCTTTCGGGCTGGAGCAGCGGCAGCGCAATCCCGTTCCGCGCGGAGCAGCGCTCGCTCGCCGGGTGGCGGACATGGTGAAGCTGGTGGGTTTGACCGGCTACGGAGACCGGAAGGTTCATGAGATTTCCGGAGGTCAAAGGCAACGCGTGGCGCTCGCTCGCACGCTGATAACCGAACCCGAACTCGTCCTTCTCGACGAACCTCTGGGCGCCCTCGATGCGAACTTGAGGGAGCGCATGCGTGATGAGCTAAGGCGGCTTCAATCCAGGATCGGCGTCACCTTCCTTCACGTGACCGGAAGCGAGAGCGAAGCGCTCGCTATCGGCGAGCAGGTCATGGTCCTTTGCGACGGGCAGATCCGCCAGGTGGGCAAGCCGGATGATGTTTTCGCCACGCCGAATTCGCCTACGGTCGCTCGTTTCATGAACTGCTACAACGTGCTTTCGGGCCAGGTCGAGGCAACGACCTTCCGAAGTGGCGCGGGTTCCTTCGGCTATGGAAAACAGGGCGTTTCTCCTGATCTCGCAGCGTACGCGATCCGCCACGATCAGATTGCCGTCCGCGATAGTTCGATCGTGATCACCGAGGGTGAAGAGTCCGTACTCGGACGCTTTGTCGCCTCTGAATATCTGGGCTCGTCGATACATTCCCTGTTCGCTCTCGAAGACGGTTCGGTCTTCGAAGTCGAGGCCCATCTCAGCCACCACGCTCCACCAAAATACGAACCGGCCCGGCCGTACCGCCTGTGTTGGCCACGCGCGAGCGCCATCGCCTTTCACCAATCCCAGCCAGGAGGAAGCTGCCAGTGAACGCCGCAAGGGAGATCTCCATGCCGACCGCCACTACTCAGCCCGAAACATTGACCCTTCGTCGCCCCATAGGCTCCCAATGGCTGATCCTGCCCGCAATGGTCTGGATGACGCTCTTTCTCGTCCTTCCAATGGCCATGATGATCTACGTGTCGTTCTGGACGCAGACGACGTTCAAGATCGAACCCATTCTGACCCTGGCGAACTGGAAGGCATTCTTCGCCAGTGACACCTATTTCAGCGCGCTTTGGACAACAATCCGCATCTGGTTGATCGTCCTGGCGATGACCGCTCTGGTTGGCTATCCAGCGGCTCTGTTCGTGGGCATGTTCGTGAAGAACAAGACGCTGCAGACCTCCCTTCTCGTCCTTTGTGTCATTCCCTTCTGGACGTCCTTTCTGATCCGTGTGCTCGCATGGAGGCCGATGCTGGGCAAGGAGGGGGCGATCAACCTGATCCTCATGAAAGCCGGGATCATTTCGCAACCGATCGAGGCCCTTCTCTTTTCCGATCTCTCCGTGATCATCGGCATGACGCAGATATATTGCGTGTTCATGGTGGGGCCGATCACGTTCATGTTGGGCCGCATTGATCCTGCCACGATCGAGGCCGCACAAGATCTCGGCGCCGGCTTCTGGCGGATATTCCGCACCATCATCTTCCCGATGTCTCTGCCCGGCCTGGTCGTGGGATCGATCTTCGTGTCGATCATGGTGCTCGGCGAGTTCGCTACGTCCGCGGCGCTGTCCGGTCGGAAGGTCAACATGCTGGGCAACATCATCGTCACGCAGGTTGGGTCGCTGAAGTGGGCATTTGCAGCGGTAGCGGGGGTCATTCTGACGATCGTCATGGCCGCCGTCGTCACGTTCCTGCTCCGCCTCGTCGATCTGCGAAAGGAACTTTGAGATGAACGCACCGGCTCTTAAGTCCGCCCTCGGGCTCTACACCGCACTGTTTCTGCTCTTCCTCTACGGTCCGTTGATTGTACTCGCCATATTGTCCTTTCAGTCCCAAGCCGGCGGACCTCAGTTCCCGGTGATCGAGTGGAGCACATACTGGTATCGCCACCTGCTCGGGCACGTACCGCCCTCGAATGTGGCTCCATTGCCCATCGATCAGGCGCTTGTCCGGTCGTTGGCTCTCGCGTTCATGACCATGATCACCTCGACGTTCCTCGGCGTAGCCTCCGCTCAGGCCTTCCGGCGGAAGTTTCGCGGGTCCTCGATCGCTTTCTATCTGATCGTTCTCGGGATGATGGTTCCCGGCGTCCTGGTTGGACTGGGCATGGCCCTGGTAACGAACTCGCTTGGCATTGACCGGACGTGGTGGGGTTCCGCCTTCGTGTTGCACGTCGTGTACACGTTTCCGTTTGCTTTCCTTGTGATGCTGGCAATCTTCAACCGCTTTGATAGTTCGGTAGAAGAAGCCTCCTGGTCCCTCGGTGTCTCACCCGCGCGCACCTTTCGCAAGATCACGTTTCCGCTGATTTTTCCGGGCGTACTTTCATCGCTCCTGTTCGCATTCACTCTGTCGTATGACGAGTTTGCCCGCACGCTCTTTGCAGGTGGACGAGATCTAACCCTGCCACTCGCCATCTACGGAACCTTCTCGGTCGAGGTCCATCCGAATGTCTTTGCGTTCGGGGTCCTCACGACACTCTTCTCGTTCGCACTCCTGGCCGTCTATGGCCTCCTCATGGGAGCTGCGGTCCGGCGAGCGCGCAAGGTCGCGGTGCAGGAGGACGCATGATGACGGGCACAACCTACAAATCGGCACTCGTGACCGGTGCCGGCTCGGGCATCGGACGCGGTATCGCTCACCGCCTCGCCAAGGAAGGCTACGCGATCGGCGTGGCAGACCTGAACGAGCCGAAGGCGAAGGCGGTTGCGGAAGAAATCCAGACGCTCGGCGGGACTGCCATCGCGCTAACGGGAGACGTCTCTGACGAACACGATGTGGCGAACATGGTCTCGGAACTGCGCAGCGCGTTTGGCAGGATCGACGTGGTCGTCAGCAATGCCGGCTTTGCCCATCAATCAGCAATCGAAGACCTGAAGATCGGCGATGTCGATCGGATGTTCGCGGTACACGTCCGGGGTGCTTTCCTCCTTGTCGGCGAAGTCATCAAGGAAATGCTCGATCGCGGCAGCGGCTCGATCATCCTCATCGCGTCGCAGCTTGGACAGATCGGCGGTAGCCACGTGCCTCACTACTCGGCGGCAAAAGCGGCTCTTATCGGCATGACGAAGTCGCTGGCGAGGGAAGTTTCTGCCCGAGGCGTGCGCGTAAATGCCGTCGCGCCCGGACCCGTCAACACGCCGCTTATATCTGATTTCTCGAATGATTGGCTTGACGCCAAGCGGGCGTCGCTTCCGCTCGGCCGGTTTGCTGAAGCGGATGAAGTCGCCGCAACCGTGGCCTTTCTCGTCTCCGATCAGGCGTCAGTCTTCGTCGGTCAGACACTTGGGCCAAATAGCGGCGACGTGATGCTTTGATCCTGCACGATCGGGCAATCCGCGCCTTGTCCGGCGAAAAAGAAGGCGATCTGGCGCACCGCCAATAATGAGGAGTGAACAAATGCAATCTTACAAACTGGGAAGACGTGACCTCTTGAAACAAACGGCAGGCGTCATGGCGCTTGCCATGGGCGGAGGGACATCGTTCATGTCGTCACGCGCCGCTTGGGCCAAGGCCTCTGAACTCGCCAGCCAGCAACTGCGAACCATTGGTTCCGCGGTTACCGTTCAGGAGCGAATTCTAACCGATTTCAAGGAAAAAAGCGGCGTCGGTCAGACCGTTGGTACGGCGGCGACGTTCACGGATGGACAGACGAAGATCCTGTCCGGGGCCACGGACTTCGACGTCTGGGAAACGCTCGCGGAACGGCTTCCGGCCATGGTGATGACGGATCACGCAGATCCGATCGCGGTGTCGGAGCTGAAGAACTGGACCGGGATCCGGGACACGTTCACGACAGTCGATCCGCGCTTCGCGCGGAAGGAGCAGATCGTCGGTCAGATCTGGGCAGACGAGGCTCAGACCAGCCTCTATATGGTGCCCTCGGTCTACAACTACGACTCCGTCGGCTTCAACCCCGACGTCCTTTCCGACGAAGAGGCCAATACCTGGTCGGCGATTTTCGATCCGAAATGGAAGGGCAAGTCCGGCCTGAACACCGATCCTCTCATCGCATTCGGCATCGCCATCATGGCAATGAACACCCTCGGTCTTTCTTCTGTTCGCAACCCGGCCAATCCTTCTAAGGCCGAAATCGATGAAACGGCCAAGTTCCTCGTTTCCAAAAAGAAAGACGGCCAGTTCCGCGCTCTGTGGGGCGATTTCGGCGAACTCGTGAACTACATGGCATCCGGTGAAATGGTGGTTTGCGACGCGTGGCAGCCGGCAGTCATGGCCGTCAAGGCGCAAGGCAAGGCATGCAAATATTCGGTCCCGAAAGAAGGCCATCGCGCATGGGCGCTTGGACCGATGCGGGTCACGGGAACTCCGAACCGCGAGGCGGTGGCCGCGTATGCTGATTACTGGCTCTCCGGCGGGCCGGGCGTCGCCGTGTCCGAACAGGGCTACTACTCGCCATCCAACAGCGTGAAGACGGTGATGTCCCCGGAGAAATACGCCTTCTGGTACGAAGGCAAGCCGTGGGTCGGACCCGCCGAACGCGGCATCAAGGAAGGCGATCTGCGCGATGGCGGCTCCCTGGCCGATCGTGCAAGCAAGATTGCTTACTGGCATCAGTGGCCTGACGAGTACGACTATCTGATCCAGAAGTGGGATGAATTCCTCAGCGCGTAACTGGGCAACGGCTGCCGGCCTTTAGGGGCCGGCAATCTTTGGCACGAATTGGAACTGGACCTTCCCATGTATGACCTTGAACTGCGCCATGTGCGGAAACAATACGACAACGGCTTTCAGGCGGTCGGCGATTTCAATCTAGCCGTCGAGAAGGGGGAGTTCATCGCCTTCCTCGGCCCATCGGGCTGCGGCAAATCCACGGTCCTGCGCATGATCGCCGGATTCGAGAAGATCAGCGACGGGGACCTTCTTATAAAAGGCAAGCGCATCAACGAACTCGCGCCGGCGCAACGTCCGACCGCGATGATCTTCCAGAACTATGCCTTGTTCCCGCACATGACCGTGCGGCAAAACGTGAGTTACGGCCTCGAGGTCAGGGGGATCGGCAAGAGGCAGCGCGACGACAAGGTTGACCGGATGCTGGCCATTCTAGGCCTATCCGACGTCGCCGAGCGGAAAGGATCGGCTCTCTCCGGTGGCCAGCGCCAAAGAGTGGCGATCTCCCGTGCACTGGTGACCGAGCCCGAGATCCTGCTGTTGGACGAGCCATTGGGCGCGCTCGACGCAAACCTGCGGAAGGCGATCCAGAACGAACTGAAACTGCTGCAGAAACAGCTGGGCATTACGTTCATTTTCGTGACGCACGCTCAATCGGAGGCGCTTGCCCTCTCCGACAGGATTGTCGTCATGAACCGCGGAAACATCGAGCAAATCGGTAATCCGCATACCGTCTACACTCGACCTGACAGTGAATTTGTCGCGCGCTTTATTGGACGCAACACCTTGTTTGATGGCCAGGTGAACCAGGCCGCAGATGGCCAATGGTTTGTGGAGCGATCCGGGCAAAAACTTGCCGGCAGGCCGGTTAAGGACGTGTTGCACGGGACGGGTGGCATCCTCGTCGTTCCCGGAGAAGCGTTCGATATTCTTCCCCATGACGCGGTGTCGCGCGAAACTTACAATCGTGTCGCGGGCCGCATCGTATCCAGTCAATCGATAGGATCGCTTTTGCGCATCAACGCGGAAACGGACGACGGGCTGCACGTCCGAATTGAGTCCCTGGCCGGTAAGCATCAGTCAAGCGATCTCTCGGTCGGCCGTCCGGTCATTTTGACGTGGCCGTCGGCTGAAAGCTCTATCGTACAGGCATAATGTCCTGCGGCTTATTGATGCGAATTTCGTATCAATACTTCCGAAATCCGTATTTCACAAGAGCAGAATACGCTCGTAACCTGCCTACGTACGGCCACGGAATGCGGTACGAACCGAACCAAAAATGGAGGTTTTGGCGAACCGCCAGGCCATCCAGAGAGGGAGCAATACAATGATCCGAATTGGCGTTGATGTCGGCGGAACGTTTACCGACATCGTCCTTGAGCACGTGCGCCAGAATGGCAATCGCCAGGTTCATGTGACCAAGGTCTCGAGCACGCCGCAAGACCAGTCCGAGGGTGTGCTCCAGGGGATTCTCAAGGTCTGCCAGCTGGCGGGCGTCGCCCCCGGCCAGGTCGATCAGGTGTTTCATGGCACAACGGTCGCCACGAACATGGTCATCGAGCGCGATGGCGCCAAAGTCGGCATGCTGACGACACGCGGATTCCGCGATATCCTGCACATGGGACGGCACAAGCGTCCGCATAACTTTTCGTTGCAGTTCGATGTGCCTTGGCAGTCCAAGCCACTCGTTCGGCGACGCGATCGCCTCCCGATCACCGAACGGATACTCCCGCCGACCGGCGAGGTCGTGGTGCCATTGGCTGAGGACGAGGTCAAGGCGGCCGCGGAACTCATGGCCAAACGGGGCATGGACGCGGTGATCATCGGCTTCCTGTTCTCGTTCCTTAACGATGAGCATGAGCTGCGCGCCAAGGAAATCGTCAAATCCTTCCTGCCGGAGGCCTACGTTTGCGCGTCTGCCGAGGTGGTGAATACGATGCGCGAGTACGAACGTTTCTCGTCGACAGCCATGAACGCCTACATCGGTCCTCGAACAGCCTCCTATTTGCGCAAGCTTGAGAGCCGCCTGTACAAAAACGGCATCACGGCCCAAGTGCGAATGCTGCAATCGAACGGCGGCATCTCGACCATCGATGCCGCAGCCGAGCTGCCCATTTCCCTGTTGCTCTCCGGTCCGGCCGGAGGGGTCATTGGGGGACGGTGGACCGGCGAGAGCTGCGGGCGAAACAACATCATCACGATCGATATCGGCGGTACGTCAGCCGACATCTCGGTAATCCAGGGTGGAGAACTCCGGATCAAGAACCCTCGCGATACGGAGGCCGCGGGCCTTCCTGTTCTGGTTCCGATGATCGACGTCGATGCGATCGGAGCCGGCGGAGGCTCCATTGCCTATATCGACGCGGGCGGCGCGTTCCGGGTCGGTCCTCGATCAGCAGGGTCTGTTCCAGGGCCGGCTTGCTATGCCAAGGGCGGTACTGAACCGACGGTCACGGATGCCCAGGTTGTGCTTGGCAGAATGGACCCTGAACACTTTCTCGGCGGCGACCTCAAGATCGACGGCAGTCTTTCGGCCATCGCGGTCAAGACGCATATCGCCGACAAGCTTGGCATGAGCGTCAAGGACGCCGCACTCGGTATCCTCAAGATCATCAACAACAACATGGCGCTCGCAATCAACGCAAACTCTATCGCGAAGGGAATTGACCCGCGTGGATGTGCGCTGATGGGCTTCGGCGGGGCAGGGCCGCTGCATTCGGTATCGCTCTCTCAAGCGATCGGCGCGGAAGAGGTGATCGTGCCCACCCATCCCGGCATCACGGCGGCGTCCGGATTGCTCGTCACCGACCTCCAATACGAATTCACGCATTCCTTGATCATGACCATCGATCCTTCCAAGCCGGACGGTTTTGCTCGGGTGAATGCTGCGCTTTCCGAGTTGCGGGAGAAGGCCGAGCGGCAGATCAAAGCCGACAAGGTCGATACCTCGGCGGCAAAGTACAGATTGTTCGGCGAATGCCGATACGCGGGCCAGGGTTTCGAGCTGCGCGCCGAGGTTCCTGACGGTCCGTTCGATCGAGTTGCGGCGGAAACGGTTATCGACAACTTCTACACCTCGCACAAGCAGGTGTATGGACATGCCTTCAGGGATCAGCATGTCGAGATGATCACACTGCGCCTCATCGCAACCGTCGAGGTCGATACACTGACCTTGCCGATCCTCGACCAGCGCGGTGAAACAAACCCCCGAAGTGCCGTGATGTACGTGCGGCCCACGACGTTCGATGACGGTCAAACTGTCGAGACGCCCCGCTATGCGCGTGACAAGCTGCGTGCGGACGACAGGGTCGCAGGCCCCGGCCTCGTTCTGCAACACAATTCCACAACAGTCGTTCCCCCGGGTGTTGGTTTCCGCGCAGAACTGAGCCGGTTAGGCGCATAATTTCCATTGAGAAT
>NZ_CAMLFY010000031.1 GCF_946479415.1 uncultured Shinella sp. | reverse complement strand
AAGACCGGCGGCTCGACCTTCAAGAATCCCGAGGGCCATTCGGCCTGGAAGCTCATCGACGAGGCCGGCTGCCGCGGCATGCTGATCGGCGGCGCGCAGATGTCGCCAATGCACTGCAATTTCATGATCAATACGGGGCAGGCGACCGGCTACGAGCTGGAATATCTCGGCGAAACCGTGCGCAGCCGCGTGCTGGAGCAGTCCGGCATCCTGCTGCAATGGGAAATCAAGCGTCTCGGCAATTTCATGCCGGGCTATGAGGTCAAGGAGTTTTTGGGCCGAGCAACGGCCTGATCCGTCTACCCTTGCTGGGGAGTTCCCGGGCCGCCTCAAGCGCCGCGCACTCCCTCTCCCCCACAGGCAAGTCCATCCAAAACTTGTGACATCGCGCGCCGGACGTGGCGCGTGGCCCTGCTTTGCGGGGCGTGGGGGCATTCTTGTTCAAAAAACTGACCGCCGAATTCATCGGCACCTTCTGGCTCATCTTCATCGGCAGTGGAAGCGGCATATTGGCCGCGACTTTTCCGGCGATCGGGATCGGCATCGTCGGCATCTCCTTTTCCGCCGGTATCGCGCTGATGGCGATGATCTACGCGATCGGCGGCGTTTCCGGTGGCCATATGAACCCGGCCGTCTCCTTAGGCCTTGCCGTCGCCGGAAAATTCCCTGCAGCCCAGGTGCTGCCTTATGCCGTGGCGCAGGTTGCGGGCGCGGCGGCTGCTGCGGTGACGCTCTATCTTGTTGCCTCCGGCAAGGCCGGTTTCGTGCCCAGCGGGTTTGGCGCGAATGGCTACGGTGATCTGTCGCCGGGTGGCTATTCGCTGATGGCGGCGCTGGTGACCGAGGTGGTGCTGATGGCGCTGTTCCTCTTCGTCATCCTCGGCTCCATTCACGAGCGTGTGCCGGCCGGCTTTGCGCCCGTTTCCATCGGCCTCAGCCTGACGGCGATCAATCTCGTCTCGATCCCGATTACCAACACGTCGCTGAACCCGGCGCGTTCGACCGGCCTTGCACTCTTTGCCGATACGGCAGCCCTGTCGCAGCTCTGGCTGTTCTGGCTCGCGCCCATGCTCGGCGCCGTCATCGGCACGCTGGCCTGGAAGGCGATCGGCGAGGGGGATGCAGCAGAAATCCATGTTTCGAATTAGAATTTTCGAATATTTGGTTTCGTTCAGACTTCATTCAGATAAGTTTAGCGAAATCTAGCCACAGTCGCGCGATGGTTGCGCGACTGGCCTCGCTCCAGCGGGGCCTGGACAGGGGGCATTCATGTTTAAAAAACTTTCGGCCGAATTTCTCGGCACGTTCTGGCTCGTCTTCGGCGGTTGCGGTAGTGCCGTGCTGGCCGCCGCATTTCCGGAAGTCGGTATCGGCTTGCTCGGCGTCTCTTTCGCCTTCGGCCTGACGGTTCTCACCATGGCCTATACGGTCGGCGGCATTTCGGGCGGCCACTTCAACCCCGCCGTCTCCGTTGGCCTGACGGTTGCCGGAAAGTTCCCGGCCTCCAGCCTCGTGCCCTATATCGTGGCGCAGGTTATCGGTGCCGTTGCAGCAGCTGCCGTGCTCTACCTTATCGCTTCCGGCAAGGCCGGCTTTGCAGCGGGTGGCTTCGCCTCGAACGGCTACGGCGAGCTTTCGCCCGGCGGCTATTCGCTGACGGCGGCGCTGGTGGCCGAAGTGGTGCTGACGGCGTTCTTCCTCATCATCATCCTCGGCTCCACCCATGGCCGTGCACCGGTCGGCTTTGCGCCGATCGCCATCGGCCTCGGCCTGACGCTGATCCACCTCATCTCGATCCCGGTCACCAACACCTCGGTAAACCCGGCCCGCTCGACGGGCGTGGCGCTGTTTGCCGAGACGGCCGCGCTCTCGCAGCTCTGGCTGTTCTGGGTGGCCCCGATCGTCGGCGCCGTTATCGGCGGCGTGATCTGGAAGATCGTCGGCGAAAACGACTGATCGCTCCAGGGCAAAAAGAAACCCGCCGTGGCGACACGGCGGGTTTTTGATAAGCGGCTTTTTGAAAAGCTCAGACCTCTTCCTTGCCCGAAAGCAGGATGCAGGCCAGCGTGATCACGGCGGCGATGCCGAGATAGTAGCCGACATAGGTCATGCCGTAATTCGCCTGCAGCCAGGTCGCGATATAGGGCGCGAGCGAGGCGCCGAAGATGCCGGCGAAGTTGAAGGTGATCGACGAGCCGGTATAGCGCACCCGCGTCGGGAAGGGCGCGGCCAGCGCCGTGCCGATCAGGCCGTAGGTCATGCCCATCAGCGCCATCGCGAAGATCACGAAGACGAAGATCGATGCTTCGCCGCCGGTCATCAGGCCCGGCAGGAAGAACGAGAAGACGCCGATCAGGACGGTCGTGAGGATCAGCACTTCGCGGCGGCCGAAACGCTCTGCGAGCTTGCCGGCGATCGGGATGAAGATGCCGAAGAGCACCGAGCCCAGAAGCTGCACTTCCAACGCCTCGACGAAGGGAATGCCGAGAACCTTGACGTTGTAGGAGAGCAGGTAGGCCGAGCCGATGTAGAACAGCACGAAGGTGGCAAGCGCCACGAAGGTGCCGAGCACGAGGCTACGCTTGTGGTTGCGGAAGAGCTCCACGACGGGCACATCCACGCGTTCCTGCTTCTCGATGGCCTTCTGGAAGGCCGGCGTCTCGGTGATCGACAGGCGAACCCACAGGCCGACGGCGATCAGTACGATCGAGGCGACGAAGGGAATGCGCCAGCCCCAGGCGAGCAGCGTTTCCTGCGACATGACGTGCAGCAGCAGCCAGAAGATGCCGGAGGAGAGGAACAGGCCGACCGGTGCGCCGAGCTGCGGGAACATGCCGTACCAGCTGCGCTTGCCCGGAGGGGCGTTTTCCGTGGCGAGCAGCACCGCGCCGCCCCATTCACCGCCGAGACCGAAGCCCTGGCCGAATCGGCAGAGCGCCAAGAGTAGCGGCGCGAGCACGCCAATGCTTTCGTAGGAGGGCAGGAGACCGATGATCACGGTCGAGACGCCCATGGTCAGGAGTGCTGCCACCAGCGTCGCCTTGCGGCCGATGCGGTCGCCATAATGTCCGAAGACGATGGCGCCGAACGGGCGGGCGAAGAAGGCGATCGAGAAGGTCGCGAAGGAGGCGAGCAGCGCTGTCGTCGGATTGTTGTTCGGGAAGAACAGCGTCGGGAAGACCAGCACGGCGGCGGTGGCGTAAACGTAGAAATCGAAGAATTCGATGGTCGTTCCGACCAGGCTTGCAAAAAGAACGCGCGCCGGGGAGTTCAGTCCGGGACGGTTGGAATGCGTTGCGGTCGGCGACCCGGAAGCGAGTGTGTCACTCATCGTGGGTGCCTTTTCATGTTTCTTGTTTGCCGTCTTGGGAGGCAGCGGGGTTCTATTACGTCAACCGTCCGGTCGATGAAACAATAAAAGGTCGTCTGTAGGCGAAAAATCGTACTTTTCGGTCTCCGCCGGTTTCCCGGCATTTACCAAGGCTTCCCGCCATGTTGCCGCTTGCTCAGCATCCTCTAATTTTTTGGTTTTTCTTGCGCCGGTTCCAACTCTCTGATTCCAGAAGAGGAATCGAAGCGGGGCTTGATTCGGATGAGGAAAATTCGTCCCGCGGCGGGTCAGGTTAACGAAAGTAAACGCTTCATTAACCTTAATGCCGCTCTAGTGGTCCCATCTCGGTCGCCCGAGTCGGATCCGGAGCAAAATCAGGTCCGCACAAGCGACGAGGGGCAGTGTGCGGTATTCAGTTGAGGGTTTCATGAGCGTCAAGCACGTCGCGATGTTGATGGGTGGTTTTTCGTCGGAACGGCCGGTGAGCCTTTCGTCGGGCAACGCCTGCGCGGATGCGCTCGAGGCCGTGGGCTACAAGGTCACCCGCGTCGATGTCGGTCATGATGTCGCCAGCGTCCTTGCCGAACTGAAGCCGGACGTCGCCTTCAATGCGCTGCACGGCCCCTTCGGCGAGGACGGCACCATTCAGGGCGTGCTCGAATATCTCGAAATTCCCTATACCCATTCCGGCGTGCTCGCTTCGGCGCTCGCCATGGACAAGGCGCAGGCGAAGATCGTCGCCAAGGCCGCCGGCATCCCGGTCGCCGAACAGCGGCTGATGAACCGATTCGAATTCACCTCCAGCCACCCGATGAAGCCGCCTTATGTGGTGAAGCCGGTGCGCGAGGGCTCGTCCTTCGGTGTCGTCATGGTCAAGGAAGACCAGTCGCATCCCCCGCAGATCATTACTTCGCAGGAATGGCGCTACGGCGACAGCGTCATGGTCGAGCGCTACGTCTATGGCCGCGAACTCACCTGCGGCGTCATGGGCGACGTGGCGCTTGGTGTGACCGAAGTGGTGCCGCAGGGCCACGCCTTCTACGACTATGATTCCAAATACGTAAAAGGTGGTTCGAAACACGTCATCCCGGCGCAGATTTCACCAAATATTTACCAAAAAGTACAAACACTCGCACTCAAGGCGCATCAAGCGATCGGGTGCCGTGGCGTCAGCCGTTCCGACTTCCGCTACGACGATCGTTTCTCCGAGAATGGCGAGCTGATCTGGCTGGAAATCAACACCCAGCCGGGTATGACCCCCACCTCCCTGGTGCCCGAAATGGCCGATCATGCCGGCCATTCCTTTGGTGAATTCTTGAAGTGGATGGTGGAGGACGCGTCGTGTTTGCGTTGAGCGTCAAGAAGGGCAGGGTTCGTCCCGCAGGCCTCGCAGAGCCGGAGACCGGTCGCGTGCTGCCGCGTCCGCTGCGCCGCATCGTTCGCTTCCTCGTCAGCCTCGCGGCTGGCCGAATCAATATTCCGCGCCATACCGGCAGCGTTGCCACGGCCGTCTTCATCGGTGCGACGGGCCTCTATGGTATGTCGCTCGGTGGCCATTCGCAGGATGTCGCCCAGGCATCGACCACCGCGATCGGCTTTGCCATCGAGGACGTGAAGGTCTCGGGCAACCGGGAAACCTCCGAGATCGACATTCTCGAGCGTCTCGGCCTTGACGGCACGACCTCGCTGGTCGCCCTCGACGTCAAGGAAGCCCGCCAGAAGCTCACCGAGCTGCCCTGGGTCGAGGACGTGTCGGTTCGCAAGGTCTATCCGGGCACGATCGAGATCGCACTTAAGGAACGCCAAGCTTTCGCGATCTGGCAGCACGGCACCGACCTGTCGCTGATCGAGAAGAACGGCAGCGTGATCGCGCCGCTCCGCGACAACAAGTTTTCTTCGCTGCCGCTGTTCGTCGGCCGCGATGCCGAAACCGCGGCGGCAAGCTTTTCCGACGAGTTCGACAGCTGGCCGGAGCTCAAGTCGCGGGTGAAAGCCTATATTCGGGTCGCCGGGCGCCGTTGGGACCTGCGTCTCGAAAACGGCATCGTCGTCAAGCTGCCGGAGCACAATGTGCCGCGCGCCATGGACATGCTGGCCTCGCTCGATGCGAGCGAGCAGCTTCTGGAGCGCGATATCGCAGCCGTCGATCTGCGTCTCGAAGACCGCACGACGGTTCAATTGACGGAAGGGGCGCTCGAACGCCGCAACAAGGCGGTCGAGCAGAGGGCAAAGGACCTGAAGAAGGCAGCGAAGCGCACATGAGCATTTTCGGTTCGTCCCATTTCGGCCTGCCGCGCTTGAAGCCGCTTTCTTCCAAGCGGGCTCACGTCGTTTCGGTCCTCGACATCGGTTCCACCAAGGTCGTCTGCATGATCGGCCGGCTGACGCCGCGCGCCGAGAGCGAGATCCTTCCGGGCCGCACGCACAATGTCGAGATCATCGGCATCGGCCACCAGAAATCCCGCGGCGTGAAGAACGGCGTCATCGCCGATCTCGATGCTGCCGAAAGCGTCGTGCGTCTCGCCGTCGATGCTGCTGAGCGCATGGCCGGCCTCACCATCGAGAGCCTGATCGTCAACGTCTCGGCAGGCCGCCTGCAGAGCGACATCTACACCGCCACTATCGATCTCGGTGGTCAGGAGGTCGATGCCAACGACCTGCGCAAGGTGCTCGCTGTCGCCGGCCAGCAGTCGCTGCGCCAGGACCGTGCCATCCTGCATTCGCTGCCGACCGGCTTCTCGCTGGACGGCGAGCGCGGCATCCGCGATCCGCTCTCCATGTTCGGCGACGTTCTCGGCGTCGACATGCATGTGCTGACGGCCGAGCGCACCTCGCTCAAGAACCTCGAACTCTGCATCAACCGCGCCCACCTCTCGGTCGAGGGTATGGTCGCCACGCCTTACGCCAGCGGTCTTTCGGCTCTGGTCGACGACGAAGTCGAACTCGGCTGCGCCTGCATCGACATGGGCGGCGGCACGACGACGATCTCCGTCTTCGCCGAAGGCAAGCTGGTGCATTCCGACGCCGTTTCGCTTGGCGGCCACCACGTGACCACCGACCTTGCCCGCGGCCTTTCGACGCGTATCGAAGATGCCGAGCGCCTGAAGGTCGTGCACGGCTCCGCTCTGGCGAACGCCGGCGACGAGCGCGACATCCTCACCGTCCCGCCGATCGGCGAGGACGACCGCGACCAGCCGACCCATGTGCCGCGCGCGCTCATCTCGCGCATCGTGCGGGCTCGTATCGAAGAGACGCTCGAACTCATTCGCGACCGCATCCAGCGTTCCGGCTTCTCGCCGATCGTCGGCAAGCGGATCGTTTTGACCGGCGGCGCCAGCCAGCTGACGGGCCTGCCGGAAGCGGCCCGCCGCATTCTCGCCCGCAATGTCCGCATCGGCCGCCCGCTCGGCGTGTCCGGCCTGCCGACGGCGGCGAAAGGCCCGGCCTTTTCGACGGCGGTCGGCCTGATGATCTATCCGCAGGTCGCGGAACTGGAAGAACACGCTGTGCAGGGCGGCATGCTCTCGCAGCTGACGGGTGGCAACGGCCGCATAGCCCGCATGGGCCAGTGGCTGAAGGAAAGTTTCTGACGGGTTTCCCGGCGGCGTAATGCCGGGAAAGACCGACACTTGAGTTTTAGGAATAGACCGGCTGGGCGAAGCGGCCGGAAACGAAAGGAACACTGCAATGACTATCAAGCTCCAGAAGCCGGACATCACCGAGCTGAAGCCGCGTATCACCGTCTTCGGCGTCGGTGGCGGCGGCGGCAATGCCGTCAACAACATGATCACTGCCGGCCTTGAGGGCGTCGACTTCGTCGTTGCCAACACCGATGCCCAGGCGCTGACCATGACCAAGGCGACGCGGATCATCCAGATGGGTGTCGCCGTCACGGAAGGTCTCGGCGCCGGTTCGCAGCCGGAAGTCGGCCGCGCAGCTGCTGAAGAGTGCATCGATGAGATCATCGATCACCTGAACGGCACCCACATGTGCTTCGTCACCGCCGGCATGGGCGGCGGCACCGGCACGGGTGCGGCTCCGGTCGTGGCCCAGGCTGCCCGCAACAAGGGCATCCTGACGGTCGGCGTCGTCACCAAGCCATTCCACTTCGAAGGCGGCCGCCGTATGCGTCTGGCCGAAGAAGGCATCCAGGAACTGCAGAAGTCGGTTGACACGCTCATCGTCATCCCGAACCAGAACCTCTTCCGCATCGCCAACGACAAGACCACGTTTGCCGACGCCTTCGCGATGGCCGACCAGGTTCTCTACTCGGGCGTTGCCTGCATCACCGACCTCATGGTCAAGGAAGGCCTCATCAACCTCGACTTCGCCGACGTTCGCTCGGTGATGCGCGAGATGGGCCGCGCCATGATGGGCACGGGCGAAGCTTCGGGCGAAGGCCGCGCCATGGCCGCTGCCGAAGCCGCGATCGCCAACCCTCTGCTCGACGAAACCTCGATGAAGGGCGCGCAGGGCCTGCTGATCTCCATCACCGGCGGTCGCGACCTTACCCTCTTCGAAGTCGACGAAGCGGCAACCCGTATCCGCGAGGAAGTCGATCCGGACGCAAACATCATTCTCGGTGCTACCTTCGATGAAGAGCTCGAAGGCCTGATCCGCGTTTCCGTTGTTGCAACCGGTATCGATCGCGCGGCCTCGGAGGTGGCTGCACGGAATGCTGACTTTCGCAGCCTCAGCAAGCCGGTAGTTCGTCCGTCCGCCGCCATTCCGGTCCAGTCGCAGGCTCAGCCGGTCGCCGTCGCCCCGCAGCCGGTCGTCCAGCAGCCGCAGCCCGTGCTGCAGCAGCCGGTTGTCCAGCAGCCGGTCATCGACCCGATCGCCGAAGCCATCCGCGCCTCGGAAGAGAGCCTGGAACGCGAGCTCGCCATTCCGGTGACCCGTCCGCTTCCGGTCCAGCCGGTCGCCCAGGTTCAGGAAGAGCCGCGCCTGCAGAACCGCCTGTTCTCGGCTCCGGCCGAAGCACCGGTCGTCCAGCGCGTCGCTCCGATCCAGCAGCCCGTGCAGCAGGCCGCTCCGGTTCTGCAGCAGCGCGTCGAGCCCGCCGCTCCGATCATCCGTCAGGAGCCGCAGACCATGCGCATGCCGAAGATCGAGGACTTCCCGCCGGTCGTGCAGGCTGAAATCGATCACCGCTCGGCTCAGCAGCCGGTCGCGACCCACAGCGAAGAGCGTGGTCCGATGGGTCTCCTCAAGCGCCTGACCTCGTCGCTCGGCCGTCATGAAGAGCCGCAGCAGCCTGTCCAGCAGGAGCCGGTCGCCCAGCAGCAGCGCCGCGCGCTGTCGCCGGAAGCCAGCCTCTACGCGCCGCGCCGCGGCCAGCTCGACGATCACGGCCGCGCCAATCCGCAGCCGCGTTCGCTCAACGAGGAAGACCAGCTGGAGATTCCGGCCTTCCTGCGTCGCCAGTCGAACTGAGGCCACGCACGGCTTTCACAACAAAATGCCCGGATCCTGATCCGGGCATTTTTATTTCCGCTTCTGTTTCAAGAGCTTATGCATGGGATAAAAGCGTAACAAAGCGAAAGAAACAGTGATTTGTAAGACGTTGAGGGACCTACTAGATTCATAGTGGGCACAGGGGCCAGTCAGGATTCGGATCGCCGGCAGGAGCCGGAGCGCATCAAGCCACTCCAGACGATCAGGCAAACTTTGTCGGCGGGCGCCAAGGCGTCCGGCCACAGGCCTCCCTTGGGCCAGGAATTGAAAGTGTCGGCGAAGAATGAGCCGGCAATAAGACGAGGCGAATGCACATGACGATGCTCGGTTTCCAGACCACGATTGCAAGCCCGGTGACGATTTCCGGTACGGGCGTGCATTCCGGCGTGCCGGTCTCGATCACCTTCAACCCGGCCGAAGCCGACAGCGGCATCGTTTTCCAGCGCCAGTTCGCCGACGGCACCGTCAGCGAATACCGCGCGGTCTCCTCGCAGGTCGGCAGCACCGATCTCTGCACCGTGCTCGGCTTCTCGCCGGCCACGTCGATTGCGACCGTCGAACATGTCATGGCAGCACTTTACGCGCTTGGCCTCGACAACACGCTGATCGAAGTCAGCGGCGCCGAAATGCCGATCATGGACGGCAGCTCCGCGCCCTTTATCGAGGCGATCGACGAGGTGGGCCTGATCCCGCTTGCCGTGAAGCGCCGCTACATCCGAATCATCAAACCGGTTCGTGTCGAGGCTGGCGCCTCCTGGGCCGAGTTTTCGCCCTATGACGGCACGCGATTCGAAGTCGAGATCGATTTCGATTGCCCGCTCATCGGCCGCCAGTCCTGGAAGGGCGATCTTTCGCCCGCGACCTTCCGCAGCGAGCTTTCCCGCGCCCGCACCTTCGGCTTCATGCGTGATGTCGAGCGTCTCTGGGCCGCCGGCCTGGCGCTCGGTTCCTCGCTGGAAAACTCGGTCGTCATCTCCGATGACAATACCGTGATCAATGTCGAAGGCCTGCGTTACGCCAAGGACGAGTTCGTGCGCCACAAGACGCTCGATGCCGTCGGCGACCTGGCGCTTGCCGGCGCGCAGTTCATCGGCTGCTACCGCTCCTATCGCGGCGGCCACAAGATGAACGCGCATGCCCTCAAGGCGCTGCTCAGCGACCGTTCGGCCTACGAAGTGGTCGAAGCCGCCGCACCGCGTTCGCGCGCCGGCCAGCGTGAGCTGATTGCCGTCAACGCACCGGAATTTGCGCCCTGGTCTCTCTGAGGCCGGGCGACATTCCTTTTTCTTTCCCGACACGAATGCCATAAAAATGCGTTAATGCGTGGGCATGGCGTTGCGATCTTCACGCTTTTGGAGATACAACGCGGGGCGCATATGCGGCCCGTCCGCATGGGGCGCCGTTGAACTGGGATTATCACATGGTTGTTGCAGGGTCTGTTGGTGTGAAGAAGACGGCGCGCATTGTCTATTTTACGCTTGTCGCTACGGCGTCTTCGATTGGTCTTTCTGCCTGCCAGTCTGATCCCGACATCGATATCACGAAACTATCAGGCGAGACCGAATCCGCCGATACGCTCTACAATCAGGGCCTGGCAAACCTGCAGGCCGGCAAGGTAGGCGAGGCGAACCGCAAGTTCGCGGCCGTCGACCGGCAGAACCCGTTCTCCGACCAGGCGCGCAAGGCGCTCGTGATGAGCGCGTTCACCAGCTACCGCCAGGGCCAGTACGAAGAGGCCATCACGGCCGGCAAGCGCTACCTGAACCTCTATCCGGAATCCTCCGACGCGGCCTATGCGCAGTACATCATCGGCCTCGCTTACTGGAAGCAGATCCCGAGCGTGACGCAGGACCAGCGCACCTCGCAGCAGACGCTCGAAGCGATGAAGGCCGTCATCGACAACTATCCGGACTCCGAATATGTCGAGGATGCGCAGGCCAAGATGCGTTTCGCCCGCGACCAGCTCGCCGGCAAGGAAATGCAGATCGGCCGCTACTATCTCGAGCGCAAGGAATTCATCGCGGCCGTCAGCCGCTTCCGCGTGGTCGTCGAAACCTATCCGATGACCAACCAGATCGAGGAAGCGCTGGCGCGTCTCGTCGAGACCTATTACGCCATGGGTCTCGCCAGCGAAGCGCAGACGGCTGCCGCCGTTCTCGGCCATAACTATCCGGACAGCCAGTGGTATGCCGACAGCTACAAGCTGCTGCAATCGAAGGGCCTGGAGCCGCGTGAAAACAACGGTTCCTGGATTTCGCGCGCCGGCAAGAAGCTGATCGGCGCCTGAACCAAGAGATACGTGCCATGCTGGCGCAGCTATCGATCCGCGATATCGTCCTGATCGAACGGCTCGACCTTGCGTTCGAGCCGGGTCTCTCCGTGCTGACGGGGGAGACGGGCGCCGGCAAATCCATTCTGCTCGACAGTCTCTCGCTGGCGCTCGGCGGGCGTGGCGACGGTTCGCTGGTGCGCCACGGCACCGAGCGCGGCCAGGTGACGGCGGTCTTCGACGTGCCGATGACCCATGCGGCGCGTGCGCTGCTGCGCGACAACGGCATCGACGATGACGGCGACCTCATTTTCCGCCGCCAGCAATCGGCCGACGGCCGCACCAAGGCCTATGTCAACGACCAGCCCGTCTCCGTGCAGCTCATGCGCCAGGCCGGTCAGCTGCTCGTCGAAATCCACGGCCAGCATGACGACCGGGCGCTGGTCGATACCGATGCGCATCGCCTGCTGCTCGACGCGTTCGGCGGCTTGAGCGAGGCGGCGGCCGATGTCGGCACGCTCTATCATCACTGGAAAGAAGCCGAACGCACGCTGCGCCGCCACCGCGAGAAGGTGGAAGCGGCTGCCCGTGAGGCTGACTATCTGCGCTCGTCCGTCGAAGAACTGGAAGTGCTCGCGCCGCAGGACGGCGAGGAGGATACGCTGGCCGAGGTGCGCGCCCGCATGATGAAGGCCGAGCGTATCGCCGGCGATATCAACGAAGCAAGCGACTTCCTGAACGGCAGTGCTTCGCCCGTGCCGCTGATCGCCGCCCTCGTGCGCCGGCTGGAGCGCAAGAGCCATGAGGCGCCGGGGCTGCTGGAAGAGACGGTCGAATTCCTCGATCTGGCGCTGAACCAGCTGTCGGACGCGCAGATGGCCGTCGAGACGGCGCTGCGCAAGACGGAATACGACCCCAAGGAGCTGGAGCGCACGGAGGAGCGGCTGTTTGCGCTGCGCGCCGCCGCCCGCAAATATTCCGTGCCCGTCACCGGCCTTCCGGCGCTGACCGCCAAGATGATCGCAGACCTTGCCGATCTCGATGCCGGCGAGGAGAAGCTGGTGCAGTTGCAGGCGCGGCTCACCGAAGCGCGCGCCGCCTTTGAAATCTCCGCCAAGTCGCTTTCCGAAAAGCGCCACCACACCGCCGATGCGCTCGCCGCCGCCGTGATGGCGGAACTGCCGGCATTGAAGCTGGAGCGGGCGCGCTTCACCGTCGAGATCACCACCGATCCCAATGGCGGGGCGGAGGAGGGGATCGACACCGTCGAATTCCACGTCCAGACCAATCCCGGCACGCGTCCCGGCCCGATCATGAAGGTCGCCTCGGGCGGCGAGCTTTCGCGCTTCCTGCTGGCGCTGAAGGTGGCGCTGGCCGATCGCGGCTCGGCGCCGACGCTCGTCTTCGACGAAATCGACACCGGCGTCGGCGGTGCTGTGGCCGACGCCATCGGCCAGCGGCTGAAGCGCTTGTCTACGACCGTGCAGGTGCTCTCCGTCACCCACGCGCCGCAGGTCGCCGCGCGTGCGGCAACGCATCTCCTCATTTCCAAGGGACCGGTCGAGGGCAGCGAGACCGTCGCCACCCGCGTTGCCCGCATGGACGAGGGTGCGCGCACCGAAGAGATCGCCCGCATGCTGGCCGGCGCTTCCGTGACCGACGAGGCGCGTGCGGCGGCTGCTCGGCTGCTTTCGGGCGGGGTGTAAACAGATAGCCCCTCATCCGCCTGCCGGCACCTTCTCCCCGCAAGCGGGGAGAAGGGACATGTCGCAAGGTCGTGCACCATCCCCTTCGCCCCGCTTGCGGGGAGAAGGTCGCGACAGCGGGATGAGGGCAATCTCGACGCTCTCCATCTTTCCTTTCGTCAGCTTTGCTCTAAAAACGGATGCGAATCCCGGAGCATGTCATGGCGAACGCGAAAACCCCTGTCGAAACCCTGACCGAAGACGAGGCCGCGGCCGAGCTTGCCTTTCTGGCAGCGGAGATCGCGCGCAACGACGAGCTCTATCACGGGCAGGACGCGCCGCAGATTTCGGATGCCGACTACGATGCGCTGAAGCGGCGCAACGAGGAGATCGAGGCGCGTTTTCCCGCTCTGGTGCGCGATGACAGCCCGTCGCGCCGGGTCGGTTCCGCACCGCTTGCCACCTTCGCGCCGATCACCCATTCCCGACCGATGCTGTCGCTCGACAACACGTTCTCCGACGAGGACGTGCGGGATTTCGTCGCCTCGGTCTACCGCTTCCTTGGCCGCCTGCCGGATGATTCCATCGCCTTCACCGCCGAGCCGAAGATCGACGGCCTGTCCATGTCGATCCGCTACGAGAACGGCCGCCTCGTGACGGCGGCGACGCGCGGCGACGGGACGACGGGCGAGAACGTCACGGCCAATGTGCAGACCATCACGGAAATCCCGAACCGCCTGCCGGCCGGCGCCCCCGAAGTCGTCGAGGTGCGCGGCGAGGTCTATATGGCCAAGAGCGATTTTCTCGCGCTGAACGAGAAGATGGCAGCGGAGGGCAAGCAGACCTATGTCAATCCGCGCAACACGGCGGCGGGCTCGCTGCGCCAGCTCGATGCCTCGGTGACGGCGAGCCGCAAGCTGCGCTTCTTCGCCTATGCCTGGGGTGAGATGTCGCAAATGCCGGCCACTACCCAGTTCGGCATGATCGAAGTCTTGAAATCCTGGGGCTTCCCGGTCAATCCGATGACGCAGCGGCTGTCGCGCGTCGAGGATATCATCGCGCATTATCGCGAAATCGGCCTTGCCCGCCCGGACCTCGATTATGATATCGACGGCGTCGTCTACAAGGTGGACGAACTGGCGCTGCAGGAACGCCTCGGCTTCCGCTCCCGCTCGCCGCGCTGGGCGACGGCGCACAAGTTCCCGGCGGAGCAGGCTTTCACCATCGTCGAGAAGATCGACATCCAGGTCGGCCGTACCGGCGCGCTGACCCCGGTCGCGCGTCTGACGCCCGTCACGGTCGGCGGCGTGGTCGTTACCAATGCAACGCTGCACAATGCGGATTACGTTGAGGGCATCGGCAATAGCGGCGAGCGCATCCGCGCCGAGGATCACGATATCCGCATTGGCGATACGGTCATCGTGCAGCGCGCGGGCGATGTGATTCCGCAGGTGCTCGACGTGGTGATGGAGAAGCGCCCGGCGGACACCTCGCGCTACGAATTCCCCAAGACCTGCCCGGTCTGTGGCAGCCATGCGGTGCGCGAGCGTAACGAAAAGACCGGCCGGCTCGATTCCGTCACGCGCTGCACCGGCGGCTTCGTCTGCCGTGCACAGGCAGTCGAGCATCTCAAGCATTTCGTCTCGCGCAATGCCTTTGATATCGAAGGCCTCGGCTCCAAGCAGATCGATTTCTTCTTCGAGGCGGAGGACCCGTCGCTGACGATCCGCACGGCGCCCGATATCTTCACACTGGAAAAGCGGCAGGCGGGCTCGCTGACCAAGCTCGAAAATATCGACGGCTTCGGCAAGGTGAGTGTGCGCAAACTCTATGACGCCATCGACGCCCGCCGCTCGATCGCCCTCAATCGCTTCATTTATGCACTCGGCATCCGCCATGTCGGAGAAACCAATGCAAAACTTCTGGCGCGCGCCTATGGCACCTATGCCGCCTTCGAGGAGGCGATGAAGGCTTCCGTCTCGCTCTCGGGCGAGGCATGGACAGAGCTGAACAGCATCGACGGTATCGGCGAGGTCGTCGCCCGCGCGATGGTGGAATTCTACAAGGAGCCGCGCAATGTCGATGTGATCGACCGGCTGCTTCAGGAAGTGACGCCGGAAGCGGCCGAGGCCGTCGTTGCGACCTCGAGCCCCGTCGTGGGCAAGACGGTGGTCTTCACCGGTTCACTGGAGAAGATGACGCGCGATGAGGCGAAGGCCATGGCAGAGCGGCTGGGTGCGAAGGTCGCGGGGTCCGTTTCGAAGAAGACCGATCTCGTCGTCGCCGGCCCCGGCGCCGGTTCCAAACTCGACAAGGCCAAGGAATTCAACGTCGAGGTGATCGATGAGGACGGCTGGTTCGAGCTTATCAAGGGATCGTGACGGTCGAGCCGCGCACGAGGAAACGACCGTCGAAAGTCATCGGCACGCCTTCACCTGCACTGTAGTCCATGACGCCGCCGAGATAGGCGTGCATGTGCAGGTGCGGCTCGGAGGAGTTGCCGGAATTGCCGACGCGACCGAGCGTTTCGCCAGCGGTGACCAACTCGCCGCCTTGAACCGCAATCGAGCCCTTGCGCAGATGGGCAAGCAACACGCGCGCCGTGCCGCAGGCGAGGATGATGTAGTTACCCGCGGGGTCCTGCGTGTTTGTTTCTGAAATCCTGTTGTCGCCGACGCCATCATGCGTCGAGATGGCAACGCCCGTGCATGGACTTTTCACCGCACGATCATAGACGACATAGTCGGTAAGGTTCGTGGGCATGACACCCGCAGCCCGCGCGCCGAATTGATTGAGCGCGACGATATCGAGTGCATAGCGCTGGCTTCGGTCCGTGTGATGATAGTTGATCGACGTCGCGCTGCCGCCTTGCCCGATATAGTAGGTGCCGGCCGTGAGGGGAAATTCCAGCTCCACGGCCGTCTCCTGATAGCCATAACCGGACAATGCCCGCGCTGTCAGCGCCAGGAAGAACACGGCCATGGCCGCCGTGAAGCCATGGGTGCGCATGATGGACGTCGAGCGGCTCCAGGGGCGGTGGCGCACGCGGCGGTAGGCAAGGAGGGCGGAAACCAGGAAGATGACGGGCAGTGCGATCACCAGAGCCGTGCTCAGGAAATCCCAGCGGCCGATAATGGCGATGAAGGCGAAGTAGCACGCACCATAGACGACGCGCATCAGCCATCCAAGCCTGTCGGCCGGCTGCGGCAGCCAGAGCCAGAGCAGGAAGAAGACCGGAAGGATAACCTGGGTCGTCAGCAGGATGAGCAGCGGCAGTTCCATCGATAGACCTTCAGGATCAGCCATGCCCATTCTCATCGCCGGACACGGACGTTGTTCCTGCTCAATCCTCCCCGGCGAAATTGGTTCCGTTTTCCGGAGTCTCTTCCACAGCTTATCGACGTTTCCTAAGGGTCGGTATAACCCGCCGGCCGGATATCGACGGTGTGGCCCGCCGGATCGTTCTGGAAGAGGATCGCGCCGGTCGATTTGGATTCGGCGGCCACATAGTCGAAGGTCACGTCGTTCTCCTCGATCACGCGGTCGCCGTCCGTCAGCCGGCCGATGACGGTGACGGCGGCGGCCGTCGTCGTTGCGGTGTTGTAGATATCGAAGGCCACGCGGTGGCCGGCCGTGGTTTTTTCGGTCGTCAGCACGGCCACGACGAGGTCCGGTGGTGTCGCCTTCCGGGTAAAGGCTTCCCAGGTCAGCCAGCCGAGCATGGCGGCGACCAGCAGCGCGGAGACGATGCCCGTCAGCCATTCGATCCAGTGCGGATCCTGGCGTTCCCTGTGGCGGCCCTGTTCGGATTTGGTCATGAAAGCCTCACAGGATCAGGCGCGCGGCGGCGGCACCCAGCGATGCCGGAAAGCCGAGCACGATGACGGAGAGCATGATCTCGACGGCGGAACTGTCGCCCAGCCGTTCGAAGATCCAGAGTGCGAAGATGCTGATGGCCAGCGCAATGACATAGCCGGGCAGGGTGAAGCGAACGAAGGCATGCCACCAGGGCGTCTCCGGCTCCAGTTCGTGCCCGCCGATGAAGGAGACGGCATAGACGAAGCCGTGCATGAGCGCGATCGAAAGCACGGTGACGATGATCGCGTGCCAGATCGACATCTTGTAGGCGAGCACCATCATCTCGTCTGTCGGGGCAATATTGAGCGAGAGGAAGAGGGCGCCGGCGGCCATCATCAGCAACTCGCCGTGATAGGGCGTTTCCTTGCCGTCGTCGTCGGTGTCGTCGTGGCCGAGCTGGCTGCGGCCGAGCATGGCGCCGATGCTGGCCGGCACGGATTGCAGTGCGATCTTGGCGACGGCTTCGCTCACCGGCATGTCGGCGTGCAGAAGGCCGAGCGCGGCGAGCACAATGACGCTGGTGACGATGCCGATGCCATAGGCGATGATCGCGTCGCGGATCGCCTCGCGCCAGGTAAACGTCTGCTCGAAGCCGATGCGGTGGGCGAGCAGGATGAGAAGGGGAATATTGAGGACCAGCAGCAGGAGCAGCCGCTCGCGGGCGATGGTGAAGCCGAGATACCACATTTCCATGGTCATCAGCATGGGCAGCGCCAGGAAAAGGGCGCCCGCGACCCCGCGGCCGAGGCCGGTCACGAAGCTGTTGAATTCGTTTTTTGCGTCGTCAGCGGATGTGGCTTCGCCTGCCATCGCAATACCCCTCGCAACAAGCGCGGGGGAAATGCGGCGCGGAGCAAAAAGTTCCGCGCCGCCAACCGCTTAGGGGCGGTCGAACTTCTTGGGCTTCGGCTTCTTCGGGCCGCCTTCGGGCTTGGCGAATTTTTCGTCGCGCTTGCCTTTGAAAGGCTTGGCTTCACCGAAGGGTTTGCCGGGCTTCTTGGCCGCGCTGTCGTCACGGTCCTTCCAGTGCGGCTTGGCCGCAGCACCTTCCGGCTTGTCGAATGTGCGCTTCTTTTCGAAGTCCTTGGAGAATTTCTTGTCCGCGCCGTCGTTGCGGTCCTTCCAATGCGGCTTGGCGCTCGCACCTTCGGGCTTGTCGAACTCGCGCTTCTTGTCGAAGTCCTTCTTCTTGCCAAAGCCGGGCTTCTTGTCGAACTCGCCGCGCGGCTTCCAGTCGGTGCGGCGCTCTTCGTTGCGCACCGGCTTGTCGTAACGCTGGGTCTTTTCGCCCGGCGTGCGCTCGTAGAATTGCGGGGTGAGGTCCGGCATGCCTTCCAGCACCGTCACGCGGATGCCGCGCTCCAGCATGCTGTTGGGGCCAAGCGCGCCTATGAAACCGTCGGAGGCATCGGCGGAAAGCTCGATGAAGGTCTCTTCCGGCTGCATCTTGATCGCGCCGATCTCGTTCTTGGTGATGTTGCCGTTGCGGCAGAGCATCGGGATCAGCCAGCGCGGCTCGGCGCGCTGCTTGCGGCCCACCGAAACGGAAATCCAGGTGCTGCGGGCAAAGCTGTCGCGCGGGCGCTTGGTTTCGGCCGGGATGGCATCGTTGCTGCGCTCGCGCGGCTTGCGCTGTTCGAGCGAGACTTCGACCAGATCTTCCGGCGCGGAGCGACCGGCCTTGAAATAGCGTGCGACGGCGGCGGCGAGCTGGCGGGCATCGAACTTGCCGACCAGCGCATCGATGGTCTCGATTTCGTCTTCGCCGATCGTGTCGGTCAGCGTCGTGTCGGCGAGCAGGCGCTCGTCGTCGCGGCGCAGGATCTCTTCGGCCGACGGCGGGGTCGCCCAGTTGGCCTTGAGATTGGCGATCTGCAAGAGGCGTTCGGCCTTGCGGCGGGCGCTGAGCGGCACGATGAGGGCGCTCACGCCCTTGCGGCCGGCGCGGCCGGTGCGGCCCGAACGGTGCAGCAGCGTATCCGGATTGGTCGGCAGGTCGGCATGTACCACGAGTTCGAGGTTCGGCAGGTCGATGCCGCGGGCGGCGACGTCTGTGGCGATGCAGACGCGGGCGCGGCCGTCGCGCATGGCCTGCAGCGCGTGGGTGCGTTCGTTCTGGCTGAGTTCGCCGGAGAGAGCCACGACCGAGAAGCCGCGATTGTTGAAGCGGGCCGTCAGGTGGTTTACGGCGGCGCGCGTCGAACAGAAGACGATCGCCGTCTGCGCATCGTAGAAGCGCAGCGTGTTGATGATGGCGTTTTCGCGATCCGAGGGCGTGCAGAGCAGCGCGCGGTATTCGATGTCGACATGCTGCTCGCGTTCGGCAGCGGTCGAGATGCGCATCGCATCGCGCTGGTAGTTCTTGGCGAGTGCCGCGATTTCCTTCGGCACGGTGGCCGAGAACATCAGCGTGCGGCGGTCTTCGGGTGCGGCCTCGAGGATGAATTCGAGATCTTCGCGGAAGCCGAGGTCGAGCATCTCGTCGGCCTCGTCGAGCACGACGGCGCGGATCGCGGAGAGATCGAGATTGCCGCGCGTGATATGGTCGCGCAGGCGGCCCGGCGTGCCGACGATGATATGGGCGCCGCGTTCCAGCGCCCGGCGCTCGTTGCGCACATCCATGCCGCCGACGCAGGAGCCGATGACGGCGCCGGTCATTTCATAGAGCCATTCCAGCTCGCGCTTGACCTGCATGGCCAGTTCGCGCGTGGGGGCGATGACGAGGGCAAGCGGGCTTCCCGCGCGGTCGAAACGCTCTTCGCCCTCAAGCAGCGTCGGTGCCAGCGCCAGGCCGAAGGCCACGGTCTTGCCGGAGCCGGTCTGCGCGGAAACCAGCGCGTCGGCATCGCCGATCTTGGGGTCGGAGACGGCGATCTGCACCGGCGTCAAAGTGGTGTAGCCGCGTTTTTCCAACGCCTTTGCCATCGCCGGAGCGAGGCTGTCGAAATTCGTCATATGGGGTCTTTCGGAATTCGGGTTCAGCGACGATCTGGCGTCGCACTCGCAAGCCCATGAATGACGGGCGTGTTGCGCGCTCTCTACTGTGCCTTGGCCAAAATGTACAGTGTGCAAAAACGCAAAGCTGCCCAGCGGGTTAAGCGATGGCTGCCAAAAGTCTTTCCCGATTGTCTTTTTGCGCTGCACAAGATAGAAAACGGCGCCCCCTGAAAGCGGTCCGCAGAGGCCGCGTGGGATGGTGTCGCCCACGGGAGAGGGCGAGAGCAAGGAGGAGCCGCCGATGAAGACGTTCACCACCATCGCGGATTTGCGCGCGGCTCTCGCGCCGCATCGGCTTGACGGCCGCTCGATCGGCCTCGTGCCCACCATGGGCTATCTTCATGTCGGCCATATGGAGCTGGCGCGCCGCGCCCGCGCCGACAACGACATCGTCGTCGCCACCATTTTCGTCAACCCGTTGCAATTCGGCCAGAACGAGGATCTTGCGCGTTATCCGCGCGATCTCGCCCGCGACCAGGTCATGCTGGAGGCGGAGGGTGTGCACTATCTTTTCGCGCCCGGCGTCGAGGACATGTATCCGCGGCCGATGGAGACCGTGGTCGACGTGCCGAAGCTCGGCGCGGAGCTGGAAGGTTCCGTGCGTCCCGGCCATTTCGCCGGCGTCGCGACGGTTGTGACAAAACTCTTCAACATTGCCGGTCCCGACCGCGCCTATTTCGGCGAGAAGGATTTCCAGCAGCTCACCATCATCCGCCGCATGGTCGCCGATCTCGCCCAGCCCGTCGAGGTTATCGGCGTGCCGACGGTGCGCGAGGCCGATGGCCTCGCCTGTTCCTCGCGCAATGTCTATCTCTCGCCGGAAGAGCGCGCCGCCGCCGCCATCGTGCCGCGCGCGCTTGATGAGGCCGAGCGGCTGATCACGGCGGGCGAAACCGATGCGAAGGCTTTGGAGGCGGGTGTCACCGCCTTCCTCCGCAGCGAGCCTCTGGCCCAGCCCGAGGTCGTCGCCGTCAGGGATCCGGAAACGCTGGCCGAGATCGATACGGTCGGCGGCAGGCCGGTCCTTTTACTGCTTTTCGTGCGTTTTGGAAGCACGAAGCTCCTCGATAACCGGGTGCTGAGCCCAAAGAAGAAGGTCGCGTGACATGAGCGTACATACCGCCAAGCGCCGTCTGGCCCCGTCCGACATCAAGGCCCTGAAGGGCGAACGCCCCATCGTCAGCCTCACCGCCTATACGACGCCGGTCGCCAAGCTGATGGACCCGCATGTCGATTTCATGCTGGTCGGCGACAGCCTCGGCATGGTGCTCTATGGGCTGGATTCCACCGTCGGCGTGACGCTGGAGATGATGATCGCCCATGGCCAGGCCGTCATGCGCGGCTCGTCCAATGCCTGCGTCGTCGTCGACCTGCCGTTCGGCTCCTATCAGCAATCCAAGGAGCAGGCCTTTGCGACGGCTGCCCGCGTGCTGAAGGAAACCGGCTGTTCGGCGATCAAGCTGGAGGGTGGCGCGGAAATGGCCGAGACGGTCGATTTTCTCACGCAGCGCGGCATTCCCGTGCTCGGCCATGTCGGCCTGATGCCGCAGCTCATCAACACGACGGGCGGCTACCGCTCGCTCGGCCGCAACGACAAGGAAGTCGAAAAAATCCGCAAGGATGCCGCAGCCATCGACGATGCCGGCGCCTTTGCCATCGTCATCGAGGGCACGGTCGAGCCGCTGGCGCGCGAAATCACCGGCAAGGTGAAGGCGCCGACCATCGGCATCGGCGCTTCGCCGGCCTGTGACGGCCAGGTGCTGGTGGTCGATGACGTGCTCGGCATCTTCACCGATTTCAAGCCGCGTTTCGTCAAGCACTTTGCGAACCTTGCACCTGTCATGAGTGAGGCCTTCGCGACCTATGCGGAAGAGGTGAAGGCCCGCAGTTTTCCGGCACCTGAGCACACGTTCCAGCTCAAGAAGGGGTGAGGGGCTTTCAAAGGCCGCTCTCCTCTCCAACGTCATCCTCGGGTCAAGCCCGAGGATGACGTTGTGGGATTGGCTGATGGTTTGCCCCATGCTCACAGTGCACGTTCGATCAGCGCGGGACGTGCATCGACACTGATTGATCAACGGCGCTGAACGGTTCATCAGCCATATTGGTTTGCGGGTGGGCCGTGCCTGCTCTATGGCTTGCCTATCCCAGGATAGAGCAGACCCATGACCCCCGACACGAAAGAAGAAATCCGCGACGCCTTTCGGCGTGGCATCGCGGTTGCCATTGCGGCATCGCCGTTTGCCGTGCTATTCGGCGCCATTTCCATCGATAACGGCCTGACGGTTGCCGAAGCGACCCTGATGAGCGCGACGCTCTATGCCGGCGCCAGCCAGCTCGTCGG
Organism: uncultured Shinella sp.; assembly: GCF_946479415.1. Next base: position 19,697 of record NZ_CAMLFY010000031.1, on the reverse strand, counting down.
CGTCGAGCTGTTCAATCATCATGTCGCGCCATGGCTCGTCGTGCTCTCGATTTTTGCGGTCAATTTCCGCCACGTGCTCTATTCGGCGGCCATCGCCCCGCATATCCGCCATCTGACTTTCTGGCAGAAGGCGACTTCGCTGTTTCTGCTGACGGATCCGCAATTTGCCGAGACCGAGCGGCGGGCGGATGCCGGTCTTCGGGTCAGCTATATTTGGCTGATGGTGCTGGGCTTCAGCGTCTACGTGCCGTGGCTCTGCCTGACGGTCGTCGGCGGGCTGCTCGGCAACCTGATCGGCGATCCCAGGGCGATCGGTATCGATGTGCTGCTGCCGGTCTATTTCATGGGGCTGGTGATGGGCTTCCGCAGCCGGGCGAACTGGCTGCCGGTCGTGCTCGCTTCCGGTGTGGGCTCGGTACTCGCGATGCATTTCGTCGGGTCGCCCTGGCACGTCAGCCTCGGCGCGCTGGCCGGCGTTGCCGTCGCAGCCGTGCTGCCGCTCGACAAGGAAGACGAGGCGCCTGTCGCCACGGTGGCGGAAGGGGAGGCATGATCGTGGAAAACATGTTCCACATGCAGACGCTGCTGATCATCGCCGCCGGTGCCGTCGCAACCTATCTCACGCGCGTCGGCGGCTATGTCTTCATCACGCGCATGAAGCGCATTCCGCCGCGCGCGGAAGCGGCGCTGAACGCCGTTCCGGCGGCCGTGCTGACCACGCTGGTCGCGCCGGCCGCCATCACGGGCGGCTGGGATGTCAGCATCACCATGGCGGTCGCCTTTTTCGTGGGGCTGCGCCTGAAACTCCTGCCGATGCTGGCCGTCGGCTGGGTCGTGGTGATGCTGCTGCGTCACGTCATCGGCTGATCGGAGCCGTCGCCTTCGCAAGCCAGGACTTGGTCGCGTCGTCCGAAAGGAGCGGCGCGATCTTTTCGTTCGTCTCGGCGTGATAGGCGTTGAGCCAGGCCAGTTCCTCGTCCGTCAGCAGGTTTGCGATGACGAGGCGGCGGTCGATCGGGCAGAAGGTCAGCGTTTCGAAGCCGAGCATGTCGATGTCGCCGCCTTGGATGGCCGCGGCCGGCAGGACATGCACGAGGTTTTCGATGCGGATGCCGAAGGCGCCGGGGCGGTAGTAGCCCGGCTCGTTCGAGAGAATCATGCCGGCCAGCAGCTCCTGTGTCGACAGCCGCGAGATGCGCTGCGGGCCTTCATGCACAGAGAGATAGGAGCCGACGCCATGGCCGGTGCCATGCGCGAAATCGGCACCGGCCTTCCACAGTGCAATGCGGGCGAGCGGATCGAGATCGCAGCCGCGCGTACCCTTCGGGAAGCGGGCGAGGCTGATGCCGATCATGCCCTTCAGCACCAGCGTGAAGAAGCGCTTTTGTTCTTCCGGCACGGCGCCGATGGCGACCGTGCGGGTGATGTCGGTCGTGCCGTTGATATATTGTGCGCCGGAATCGATGAGGAACATCGCGCCGGGCTCGATGACGGAATCCGTGTCGGTCGTCACGCGGTAATGCATGATGGCGGCATGCGCGCCCGCGCCGGCAATGCTGTCGAAGGACACGTCCTTCAGCGGGTTCTGCTGACGCTCACCGACGCTGCGGCGCACCTCTTCCAGCTTCTTCGTGACGGCGATTTCCGTCTGGCTGCCCGGCGTGGTGCTGTCGAGCCAGGCGAGGAATTCCACCATCGCGGCACCATCCTGAAGATGGGCGCGGGCGGAGCCTTGCAGCTCGACGCTGTTCTTGCAGGCGCGGGGCAGGCGGGCCGGGTCGATGGCCTCCACCAGCGTGCCACCCTTGCTGCGGACGATCTCGCCGAGTGCGAAGGGCGCCTGATCGGGGTCGATCAGGATGCGCTTGCCTTCGGCGGCGAGGGCGGCGATGCGGTTGTCGAAATCCGACGGCGGTAGGAGGTCGGCGAGCTGGGTGAGATAGGCCTCGGGCTCGATGCCGGTCTTGCGCTTGTCGAGGAAGAGCAGGGGGCGGCCGTCGGCCGGGATGATGGCGCGCGCAAGCGGATGCGGCGTGTGCGGCACGTCGCTGCCGCGGATGTTGAAGACCCACGCGATGGAGGAGGGGTCGGTGACGGCAAGCGCATCCGCGCCGGCCTTTGCCGTCGCCTCCGCCATTTTGACCAGCTTGTCCTTGGCGAGTTCACCGGCATGGTCGATGGCCTGGATGGTGACGCGGCCGAGCGGTTCGGCGGGGCGGTTCGTCCAGGCCTTGTCTAAGGGGTTGTAGGGCAGGAAGACGAGGCTGCCGCCGAGCGTGGCGAGCGCCTTTTCCAGCCGGCGCACCTCGGCCGCCGTGTGCAGCCACGGATCGATGCCGAGCCGGAAACCTTTGGGGCCGTGGTTTTGCAGCCAGAGATGCGGTGGCTCGCCGACGAGATCGCCGCCGGTATATACGCTGCCATCCACCTGTTCGGCGAGCTGCGTGACGTAACGACCGTCGACGAAGACGACGGCCTGACCGCGCATGACGAGCGCCACGCCCGCCGAACCGGTAAAGCCCGTCAGCCAGGACAGACGCTCCGCCGAGGCCGGCACATATTCGCCCTGATATTCATCGGCGCGCGGCACGAGAAAGCCGTCGATGCCGAGTGCATCGAAGGAGGCGCGCAGCGCATCGGCCCGTTCGCGGCCGAACTGGGGCGTGGAGGTGACGTCGAAACTCTGGAACATGGGATGCTTCCGCTCAGGCGATGAATCGTGGCGGCAATCTAGCCCATCGCGGGGGCGCGTCAAAGGCGGGAGAGATAGCGTTCCATGACGGCGCGGGTCAGGCGCTGGTTGTTGCGATACCAGTCGTCTTCGGTGAAGAAAACCGGTTCGCCCGCATCCCAGCCACTCATGGAAAAATCCGATTGGCGGGCGACGAAGGCGACGAAAGCCTGCTCCGTCGCCCATTGCGCAATCGCCGGGCCGAAATAGGAGCCGCCGTCCTGCACATCGGCCAGCATCACGCCTTCGGGCGTGCGGATGAGGCCCTGGCCGCAGAAGTCGCGGTGGCGATCATAGATGACGCCATTGTTCGGCGCTTCCTTCATCAGCCGTTGCCACAGGCGTTCCGCCAGGGGCGCGCCGAGCGGTTCGCGGCTCAACCGGTCGCGCAACGATTCCACGATGCGGCGCCGTTCGTCTTCCGTGCGGGTGGCGCTTTCGATGGCCTGGGGATTGCGGCGGGCTTCCGCATTGGCGCGAAGCGCGGTCCAGAGAACCCATATGATGACGGCAAGTGCAAGCAGGGGAATGACTATCGCGGCCATGTCAGGTGGTCCCAAGAGGTCTCAGATTGGACTTATGCATGCTGCGCATGGCACCCATGCCACATCAGCGCTGTCGTTAATTTTTGAATCGATTATAAACGGCGCCAACGAAGCGAACTTGAAACGCGCTTCAAGCGAAACGAAGCGAAACCTCCTCCAGTCCTTCGTATCGCACAGGAAACGCCGAAAGGCGAAATGCTAGGTGTTCCGATCAGACGTCTTTCTGGTCACTCCTCCTCCCTCCTCCGGGAAGGCGTTCGGAACACATAGGTCCGCTTGAGCACTCCTCCTCCTCAAGCTCGCGGACAGGTCGGCTTGCCGGCCCATAGGCGGTGCCTCTGGCACCGCCTTTTTCTTTTCTCGTGACTCTGCGTTATTCCGCTGCGTGATCCCCGGTCTTGAACGCGGGGATCACGCAAGAGCGATCTCAGCGCTTGGCGAGATGGATCGTCACCCAGCCTTCGCGCCAGATGGTGCGCACATGGCTGAGGCCGGCGCCGTTATAGGCGGCCAGCACCTTCCAGCGCTGCGAAGCGAGGATACCCGACAGGATGACGTCGCCGCCCGGCGTGAGCTGTGCGGCGAGCTGCGGCGCCATGCGCATCAGCGGGCGGGCCAGGATATTGGCGATGATGAGGTCGAAGGGGCCGTGGCGGCCGAAGGCGGTGGAGTGGAAGCCAGGCGCGGTTTCCAGCGCGATGCCCGAGGCGATGCCGTTGATACGCACGTTTTCACGGGCGACGCGGGTGGCGATCGGGTCGATATCGGTCGCCAGCACCTGGGCTGGCGACAGTTTGCGCGCGGCGATGGCGAGCACGCCACTGCCTGTCCCAAGGTCAAGCACGCGCTTGACTCTGCGGGAGCGCATGACGCTGTTGATCACCTCGAGGCAGCCGGCTGTCGTTCCGTGATGGCCGGTGCCGAAGGCCTGGCCGGCATCGATCTCGATTGCGATTTCGCCGGGGCGGGCGGTGCCGCGATCATGCGAGCCATGCACGACGAAGCGGCCGGCGCGTACGGGCTTCAGGCCTTCGAGCGACTTGGCGATCCAGTCGATATCGGGCAGTTCCTCGCGCTTGATCTCGGCATCTGGAAATTCGTCGGCAAGCAGGGCGGTGAAACGCTCGGTGATCTCGTCCTCGTCGACACGGAACATGTAGACGGAGGCTTCCCAGATGTCGTTCTTCTCGTCGATCTCCATCGTCGCGATGGCGTAGCCTTCTTCCTCGAAGGCGTCGGTCATCAACGAGAGCGCGATATCGGCGCGCTTCTCGGTGGTGGTGATGTAGAGGCGGATTTCGCTCACGGCCGGGATCCCTGTTATCTCAGGGTTCGCCTAGCATGTCCGAAAGCCGAGGCAAAGGCGGATTGCGCTTATCGCTTGATCAGGTTGGCAAGCTTCTGCTCGGCGGTGTCGGGGTTCTCGCCATAGGCGATCGTTCCAACGAAACGGCCGGTGGAATCGAGCAGGAAGACAGATGCAGTGTGATCCATCGTGTAGTCGCCGTCGGGCTTCTTCTCATCGAGCGGCACCTTGCGGTAATAAACGCGAAAACCCTTGACCATCTCCAGGACCTTGTCGGCCGGACCGGAAATGCCGGTGATGCGCTTGGAGACGTTGCCGACATACTGGCCGATCAGTTCGGGCGTGTCGCGCTCCGGATCGACTGTCACGAAATAGGCCTGGAGCTTGGAGCCGTCCGGATCGACCTTGGTAAGCCAGCCGTTCAGCTCGAACAGCGTCGTCGGGCAGACTTCCGGGCAATGGGTGAAGCCGAAGAACAGGGCGGTCGGCTTGCCGGTGAAGGCCTTTTCGGTGATCGGCTTGCCATCCTGCGCGACGAGCGTGAAGGGCACGCCGAACGGACCGCCGGCGACTTCATCCTTCGTGCGCGTCGCCTCCAGCGTCAGCCAGCCGAGCAGCGCGGCGACGAGGGCAACGGCGATCCAGAGTACGAGGCGCAGGGTCTTCATGGCAGTCCTTCGGATGAATATCTGCCGGTGTCATAGTCTCTCGCAGCACGACACGCAAAGGCGCCAAATGCCGCAAGGGGCGATCAGCGGCGGTCTCGCGCAAATGTGATCAGAAGCACCAGGACATGCCGGATTCGGCAAGGCTGAGGAAGATCGCCGCCCCATGCTCCATCCAGCCGGCAAAGGCGGCGGTGGCGGCCATGACGCCGAGGCCGAGCGCGATGAGCGCAGCCGGCAGAACGGTATAGCGGCGGGCGGTCTTGTTCATGTCGCGACGATAGCATGAAACGGCAGGTTTTGGAACCGCGCCGGCCTCCCGCAGCGTCAGGTATTCCCGGACGCGGAATTTATCGAATTTTGCTAAAATGCAAGTTTCGGGACGCCTTCCTTAGGTTTTGTTTAATCTTCCTTTGTCACGGTCCAGATTACGCGCAAGGGCCGGAATCGGCTCATCGGGCATGATGTCCGCCGACCGGGGGAGACGGCGAGAAGCGTATTTCACCCAGGATCCAAAAGGGGATGCCGTGGCGAGGGCCATGGCTCGGGCGAACCGCATCATGTCTCAAGAAACTGCAGTGAAGGGCCGGACCCTTTCCGTCAATTCTCGTCTCGCAACGCTCGGCGCCGCCGCGTTCCTCGGCTTCGGCTCGATGCTCGCCGCCGGCTGGTACGGCAATGCGACGATCGGCGCCGCCTCCGAGGCCGCCGTCGATGTCCAGAAGAAGGTCGATACCGTCGGCGCCATGCGGCTTGCCAATGTCGATCTCGTGCTCGTGGCGATGGACAGTATCATCGACCGCGAGGAGAAGGTCATCCAGCCCGATCGGGTTGAAATAATCGCGAAATCGCTGAAAATGCTGAAGGAAGGCACGGTATCCGCCCGGGCGCTCGCCGCAGAACTCGGCAAGCCGGCGCTGCTCGAGACCTTCGATGCCGATTTGCAGATGATGGAAAAGGCCGTCGCGGTCGATCTCAAGACCATGGTCGAGGCCGGCGCCCCGATGGAAGCCTTCTCGTCGCTCGACGATGCGGTGGACGCCGGCGGCGAGCGGATAACGGTGGCGCTCGGCATGCTGGCGGAAGAGGGGTCGAGGTTTCTCGAAGCGCGCGTCAACGATGCGCAACTCGCCTCCGGGCAATCCATGTTCTACCAGATCGTCATCGGTCTTCTCGGCATGGGCACGCTGCTCGGCATGATCGTCTATCACGGCAACATGCTTCGCCGCGGTATCTTCGGTGTACGCGACAGCATGCAGCGCATTCTTTCCGGAGACCTCAGCACGGCCGTTGCCGCCACGGAGCGCGGCGACGAGATCGGTGACATGGCCCGCTCGGCGGAAGCCTTCCGCCTTGCCGCCGTCGAAAAGCGCGGACTGGAAGAGGCGAGCGAGGAGACACGCTCACGCAATGAAACCGAGCGGCACGGTCGCGAAGCCGTCGCCCGCGAGGACGAGCGGCAGGTTCGCGCCGCCGTCGAGGCGCTTGGCCGCGGCCTGACGCGTCTGTCCGAAGGCGATCTCAGCGTTGCCATTCTCGAACCGTTCCGTGCGGACCTCGAACAGCTGCGCATCGATTTCAACGGCACCGTCGAGCGCCTGCGCAACGTCATGGCCGAGGTGAAGGACAATACCGGTTCGATCCAGTCGAACAGCGGCCAGATGCGTGCCGCTGCGGACGATCTTGCCCGCCGGACCGAACAGCAGGCTGCCTCGCTCGAAGAGACGTCGGCCGCGCTAGACGAGATCATGACCACGGTGCGCACGGCGACCGCGCGTGCCGAGGAAGCCGGCCGCATGGTCGATTCGACCAAGGCAAGTGCTGTGGAATCCGAACGCATCGTCAGCGATGCCATGGCGGCGATGGACCGCATCGAAGGCGCCTCCAGCGAGATCGGCAAGATCATCAACGTCATCGACGAGATTGCCTTCCAGACTAACCTTCTGGCGCTCAATGCCGGCGTCGAGGCGGCACGCGCCGGGGAAGCCGGCAAGGGCTTTGCGGTCGTGGCGCAGGAAGTGCGTGAATTGGCGCAGCGCGCCGCCGGCGCCGCCAAGGACATCAAGAGCCTCGTTACCCGCTCGTCGGATGAAGTGAAGACCGGCTCGCGCCTCGTGCAGGCGACCGGCGAATCGCTCGGCCGCATCGGCGGCGACGTGCTGCGCATCCACGAGCACATGGCCTCCATCGTCACCGCCGCCCGCGAACAGGCGGCCGGCCTTCAGGAAATCAACGTCGCCGTCAACCAGATGGACCAGGTGACGCAGCAGAATGCCGCGATGGTCGAGGAGACCAATGCGGCAAGCCATACGCTGGCGCAGGACGCGGAAAATCTCACGCGCCTTGTCGGCCAGTTCCAGATCCACGAAGGCGTGCGCGCCTCCGTCGGTAGCCCGAGAGTGGTTTCGGCCGCCTCCCGTCCCGCCCCGTCTCCGGCAAGAAACCTTGTCTCCAAGGTCGCCGGGGCTTTCAGCAGCAGTGCAGCGGTCAAGGGCAATGCCCAAGCCGCCGCAGAGAACTGGGAAGAGTTCTGAAAATGTCCAACGCCATCAAGCAGTCCGGCGCCTATCTCGAAATCGTCTCCTTCCACCTGGGAGAACAGGAATTCTGTATCGACATCATGGCCATCCGCGAAATCCGCGGCTGGGCGCCCGTGACGCCGATGCCCCACACGCCCCCCTACGTGCTCGGCCTCATCAACCTGCGCGGTGCCGTGATCCCGGTCATCGACATGGCCTGCCGCCTCGGCATGAAGATGACGGAACCGTCCGAGCGCTCGGCGATTATCGTCACCGACATCGCCGGCAAGCTGGTCGGCCTGCTGGTCGAGCAGGTGTCCGACATGATGACCATCAAGAGCGAGGCTCTGCAGCCGGCACCGGAAATCATTCCGGAAGCCCAGCGCGCCTTCTGCCGCGGCATCGTGGCGCTCGAGAAGTCGATGGTCTGCTTCCTCAACCTCGACACCGTCATCGCCGACGAACTCGCCCAGGCCGCCTGATCGCGGCAGGGAAGGATCTCGGGTTTTGAAGCACCTGGCCGGTTTTCGGCCGGGTGCTTTCGTACGTTTGTGAGGGTTACGGCTTGCCGTTCGTCCAGGTCACCGTCTGGCCGTAGAGCGGCACGGTGGAAATCGACATCTTGGCCGATCCTTCGGTCAGTTCGCGCGAATGGGCGAGATAGATCAGCGTGTCGTTCTTCTTGTCGTAGATGCGTGTGACGATCAGCGACTTCCAGATCAGCGACAGGCCAGACTTGAAGACCTCTTCGCCGCCCTTGCCCAGATCGATGTCGCCGATGCTGATCGGGCCGGTCTGCTGGCAGGAGATCGCATTGTTCGACGGGTCCTCGAACCAGTTCCCCTTCTTCAGGCGATCGATGACGGAGCGGTCGAAATAGGTGACATGGCAGGTGACGCCGGTGACCTCGGGATCCGTGACCGCGTCGATATAGATATCGTTGCCGATCCAGTCGACGCCGACCTTGCCGACCGTTTCGGCGGCTGCGGGCAGGGCGGCGACAGTTAGTACGCCGGCAGCGATGGCTGTGCGGAGCGGCGAGGGGACGAAAGTCGTGAGCGACATGGCGGGTCTCCTTGTTCGCCTTACACGTAAGGATGCCCGCCTGCCGCTTGCAAGGCCTGAATTTACGATTTTGCCGCCGCGATGATGGCGCGCACGGCATCCCTGTCGGTCAGCGTCAATTCGTATTCGCGATCCTTTTCCGTGCCGCCCATGCCGACATGCGGGTTGCGGAAAGCCATGCCGCTCGGCACGGTGGTCAGCGCGGCGAAATGCATTTCCACGAGGCCGGTCGCGTCACGCACCGTGCGGATATTGTCTGCATCGAGCGCCCCGCAGCCCATGATGACGATGCGGCCGGCAGCCTGCTCGACGGCGGCCTTCAGGATCGCGATGCCTTCCACGGCGGTGTCGCGCTGGCCTGAGGTCAGCACGCGGTTGACGCCGCAACGGATCAGCGCTTCCAGCGCCTCATGGGCATCTTCCGTCATGTCGAAGGCGCGGTGGCAGGTGACGGACATCGGGCGGGCGGCCTCGACCAGCGCTTTGGTGCGCGCTTCGTCGATGCGGCCATCCGGCGTCAGGCAGCCGATGACGACGCCGGCGACACCCTCGCTGCGCAGTGCCTTGATATCCTCGACCATCGTCTCGAATTCCATCTGCGAATAGAGGAAGTCGCCGCCGCGCGGGCGGATGATGACGTGGACGGGGATTTTAGCCGCCTTCACGGCGGCGCGGATCGTCGCGAGGCTCGGCGTCAGGCCGCCCTCAACGAGACTTGCGCAGAGTTCCACACGGTCGGCGCCGGCCTCCTGGGCGGCGAGGAAACCGTCGATGCCTTCGACGCAGAGTTCGATGAGGGGCTTGGTCATGGGATGATCCGCAGGTTGGTCAGGCTTCGTGCCAGACGGTTTTCAGGAGCCGCAGCCAGTTTTCGCGGCAGAGTTTTGCAAGGTCGTCTTCGCCGTAGCCGGCCGAACGCAGCGCCTCGACCAGCGCCTGGTTGCCGGCGGCATCGCCGATGGCGGCGGGAATGGTCGCGCCATCGAAATCCGAGCCCAGCGCCACGCAGTCGATGCCCATGCGCTCCACCATGTAGTCGATGTGGCGCACCATGTCGGAGAGCGGCGTCTCGGTGTTCTCCATACCGTCGGCGCGCAGCATCGTCGTGGCATAGTTGAGGCCGGCAATGCCCTTGCGTTCGCGGATCGCGTCGAGTTGGCGATCGGTGAGATTGCGCGAGATCGGCGTCAGCGCGTGAACATTGGAATGGGTGGCGACGAGCGGTGCGGTGCTGACGCGCGCGACATCCCAGAAGCCCTGTTCGGTGATATGAGCGAGATCGACCATGATACCGAGGCGGTCGCATTCCTTGACCAGTTCGACGCCCGCCTCGGTGAGGCCGGGAGCCGTATCGGGCGAGGACGGATAGGCGAAGGGCACGCCGTGGCCGAAGGCGTTGTGGCGGCTCCAGACCGGGCCGAGCGAGCGCAGGCCGGCGGCATAGAGCGTTTCGAGCGTCGAGAGGTCTTCGGCGATAGGCTCGCAGCCTTCGATATGCAGGATCGCGGCGAAGCGGCCGGCCTCGAAGGCGGCGCGGATATCGGTGGTGGAGCGGCAGATCGACAGCGCGCCGGCACGTTCCAGGCGGAAGGCGATCGCGGCCATTTCGAGCGCCGTGTGGAGCGCTGCGGGCTGGTCCAGCGGGCCGACCATGCGGATATTGTAGTGGCCGTTCTCATCGACCTCGCGCGGCGGATAATCCTCGTTCGGCGGAATGAACATGGCGCAGAAGCCACCGGCGAGGCCGCCCTTTTTGGCGCGCGGGGCGTCGATATGCCCCTTGTCCGTACCGTCGACGAATTCGGCGATCGGGTCCTCGCCCTTTTGGGCATGCTCCCACAGGCGCAGGAGAACGTCGTTGTGGCCGTCGAAGATCAATTGCATGTACCGCTCCCGGATCAAACGCATCCTTGGGCTGGGTAGAGCCGATTCCGCCATGGCCCGCAAGGACCGCGCCGACCTCAGGCTGCGAAGACCGGCGTGCCGCCAATCCAGGTGGAGAGGACATTGACGTCACCGTCGATGACGGCGAAATCGGCATCGTGACCATGGGTGAGCCGGCCCTTGCGGCCGGTCATGCCGATGGCTTCCGCCGGATAGAGCGAGGCCATGCGCAGCGCTTCCTCAAGGTCGATGCCGACATGGTCGCACATATAGCGGATGCAGGAGGCCATATCGATATCGGCGCCCGCGAGCGTGCCGTCGGCCAGCGTCAGGCGGCCCCCCTCTCGGAAGATTTCGCGGCCATTGAGGAAAAAGCCCGTCATGTCGGTGCCGATGGTCGACATGGCATCGGTAACGAGGAAAATCCGGCCGGGACCGCGCTTGGCGCGCAATGCCACACCGATCGAGGCGGGATCCACATGGAAGCCGTCGGCGATCAGGCCGGCATTGATATGGCCGAGATCGAGGGCCGCACCCACCATGCCGGGCTCACGGTGACCGAGCGGGCTCATGGCGTTGAAGAGATGCGTCATCATGCGCGCGCCGGCATCGACGGCCGCGGCCGCCGTTTTATACCCGCAATCGGAATGTCCGAGGCTGACGGTGATGCCGGCGGCGTGGAGCGCGGCGATCTGCTCGTTCGTGACGTTTTCCGGCGCAAGCGTCATCAGGAGGGCGTTTAGCCCCTTGCGGGCGGCGATGGTACGCTCGAGATCTGCCGGTTCCATCGGGCGGATGAGCGCCGGGTCATGCGCACCCTTGCGGGCGACGGAAAGATGCGGACCTTCGAGATGAAGGCCGAGGAAGCCGGGGACTTGCGCCGCTTCTGCGGCAAGGCCGGCGGCGATGGTTTTCGTGGTGACCTCGACATTGTCGGTAATCAGCGTCGGCAGCAGGCCGGTCGTGCCGAAGCGGGCGTGCGCCGCGCAGATGGTGCGGATGCCGTCGAGATCCGGCCGCTCGTTGAGCAGCACGCCGCCACCGCCATTTACCTGAAGATCCACGAAGCCGGGGACGAGCGACAGCCCGTCCATCGGCACCATGCGGGCATCGGCCGGCACGTTGCGGCTGGCCGCGATGGCGGCAATCTTGCCGCCGGCAATCAGCAGCGCACTGTCTTCGTGCCAGAGATCGCCATCGAAGATGCGGGCGCCGGTAATGGCGGTGAGCGCTGTCATCGGGTTTCCGTCACTTTCTTGAGGTTGACCGGCTTGTCGGGATCCAGCCCCTTGCCGCGCGACCAGGCTTCGACGAAACCGTAGAACGGCACGATGAGCGCCAGTGCGTCGGTGATGGGATGACCGGTCGCGACGAAGGGCAGTTTGCGCGCGCTCTTGCCGCCGGAAGCGGTGACGCAGGCATAGGCGCCACGGTCGGCCAGGCTGTCGGCCATGCCGGTGACGGAGGCTTCCGCAGCGTCACGGGCGGCGAGCGCAATGACCGGGAAGGAAGGGCCGACGAGCGCGACCGGACCATGCAGCACTTCGGCGGAAGAATAGGCTTCGGCATGCATGCCGGAGGTTTCCTTGAACTTCAGCGCGGCTTCGCTGGCGATGGCAAGACCGGGGCCGCGGCCGAGCACGTAGAGCGACTGCGCGTCCTTCAGATCGCCGGCGAGATCCGACCAGTCGAGTGCGACGGCCTTGGCGAGCTGTTCGGGAAGCCCCGCCACCGCACGGCCGAGAGCGGCATCATTGGTCCATTCGGCGAGCACGGCGAGGCCCGCGACGATGGAGTTCACATAGGATTTCGTGGCGGCAACGCTGAGTTCCGGGCCGGCCGAGAGGTCGAGCGAATGGGAGCAGGCCTCCGCCAGCGGGGAGGGCAGCGTGTTGGTGAGCGCGATGGAGACCGCACCGCCCTTTGTCGCGCCCTCGGCCATGGCGACGATGTCGGGGCTCTTGCCGGATTGCGAGATGGCGATGGCGGCGGCGCCGGCAAGCTTCAGTTTCGCGCCATAGATCGATGCGAGCGAGGGCCCGAGCGAGGCGACGGGGCGGCCGGCAGTCAGCTCGATCGCATATTTCAGAAAAAGCGCCGCATGATCGGACGAGCCGCGCGCAACGGTGACGAAGAACTGCGGATCGCGTTCGCGCAGCGCCTTTCCGGCGGCGGCGATCGAGGTTGCCGAATTTGCCAGGACACGGGCCGCCGCCTCGGGAATTTCGTTGATCTCTCGGCGCATGTTGGTCTGCATGGAAGTCCCTTTGCGGTTGGTCACGTCTCGGACAGCGTCAGTTCGGCGACGAAATCATAGGCGTCGCCGCGATAGATGGAGCGGGTGAATTCGACCACCCGGCCGGTGCGAAGATAGGAAACACGCTCGATGGAAAGTCCTGCCGAGCCTGGCGGCACGCCGAGCACGGAAGCGTCCGGATCCTTCATATTGTAGGCGGAGATGCGCTGGACGGCGCGCACCGGCCGGCAGCCTCGTTTCTCGAGCGCTGCATAGAGCGAACTTTGCACCTGCATCGGATCAGGCAGGAATTCGGCGGAGATGCAGGCGCGCTCGATGGCGAGCGGCATATCGTCGGCGACGCGCAGGCGCCCCAGCCGGGCGACCAGTGCATCGGCGGGCAGGCCGAGCATCATCATCTCGTCGGGCGAGGGGTGGAACAGGCCGCGGTCGAGCCATTCCGCGCGGGTCGTCAGGCCGCGCCTCGCCATATCCTCGGTGAAGGAGGTGAGGCGGGAGAGCGACTGCTGCACTTTGGAAACGGGCTTGGCGACGAAGGTGCCGGAGCCGTGGCGGCGGATCAGCAGGCCGTCCTTGACGAGATCATCGACGGCCTTGCGGACCGTGACGCGGCTGACATTGGCGTGGTCGGCCAGGTCGCGCTCGGCCGGAAGCGCGTCGCCGTAATTGAGCTTGCCGGAGGTGATCGCCTCTTCCAGCGTCTGGCGAAGCTTCAGATAGAGCGGGCCGGGCACGCCCGATTGCAGGCTTTCCGGCGTGAGGATTGCGGAAAGGGATGCGCTCATGCCGCCGCTCCCCTGCGTTCCTTGTGGCCCTTGGCAGCAAGCGCCACCGCGCCGGTCAGCGCATCCGCCTGGGCTTCGATCAGGATCGAGCGATGGTTTTCCGAAAGCCATTCCGGATAAAGCGGCGCGAGCCCGCCGAGCAGGCAGAGGCGCGGCGCGCCGGCCAGCGCCATAATGGCATCGAGGGATTCGTTGACGGTCGTGGCGCCCGCTTTGACGATGGCAATCGCCTGCGCATCGCCCGCTTTCGCATGATCGAAAAGCAGGGGGGCGAAGCGGCCGAAATCGCCGGGTTTGGAAAGGCGGGCGAATTCGACGATGCCGCGCGGATCGTTTTTGAACTCTTCGATAATGGCATCGGTTACGGAAGAGCGCGGATGAACGCCGTCATGGGCGAGCAACGCTTCCTGGAGCAGGGCATGGCCAAGCCGGGCGCCGCCGCCGAGATCGCCGACGGTAAAGCCCCAGCCGCCGATATAGCGGACCACGCCGGCCTTGCGCGCCATATAGATGGAGCCTGTGCCGAGGATCGCGACCGCGCCGTCCTCGTCGCCGATCGCGCCTTGCAGGGCGATCAGGCCGTCCGAATCGATGGCCGTATGACGGAAGGGCAGGCGATCATGCACGTAGCGGGTGAGATCACCGACATTGGTGCCGGCAAGGCCGAGAAAGGCGGAGGCGCCATTGACGGCCGCTTCGTCGAGCCCGGCGTCACGGTAAGCGGCCTTGGCAGCTTCCGTAATGGAAATGATCGCATTGTTGGGGTCGGTCAGAATATTGGCCGCGCCGCTCTTGCCGCGACCCAGAATGATGCCGTCGAGACCTGCCACTGCCGCGCGGCAGCTCGTTCCCCCACCGTCGATACCGAGAATGTAATCTGTCATGGGCACCTCCGAGCGCAACGATACCAAAAAAATACCATTAACCAAGGGGTATGGTGGTATCGAACATGAGCTTTTCAATAAATTATTGATTTTGAACGATAAAAATATCTGGCCGCAAAAAAGTGGTCTCAAAAATTAATTTCCTATGGACAATTGGTATTTTTTTGGCATTAATTTGGGCCAGAGGAGAGCGAACGATGGCTGCAGGCAGGACAGAAGGCAGGCACGATCAGGCGAAGGGGTTGGACGAACGTCCGCCGCTCGACGCCCTGAAGGTGCTTGCGGATGGCCAGAAGGCCGCGGCCGCCGTGGTCGACGGCGCGCTTGCCGATATCGCCGCCGCTGCCCGTCTTGCTGCCGATGCGCTTCTTGCCGGCGGCCGCCTCGTCTATGTCGGCGCCGGCAGCTCCGGCCTGATGGCCATGGCCGACGCGCTCGAGCTTCCCGGAACCTACGGTATTCCCCACGACCGCATCGTCATTCTGCTCGCCGGCGGCGCTGCGAGCCTCGAAGATCTTGCGGGCGGCTATGAGGATGACCGCGCGCTCGCCATCAGCGATGCCGAAGCTGCACAAATTGCGCCCAATGACTGTGTGATCGCCGTATCGGCGAGCGGCAGCACACCCTATGTGCTGGCCATCGAGGCCTACGCGAAAGGGAAGTGCGCCAGGGTCGTCGCGATGGCCAACAATCCGGGTGCTGCGCTGTTCGACGGCGCCGATGTCGCGATCCTGTTGCAGACGCCGCCGGAGGTCATCTCCGGGTCGACGCGCATGGGCGCCGGCACGGCCCAGAAGATCGCCTTCAACATGTTTTCCACGCTGGTCGGCATTCTGCTCGGCCATGTGCATGACGGCCACATGGTCAATCTGAAGGCCGACAATATCAAGTTGAAAGGGCGTGCCTGCCGCATCGTCTCCGACATTTCCGGTGTCGGGCTCGATGAGGCGGAACGCCTGCTCGCGCGCTCCGAAGGCTCGGTCAAGGAAGCCGTGCTGCTGGCTGCGGGGGTTAACGATGCCGGTGCTGCGAAGGCGGCGCTGGAAAGGTCGGGGCAAAGCCTCCGGCGCGCCCTCCAGGCTCTCGGATAATTCAAATCTCAAAACGCGCTGCGGCGCATAAAAGGGGAGAATGCAATGACACGCAACGCAATCAAGGGTCTGCTCCTTGCGACCAGCATCCTCGGCACGGCCGGGCTTGCCCAGGCTGCCGACGTCACGCTGACCGTCGAAAGCTGGCGTAACGACGACCTCGCCATCTGGCAGGAAAAGATCATCCCGGCCTTCGAAGCCAAGAACCCCGGCATCAAGGTCGTCTTCGCGCCGACCGCGCCGACTGAATACAACGCCGCACTGAACGCCAAGCTGGATGCCGGTTCGGCCGGTGACCTCATCACCTGCCGTCCGTTCGACGCCTCGCTCGAACTCTTCAACAAGGGTCATCTGGCCAGCCTGAACGACCTGCCGGGCATGGAAAACTTCTCGCCGGTCGCCAAGTCCGCCTGGACGACGGACGATGGCGCAACGACCTTCTGCGTGCCGATGGCTTCGGTCATCCACGGCTTCATCTACAACAAGGATGCCTTCGACACGCTCGGCATCTCCGTTCCGACGACGGAAGCCGAATTCTTCGCAGCCCTCGACAAGATCAAGGCCGAAGGCAGCTACATCCCGATGGCCATGGGCACGAAGGATCTCTGGGAAGCCGCCACCATGGGCTACCAGAACATCGGCCCGACCTACTGGAAGGGTGAAGAAGGCCGCGCTGCCCTCATCAAGGGCGAGCAGAAGCTGACCGACGACGCCTGGGTCGAGCCCTACCGCGTTCTCGCCAAGTGGAAGGATTATCTCGGCGACGGTTTCGAAGCCCAGACCTATCCGGACAGCCAGAACCTCTTCACGCTCGGCCGCGCTGCCATCTACCCGGCCGGCTCGTGGGAAATCGGCCTGTTCAACACGCAGGCCCAGTTCAAGATGGGCGCCTTCCCGCCGCCGGTGAAGAATGCCGGCGACACCTGCTACATCTCGGACCACAACGACATCGGCGTCGGCCTCAATGCCAAGGGTGCGAACCCGGAAGCTGCCAAGAAGTTCCTGAGCTTCGTCGCTTCGCCTGAATTCGCCGACATCTACGCCAACTCGCTGCCGGGCTTCTTCAGCCTGAACTCGACGGCCGTGAAGATGAACGACCCGCTGGCGCAGGAATTCGTCTCCTGGCGTGAGAAGTGCAAGCCGACGATCCGCTCGACCTACCAGATCCTGTCGCGCGGCACGCCGAACCTCGAAAACGAGACCTGGACGGAATCGGCCAACGTCATCAACGGCACGGACACGCCCGAGGTGGCTGGCGAGAAGCTCCAGAAGGGCCTCGACAGCTGGTACAAGCCGGCCAAGTAAGCCCGTTTTCGACGGCTGAACTCTGCTTGAGGCGCGGGCTTTGCCCCGCGCCCATCCTCTCCCCGTAGAGCTCGGGGGGAGGAGTTCCAGGCGGCGCGGCTTGAACGATCCGGCGCCACCCTTTCCCTCTTCGTCCTCGTGGACAGAGGGTGCCGAACGGCAAATTCGGGGCGCGGCTCCGTCACTAATGTGTATGCTGACTTTTTCATGTGCGGCGCAGGCCGCCGCGCACGGCGTTGGTGTATGCGGATTTAACGACAACGAACGGAGGGGCGGGCAGGGCCATGAGCGACACACCTTCTACCCATGATGCAACAGGACCTGTGATCAAGCGCCCGACGCGCTGGCATATCGTCGTCTTCCTGCTGCCGGCTTTCATCGTCTACTCCGCGGTCATGATCCTGCCGCTCATCGAGACGCTGCGCCTGTCGCTGTTCAACACGGTGGACGGCCAGTCGACCTTCGTGGGCCTCGGCAATTTCAAGGTCCTGTTCGGCGACGAGCGCTGGGCGCACGACTTCTGGAACGCCCTGAAGAACAATGTCGTCTTCTTCGTGATCCACATGCTGGTGCAGAACCCGATCGGCGTTGCGCTCGCCGCCATGTTGTCGCTGCCCAAGCTGCGCTTCGCCTCGTTCTACCGCACGGCGATCTTCCTGCCGACGCTCTTGTCCTTCGTGATCGTCGGCTTCATCTGGAAGCTGATCCTCTCGCCGATCTGGGGCGTGTCGCCCTTCCTGCTTGATCTCGTCGGCCTGAAGTCGCTGTTTGCGCCCTGGCTCGGCAAGCCGAATTCGGCACTCATCGCCGTGTCGCTGATCTCCGTCTGGCAATATGTCGGTATCCCGATGATGCTGATCTATGCGGCGCTCCTCAATATCCCGGAAGAGGTCATCGAGGCGGCCGAATGCGATGGCGTCACCGGCTGGAGCCAGTTCTTCAAGATCAAGCTACCGCTGATCCTGCCCGCCATCGGCATCATCTCGATCCTGACCTTCGTCGGCAACTTCAACGCCTTCGATCTCGTCTACACCGTGCAGGGCGCGCTGGCCGGGCCGGACGGCTCGACGGATATCCTGGGCACGCTGCTCTACCGCACCTTCTTCGGCTTCCAGCTCCAGCTCGGCGACCGCTCGATGGGTGCCACGATCGCGACGGTCATGTTCCTCATCATCCTCGCCGGCGTCTCGCTCTATCTCTTCGTCATCCAGCGGCGCATGCGTCGCTACCAGTTCTGATCGGGAGGGCAGGACATGTCTAAAGCACGCGCGTCTCTCACCCGCACCTCCCTCGTTCACCTGGCGCTGATCAGCTACGCGATCATCTCGGTCTTCCCGGTGTTCCTGACGCTCATCAACTCGATGAAGGACCGCAACGCGATCTTCCGCAACCCGATGCAGCTGCCGGGGCCGAAGACCTTCGACCTCGTCGGCTACTATACGGTGCTGGGGCAGGGCGACTTCGCAAACTACTTCCAGAACAGCTTCATCGTTACGGTGGTGTCCATCGCGCTGGTGCTGCTGTTCGGCGCCATGGCCGCCTTCGCGCTGTCCGAATATCGCTTCCGCGGCAACACGCTGATGGGCCTCTATCTCGCCATCGGCATCATGATCCCGATCCGACTGGGCACGGTGGCGATCCTGCAGGGCATGGTGGCGACGGGCCTCGTCAACACGCTGACGGCGCTGATCCTGGTCTATACCGCGCAGGGCATTCCGCTGGCCGTGTTCATTCTCTCGGAATTCATGCGGACCGTTTCCGACGATCTCAAGAATGCCGGGCGCATCGATGGTCTCTCGGAATATTCGATCTTCTTCCGCCTCGTTCTGCCGCTGGTACGTCCGGCCATGGCGACGGTCGCGGTGTTCACGATGATCCCGATCTGGAACGACCTGTGGTTCCCGCTGATCCTGGCGCCGGGCGAGGCGACCAAGACCGTGACGCTGGGGTCGCAGATCTTCATCGGCCAGTTCGTCACCAACTGGAACGCGGTGCTTGCGGCCCTGTCGCTGGCGATCTTCCCCGTTCTCATCCTCTATCTCGTCTTCTCGCGGCAGTTGATCCGCGGCATCACCTCCGGAGCAGTCAAGTGAGTTCAGCCATGACCCCCATCCGCGTTCTTTCCGCCGGCCTCGGCAATATGGGCCGCAGCCATGCGCTCGCCTATCACGAAAACCCCGGCTACGAGATCGTCGGCCTCGTCAACCGCTCGAAGGTTCCGGTTCCCGCCGGTCTGGAAGGCTACGAGATCCACCCGTCGTTCCTCGATGCGCTGCATGAATTCAAGCCGGAACTCTGCTCGATCAGCACCTATTCGGACAGCCATGCCGAATATGCCATCGCAGCGATGGAAGCCGGTTCGCATGTCTTCCTCGAAAAGCCGCTGGCGACCACGGTCGCCGACGCCGAACGGGTGGTTGCCTGCGCCAAGGCGAACGGCCGCAAGCTGGTCGTCGGCTATATCCTGCGCCATCATCCCTCGTGGATCCGTCTCATCGAGGAAGCCCGCAAGCTGGGCGGCCCCTACGTGTTCCGCATGAACCTGAACCAGCAGTCCAGCGGCCCGACCTGGGCGACCCACAAGGCGCTGATGGACACGACGCCGCCGATCGTCGACTGCGGCGTGCACTATGTCGACGTGATGTGCCAGATCACCGATG